>NZ_JBHXSK010000100.1:0-21344 GCF_042716195.1 Streptomyces sp. NPDC058683
CCTCGCGCCACGCCTTGGCGGTCACACCGGCCGGTACGTTGTACAGTGTGCTGATGGTGACCTTCTCGCCCCGGGACGCGGCCAGGGCGATGGCTCCGCCCGCCCGCCACACGAAGTCCCCGGCGTGCGCGGTGACGACCAGGGTGGATCGCGGCGGGGACGGGGGTCCCCCCGGTCGACCGGATTCGGGACCGGGGGCAGGCGCGTTGGCGTGCGTCATTGCAGAAATCTCCTTGGTGGACAGGTGTGCGCCCACCCAGCCCCGGGCGTCTCAGTCGCTCAGCGCGTCGATCACGCTCGTGAGGTGGGCGCGGACGGCCGCCTCGGCCGCCTGCGGGTCCCTGGCCCTGATCGCCTCGATCATCGCCAGATGCTCGTTCAGGGATTGCTGCGGACGCCCCGGGCGCAGCGCCAACTGGAAGCGGTGCCGCACCAGTTGGGCGTTGAGCCGCTCCAGCAGCTGCACGGCGGTCTGCTGGCCGGAAATCTCCCGGATCTTGTCGTGCAGTGCGTGGTTGAGCTCGGAGTAGGTGACCGGTTCGCCGTCCGCGACGGCCTTCGTCATGGCCGCCCCGAGGTCCGCGAGTTCGGTGAGGTGCTCGTCGCTGGCCGCGACGGCTGCCTTCGCCGCGCACAGCCCTTCCAGGACCATGCGGCACTCCGTGATCGCGACCGCCTCCTCCACGGTCACCACCCGCACCCGCGAGCCGCGGTTGCGGATCCGCTCGACCAGCCCCTGGGCCTCCAGATCGATCAGTGCCGCGCGGATGCTGGCCCGCGTCACACCGAACTCCTCGGCGAGTTCGTTCTCCACCAGCCGCTGGGCCGGGGCCATCTCGCCGTGCAGGATCGCCTGCCGCAGCAGCGCGAGCGCATGCTGCTTGGCCTGCTCTCCGGTGCTCGGACGGGCTTCTTTCGGCATCGTTTGCCCTCCCTGAGTGAGTGCCTGTCGAACGTAAATCTAGCCAAACAAGATTGTCAACAATTTTGTCTGCCGTATTGCCGGGCGATCGGGCGTTCCGTGCGCTCCGCCGGTGCGGTACAGCTCGCTGAGCAGTTCGAGAACGGCCCGGCCCGCCGGGGGCGGATCATCCCGCCACCAGGCCTGTCGGACGGCGACCGGTTCGGCGTCCCGCACCAGCCGGTAGACGATGCCGGGCCGCGGATACTGGTTGGCGGCCGACTCCGCGGTCACGCCGGCACCGCGCCCGGCGGCGATCTCGGTGAGCGAGAGGCTGTGTTCACCGCACGAGGTGCAGGTCCGTCCGCGGGTGCGCGGCGGTCCAGTTCCGCCGGCAGGCCACGGTGTGCCGGCCCACCGCCGACCAGGCGTAGCCGATCCGCATCCGGGTGCGCCCCGAACCGGCCTCCTGGACCAGGTCGGCGACGTCCGCGCGCACCCGCCGGGCCCGCTCCACCACCCGCAGCCAGGTCGCCGTCGGCGTCACCTCACGCGAGGTGCACCGCAACAGCCATACGCCCAGGGCCTTTTCGATCCCTGCCAGAGTTCGGGACACAGCGGCCGGGGTGGTGGTGCTGATGCGCCCGCAGCCGTCGACGGACTACCCGGGGATGGGCCTGGGTCCGATCGCCGCGGGCTGCTGGGCGTCGTACATCCTGCTGAACGGGGTTGGTGGGGCGGCGGGATACCGGGGGCGCAGGGGTCGGCGGCGGCCGCGAGCGTGTCCACGCTGACGTTCCGGCCGATCGGAGTCGTGGTGGCGCTGCGGCACCCCGCCGACGGCCGGGGCCGTCCTGTCCGCGGTGGCAGCGGGTGCCCTGTCATCGGCGGTGCCGTATCTCGCCCACGCGGCGGAGCCGCATATCGATACAGCCCCGCGCCCCTGAGGGGCGACCAGCCCTCACCGGCCCGCAGCCCGCCCCCTACCGAAAGCGCCCCTTCAGTTCACGGCCTCCCCCCACGACGCTCCGACCGCAATAGCCTGCCGCCACCCCCGAAGCACCTTCGGCGTCACTCCCACCGCGAGCACCCCGTTCAACCGCTCCCCGGTCCGGTACGCGGCGACGAACCGCCCCTCCGCCAACTCCCCTTCCACGACCCGCACTTCGTCGTGGCCCCGCAGATACCCGTACGCCTGGATCTTCATGTCGTACTGGTCCGACCAGAAGTACGGCACCGGCGCGAACGGCTTGCGCGCCTCGGGGTTGAGGAGATTGCGTGCCGCGGCCATCCCCTGCTCCGCCGCGTTCGTGCGGTGCTCGATCCGCATCGACACCCCGAACAGCGGGTTGTACCAGCGAGCGACGTCACCGGCCGCGTACACGTCCTTCGCGGCCTCGCAGTACTCGTCGCAGATCACCCCGTCGCCCACGGAGAGCCCGCTCCCGGCCAGCCACTCGACGTTCGGCAGCGAGCCGACCGCGACCAGTACCTCGTCGGCGTCGATGGTCTCCCCGTCGGCGAGCCGCACCCCGTCCTCGGTCACCTCGGTGACGGAGACACCGGTCCGCAGGTCCACCCCGCGCTGCAGATGGGCCCGGGTCAGCACCCGCCCCACCTCCTCACCGACCGCGTGCGCGAGCGGTACCGGCGCCGGTTCCAGAAGGGTGACCTGCGCACCGAGCTTCCAGGCGACGGCGGCGGCCTCGGCACCGAGGAACCCGGCGCCGACCACCACCAGCCGCTGCCCCGGCCCGATCCGTTCCCGCAGGGTCAGCGCGTCGTCGACGGTGCGCAGCACATGCGCGCCCTCCCCGGGCAGCCGGCGCGGCCGTACGCCCGTGGCCACGATCAGCCCGTCGTACGGCAGCAGGGACCCGTCGGCCAGACGTACCGTACGGTCCGCCACGTCCAGCCCGGTCGCCGCCGCCCCGAGCCGCAACTCCAGCCCCAGGGAGTCCAGTTCGGTCGGCGCCCGCAGTACCACCCGGTCCGGCGCCCATTCGGCCGCCAGCACCTGCTTGGACAGCGGCGGCCGGTCGTACGGCGGATGGAGTTCGTCGCCGACGAGGGTGAGCGTGCCGTCGTAGCCCTCGCGGCGGAGCGTCTCGACCGCCGCGAGGCCCGCGGCCGAGGCGCCGACGACCACGATCCGGTTCATCGCTCCACCAGTCGGATCGCGGCGGCGGGGCAGACCGCCACGGCCTCGCGGACGTCGTCGAGGATCTCCTCGGCGGGTTTCTCGTCCAGCACGAAGGCGATACCGTCCTCTTCCCGCTGGTCGAAGACCTCGGGGGCGACGAGCACGCACTGCCCGGATGCGACGCACTTCGGTTCGTCCAGTTCGACATGCATGGCGTTCTCCTTGTTCTTCTTGCTTCTTGCTTCTTGCTTCTTGTGGGGGGGTTGGTGGGTTACCAAGCGACCGGGAGTTCGTGGACGCCGTACACGCCGCCGTTGTGTTTGAAGGGCAGGTCGGCGAGGTCGGCGGCGAGCCTGAGGGCGGGGATGCGCCGGTAGAGCGTGCCGTAGACCACCTGGAGCTCCATCCGGGCCAGCGGCTGGCCCAGGCACTGGTGGACGCCGAAACCGAAGGCGACATGGCGGCGGGCGTCGCGGCTCAGGTCGAGGCGGTCCGGGTCGGGGAAGGCCTCGGGATCGCGGTTGGCGATGTCACTGGCCATGATCACGCCTTCACCGGCCCTGATCACCTGTCCGGCGACCTCGATGTCCGCCAGGACCGCACGGCGCCGGCCGCTGTGCACGATGCTCAGATAGCGCAGCAGCTCCTCGACCGCGCCGGCGATCACCTTGGGGTCGTCGCTGTCGCGCAACAGGGCGAGCTGCTCGGGGTGTTCGAGCAGGGCGAGAGTGCCGAGGGTGATCATGTTGGCGGTGGTCTCGTGCCCCGCGAGCAGCAGCAGGACGCCCATCTGCGCGGCGTCCAGCCGGGTCAGCTCACCGGCTTCGACCCGGGCCACCAGGCCGGAGAACAGGTCCTCGGCGGGGTTCTCCATCTTCTCGCCCATCAGCCGGTCGAGATACCCGACCAGCCTGCCGTGTGCCGCCGTCCGGTCCTCGACGGAGCTGTCCCGGCTGATGAGGAGCTTGCTGTTCTCCTGGAAGAAGTCGTGGTCCTCGTAGGGCACTCCGAGCAGGGCGCAGATGACCAGCGAGGGCACCGGGAGCGCGAAGGCCTCGACCAGGTCGACGGGGTTGGGGCCGGCCAGCATCTCGTCGATCAGGTCGTCGACGATCTCCTGTACGGCGGGCCGCATGGCCTCGACGCGCTTGACCGCGAACGGCGCGGTGACCATACGGCGCAGCCGGGCGTGCTCGGGGTCGTCCATCATGATGAAGCTGATGTTGTTCTTGCCGTTGCTGGGTGCCTGGAGCGGGTATCCGGGACGGTCGGCTTCGGCGCTGACCCGCGGGTCGAGAAGCACGGCACGCTGGTCGGCGTACCGGGTGATCAGCCAGTAGTCCTTGCCGTCCCAGAGGCGGACCCTGGCGAGGGGGCCCGCCTCCTGGGCGGCCTTCAGCGCCGGGGGCGGGTCGAAGGGGCAGCGCATGGAGCGGGGCATCGGGAAGTCGGGGGTCCCCGCGGCGGTGCCGGGTGCGGCACCGGTCAGGGTGTCGGCCATCTCTGTCTCCTCGGGGTGGGGGACTCCGCTCGGTGCGGAGCGCCGGGACGATGGGCACGAGGCCTCGATAAGCACATGCAAACAGGGCGGGCTGTCCGCTTCCGGTCAGTTTCCTGACATGAAGCTGACGTGAGTCAGGTCACAGGACGATGCCTTCCCTGTATCGAACACGGCGCGGACCGACACTACAACTCCCTTATACCCAGGGAACGTTGAGGTGACGTAGGTCTGGCTCGCGGCCGCCGGGCCGGTCGGCGTTCCGTCGCTCCGGTGGCGTCACCCGACAGGTGACGAGGGAAGATGCGGGTTTGCTCCCGGATTCCATCGCGAAGCGGTCATACATCCCCCGACGGCTCCCCCAGCCAGTAGCCGAAGCCCCGCCGGGTGTGGATCAGCGCGGGCCCGCCCGGGTTCACCTTGCGCCGGAGCCGGGAGACCAGTTGCTCGATGGCGTTGTCACCCCGGAAGTCGCCCCAGACGTACCGGCTGATCTGCTCCTTGGACAGCACCTTGTGGGCGTTGACGAGCAGGTGGCGCAGCAGCCGGTACTCGGCGGGCGTGAGGTCGAGGGCGCGGCCGCCCCGCCGGGCCCGGCAGGTGCTGCCGTCCAGGACCAGGTCGGCATGGTCCAGCCTGCTTCCCCACCGGCCGCCGTCGCCGGCGTTCCGGAGCAGCACCTTGACCCGGGCGAGGACCTCGGCGATCCGGAAGGGCTTGGTGACGTAGTCCCGCTCGCCGGCGCCGATCTCGGGCACCAGCCGGGCCAGGGACTCGCAGGCGGCCAGCAGCAGGACGGGCGGCCGGTACGCCGGTTTGAACCGGCCCTGGGCCAGGTCGTCCATGCCGGGCAGTTCGGCGTCCATGACGACCAGGTCGAAGCGCTGCGCCACGAGCCGCCGCACCACCTCGGCCCCGCCGCCCGCGGCACCGGTCCGGTAACCGGCCAGCTCCAGGGTGGTGGTGAGGAGATCGGCGGTGTCCGGGTCACCCGAGGCGACCAGAAGCCGCTGTCCGCTGCCGCGCGCCAGCGGTTGGGGTGACGGAGAGCTGCCGTACATGGGATGACCCATCCGTTCGAGGCTCGGCCAATTCGCTTGCTTGACTCAAGTAAGCCACATGTGCTTGCCTAACTCAAGTAACCGGGGCGCCACTGAGCGGAGGCCGCCCCGAGGGCCTGCCCCGGCGGACAGGCCCTGGCGCCGCACCCGTGGGGACGGGGACCGGCGCAGCCCTCGGGCCGGGACCCCGGCCCACTCCCCCCGGCCCGGCACCGGCCCGAGGGCACCTCCCCGGCCGCAGTACCGCCGGGCGAGCCGCGACGCTCGCCCGTGTCAGCACCTCCAGAAAGCGAGAGTCACCCCATGGCCACGATGAAGTCCGTACAGACCGGTGGCGTCGGCAAGATCGAGGTCGTGGACGTCGAACGTCCGGCGCCCGGCCCCAAGGACGTGCTGCTGAAGATCCGCGCGGGGGGCATCTGCGGCACCGACGTCACCTTCCTGCACATGGGCGGCATGCCTTCCCGTGCCCATCTGGGCGGCGACCTGACCCCGATCGCCCTGGGCCATGAGCCGGCCGGCGAGATCGTGGAGGCCGGCGCCGAGGTCACCGGGCTGAAGGTGGGCGACCGGGTGGTCGTGAACCCGCAGGACGCGCCCACCGGGATCATCGGCTGCGGCGGCCGGTACGGCGCCCTGAGCGAGTATCTGCTGATCGAGAACGCCGAGGCCGGCCGGAGCGTCGCGGCGTTCCCGGACGCCGTGCCCTTCGAGGTCGCCGCCCTCAACGAGCCGATGGCGGTCTCCCGGCACGCGGTCAACCGATCCGCCGCCGGACCCGACGACAAGGTGGTCGTCTTCGGCGCCGGGCCGATCGGCCTGGGCGCGGCGATCTGGCTGAAGCTGCGCGGGGTCAGGCACGTCGTCGTCGCGGACGTGATCCCGGCCCGGTTGGAGAAGGCGCTGGCCGTGGGGGCGGACGCGGTCGTCAACTCGGCCGAGGAGGACGTCACCGCGCGGCTGACCGAGCTGCACGGGCAGAGCGCCAACGCGCTGGGCCAGCCCCGCCCGGGTACGGATGTCTTCATCGACGCGGCCGGCGCCCCGGCCGTCTTCAACACCGTGGTGGCCAACGCCAAGTGGCACGCCAGGCTGGTCATGGTCGCCGTACAGAAGAAGGGCGAGATCGACCTCGGCGGCATGCTGCGCAGCGAACTGACCCTCGTCGCCTCGCAGGGCTACCCGACCGAGATCTTCGAGGTCACCCCCGAACTGGTCGAGCACCACGAGCGGTTCGCGAAGCTGATCAGCCACCGCGTCCCGTTCACCGAGGTCCAGCACGCCTTCGAGCTGGCGCTCACGCCGGGCGCCGCGGAGAAGGTCGTCGTCACCTTCGATGCGTAGCGGTGACCGGCGCCAGCCACAGCCCGAGGAGCGCGTCGGTGAGCCCGGTGGCCGCGTCGCTCCAGGTGGCGCGGGGAGTGTCGGTGCCCTCGGCGAGGGCGCGCTCGCGTTCGGCGCAGGTGTGCAGGATCAGCGTCCGGGCCATCTGGCCGCGTTCGGCGCGGACTTCGGGGGGCAGTTCCGGCAGCCACCGATTGAGCCCGGCGACGGCTTCACGCAGCGAGGGCGAGGCGAGGGACTCCTCGACCATGATCTCGTAGAGGGCCGGGTCGGTCGCCACCTGGGCGCAGAAGCGGGCGTACCAGGTGGGGCTGCCGAGGCTCGCGAGGTGTTCGGTGACCGGCCGGACCAGACAGTCCACCCGGTCGCGGACGTCGTCGGAGTCGCCGACCGCCGCCAGCAGGCGGACCCGGATCTGCTCGATCCGGTCGAAGTGCCGGGCGGCGATCGCGCGGACCAGATCGGCCTTGGTGCCGAAGTGGTAGCCGACGGCGGCGTTGTTGCCCTGGCCGGCGGCCTCGCTGACCTGGCGGTTGGACACGGCGTACACGCCCTGTTCGGCGAAGAGCCGTTCCGCCGTGCTCAGGATGGCCTCCCGCGTCGCGCTGGCCTGCTCCGCCCGCGCTGCCCTGCCCGCCATGCCCACCACCGCTCCGGGACCGTGCACCGCCCGGTGCGGCCGGTCCCGCGAGCCGTACCGGGGCCTCGACCGGGGCGGCGAGGTCCAGCCGGGAAAGCGTACGCGGAGGCGGCGCGCGGCGCCTTCCGTTCCTGCCAGTAAAGTAAGTCAAGCGACTGACTTAACCCAGGTCATGTCGCTCCGTGTCGTCCTGCGCCGCTCCCTGTTCTGCCTACGGAGGCCCTCTCCCATGTCCGAAGCCCCTGTCCAGCCCGCCGGGTCCCCGAGACCGGCACGCCCCAGTCCGAACGCGGTGGTGGCGGTGCTGGCCCTGGCCGGTATCACCGTCTCGCTGATGCAGACCCTGGTGATCCCGATCGTCCCGGAGCTGCCGAAGTACCTCGACGCCTCCGCGTCCAACGCGGCCTGGGCGGTGACGGCGACCCTGCTGGCCGCCGCCGTGGCCACCCCGGTGGCCGGCCGTATCGGTGACATGTTCGGCAAGCGGCTGATGCTGCTGATCAGCCTGGTGCTGCTGGTCTCGGGCTCGGTGGTGTGCGCGCTGAGCGACGCGCTGGTCCCGATGATCGTCGGCCGTACCCTCCAGGGTCTGGCGGCCGCCGTGGTCCCGCTGGGCATCAGCATCATGCGCGACGAACTGCCGCCGGAGCGTCTCGCGGGCTCGACGGCGCTGATGAGCGCCTCGCTGGGCGTCGGCGGCGCGCTGGGGCTGCCGGCCGCCGCCTTCATCGCGGACCACTTCGACTGGCACGTGCTGTTCTGGACCTCGGCCGCCCTCGGTGTCGTCGCCTTCGCTCTGGTCGTGTTCCTGGTGCCGGAGTCCAAGGTGCGTTCGGGCGGGCGCTTCGACGCGGTCGGCGCCGTGGGCCTGGCGGTCGGTCTGGTCTCACTGCTGCTCGCCGTCTCCAAGGGCGCCGACTGGGGCTGGGCCAGCGGCACCACGCGCGGCCTGTTCGCGCTCGCGGTTGTGGCACTCGTCGCCTGGGGCTTCTTCGAGCTGAGCACCACCCGGCCGCTGGTCGACCTGCGCACCACGGTCCGCCGCCAGGTGCTGTTCACCAACCTCGCCTCGATCGCGTTCGGTTTCTCGATGTTCGCGATGTCCCTGGTGCTGCCGCAGCTGCTCCAGCTGCCGACCCAGACCGGCTACGGCCTGGGCAAGTCGATGATGACGGTCGGTCTGGTGATGGCTCCGCAGGGTCTGGTCATGATGGGCTTCGCCCCGGTCTCGGCCGCGATCACCAAGGCCAGGGGCCCGAAGGTCACGCTGATGATCGGCGCGGTGATCGTCGCCGCCGGCTACGGCCTGAACATCGTCCTGATGTCCGAGGTCTGGCACCTGGTCCTGGTCTCCTGCATCATCGGCGCCGGTGTCGGCTTCGCCTACGGCGCGATGCCCGCGCTGATCATGGGTGCCGTGCCGGCGTCGGAGACGGCCGCCGCCAACAGCCTCAACACCCTGATGCGGTCCATCGGTACGTCGGTGGCCAGCGCCGTCGCCGGTGTGGTCCTGGCTCAGATGACGATCAGCCTCGGCGGCGCCACGCTGCCCTCCGAGAACGCGTTCAAGGTCGTCATGGCGGTCGGTGCGGGCGCGGCCGTGCTGGCCTTCGTCCTCGCCTCCTTCCTGCCCGGCCGCCGCCCGGCGGACGCGGAGCCCGCCACGGCCCCGGCCGAGCCCGCGGCGGAGTCGGTGCACTGAGCGACACGTAGGGGAGCGGGCCGTACCTTTGGGGGGCGGCCCGCTCCACGGGTACCGGCCGGCGTACCCGCACACCTCCTGACGGCGAGCGACGGTGCGCCGTCGGCCGCCGGGATGCCGGACGGCGGCGCGCTTACCGCGTCCTCGGCCGCTGGGATTGTCGGCGAGCATCCCCTGGCAGCGCCACACCGAAGGCCACGCCCGCACCGTCGACACGGTGACGGCGGTGCCGCTGTTCGCCTCGTTCCTGTTCGGCAGTGAGATCACCATGAGCGGCGAGGACCGGCCGCACGTGGTCGGGCCGGCCATCGCCCTCGCCGCGATCGGCTGCGGGGCGCCGCTCCGGCAGTGCTCCCGGCCGCGCACGGTCGTCACCGTCAGCGCGGCGGCCACCGCGGCCGCCGCCGTGCTCGGGCAGCGGCCCACCCCGGCGCGCTGATGCCGGCGCTGTACCGGCCGCGGCGGTCGGCGCCGACCGGCCCACCACGCGCCGCTACTGCTTCGCCGGCGCCGCAGGTTCCTGGCCACGCCCGCGCCCGGGGCCAACTCGTGGTGATGGCCTACCAGTCGGGGCTGGTGCGGCCCCCGCCGCCGGCGAGCGGCTGCTGAAGGCCGTTCGGGGGAACCGGCGCCACGGGACGCGTGCCACGGCCGCGAGCGGTTCACATCTTCTGCCGTGACCACCGCCCTGCCGCTGATCCCGCCCATGCTCGCCACGCCCGGCAGGCTGCCGCCCGCCGCACAGGACGCCCGGTGGGCGTACGAGACCAAGCAGGACGGCCAGCGTGCGGTCGTCTACCTGCCCGGCGACGGCGGTCTGCTGCTGCGCGCCCGGTCCGGCGAGGAGATCACCGCCGCCTATCCCGAACTGCGCCCGCTGGGCGGGATGCTGGGCCGGGTCCCGGCGATCCTGGACGGCGAGGTGCTGGCCCTCGACGAACGCGGACGCGCCGACTTCCAGTTGCTGCAGAGCCGGATGGGCCTGGCCCACGCCCCGGCCCGGGCGGCCCGGATGGCGGCCCGGGTCCCGGTCCACCTGGTGCTGTTCGACGTGCTGCACCTGGAGGGCGGCCCACTGCTGAGGGTGCCCTACGCGCAGCGGCGGACCCGGCTGGAGTCACTGGGGCTCGACGGGCCCTACTGGTCGACGCCCGGGGCCGTCGTGGGGCACGGCCCCGAGGCGCTGCGGGCCACCCGGGAGCACGGGCTTGAGGGCCTGGTCTGCAAGCGGCTGGACTCGGTGTACGAGCCGGGGGTGCGGTCCCGCGCCTGGATCAAGATCCGGAACATGCGCGCCGAGGACGTGATCGTCGGCGGCTGGCTGCCGGGCAAGGGACGGCTGACCGGGCTGCCGGGCGCGGTGCTCGTCGGCCAGCGGTCCGCCGACGGACGGCTGCGGTACGTCGGCGGGGTGGGCACCGGCTGGAGCGAGGCGGAACGGACCGAACTGGCCGCGCTGCTGCGGGTCGCCGGCACCGACGCGTGCCCCTTCGACCCGGTCCCGCCGGTCCCGGGCGCGCACTGGGTGCTGCCCCGGCTGGTCGGCGAGGTCGGCTACAGCACCCGGACCCGGGCCGGGCTGCTGCGCCAGCCGTCCTGGCTGCGGCTGCGCCCGGACCTCACGCCGGAGGAGTCGGCGGCGGACCTGCCGGCCGGCACCGACTGACCGTCGCCGACTCCGATCCGGCGCACACCGACCGACTGTTGGGCGGGGCTTCACCAGCGGGACGCCCAGGCCGTCTTGGCAAAGTCTTGACCGAAGGGGAAGCTGAACGTCCCTTCCCCCCACAGCAGTTGGAGGCCCCCGTGTCGTCACGGACGTTCCGCATCGGTCCGCGCAGATGGCTGACCGGACTCGCCGGTGCCGCCGCCCTGGTCGTCGCCTTCCCCGCCGTCGCCTTCGCCGCCCCGCCGCAGGCGCTGCCCGCCAACGCCGAGACGGTCGAGAAGACCTACCAGCCGGCCTTCGACTACGACACCGACGGCTGCTACTCGACGCCCGCGATCGGCCCCGACGGCACGGTCAACGGCGGCCTCAACCCGACGGGCGCGCTCAACGGCTCGTGCCGGGACGCCTCCGACCTCGACAACACCAACAGCTACTCGCGCTACAAGTGCAACAACGGCTGGTGCGCCTACGTGTACGGCCTGTACTTCGAGAAGGACCAGGCGATCGCGGGCAGCAGCATCGGCGGGCACCGGCACGACTGGGAGCACGTCGTGGTGTGGGTGCAGAGCGGCCAGATCAAGTACGTGTCGACGTCCAACCACGGCTCGTTCACCGTGCACGCCGCGTCCGAGGTCCGCTTCGACGGCACCCACGCCAAGATCGTCTACCACAAGGACGGCGTCAGCACGCACTGCTTCCGGCTGGCCAACTCCAACGACGAGCCGCCGGAGAACCACAAGGGCACCTGGCAGTACCCGCCGCTGGTCGGCTGGAACGGCTACCCGGCCGGCCTGCGCGACAAGCTGAGCGCCTACGACTTCGGCAGCGCCAACTTCGGCCTCAAGGACGCCAGTTTCGCCTCCCACCTCACCTCGGCCAAGCCGTCGGGAATCACCTTCGACCCCAACGCCTGACCCCGGTACCCGGCCGGGCGCCGTGACCTGCGGAGTACCCGTTGCCCGCTGCGCACGGCGCCCGGCCCGGCCGCGGCGGCCGTGCGCGGCGGCCGACAGGATGTCGGAATCCGTCGTCGGCACGAAGGTCTATCGTGTCCCCATGTCCGTGCCAGAGCTGATCCGTATCGTCTCCCGCGACTCTCCGATGGCGCTCGCTCAGGTGGCCCGGGTCCGGGCCGAGTTGGCCGCCCTGCATCCGCACGTGCGCACCGAGGTCGTGCCGGTCAAGACGACCGGCGACAAGTGGCTGGGCGACCTGTCCCAGGTGGAGGGGAAGGGGGCGTTCACCAAGGAGGTGGACGCCGCGCTGCTGGCCGGTGAGGCGGATCTCGCCGTGCACTGCGTGAAGGACGTGCCGGCGGACCGGCCGCTGCCCGCCGGGACGGTGTTCGCGGCGTTCCTGAAGCGGGACGACATCCGTGACGCCCTGGTTCACCCGGGCGGGCTCACCCTGGACCAGTTGCCGCCGGGCACCCGGATCGGCACCTCCGCGGTCCGCCGGATCGCCCAGCTGGCGGCCACCCATCCGCATCTGGAGTGCGTGCCGTTCCGCGGCAACGCCAACCGACGCCTGGAGAAGCTCGCCGCCGGGGACGCCGACGCCCTGCTGCTCGCGATGTCGGGCCTGGAGCGGATCGATCGTACGGACGTGATCAGCGAGGTCCTCGACCCGGAGACGATGATGCCGCCGATCGGCGCGGGCATCCTCGCGCTGCAGTGCCGGGAGGGCGACACCGAGCTGATCGACGTGGTGAGCGAGCTGGGCGACCCGGACACCTACCGGGAGGCCACCGCCGAGCGGATGTTCCTGCACGTCCTCCAGGGGCACTGCAACAGCCCCATCGCCGGGTACGCCCGGGTCGACGGCGGCGGCGAACTGTCCCTGCGCGCCTGTGTGTTCACCCCGGACGGCAAGACCCGGCTGAACGCGCACGAATGGGCGGGCCGGCTCGACCCGGCCACCCTGGGCACCTCGGTCGCCGTGGCCCTGCTGCGCCAGGGCGCCCGCGAGATCATCGACGGCATCCCCCACTAGGAGCTAGGCCGGGGAACCGGGCTCCGTCTGCTCCTTGAGGAAGGTGCTCACCTGGTGGGCCAGGCTGCCCGGTGCGGCGCTCTGGCAGGCCGTGGCGGTGGTCGACTCCAGTACGCCGATACCGCCCGCCCACAGCCGCCGGTCGGTCCAGTCCTCGTCGACACGCAACTGGATCTGGATGTCCACCTGGGTGAGGGCGGCCTCCGGGCCGGCGGCGTAGAGAACGGCGGTGGCGCGGCGCAGCGGGTAGACGTCGAAGCCCTCGATGAACTGGGAGCTGCGCCAGTCGATGACCGCGCCCTCCCCGTCGGGGCCCACCCGCACATCGATCTGGCCGTCCTCCAGCTGGACGCTGAAGTGACCGGACCCGCGGTTCTCGACGGTCACCCGGACACTGAAGTACGTCAGCCCGGCCGCGGCGTCGTCCCGGCCGCGCGGCGGCTCGGCCTCCTCCAGGCGGTGGACGCGGACCCGCAGACCGGCATGCTCGTCGTACTCGTGCCAGTCCCCGACCACGTTCGGCTCGTACACAGTGCCCCTCTCGACCTCCGCTGTTTATCTGTGCCCTCAGCGCACTGTCAAATGAGTGGAATGCACTGTGGCCAGGGGGTTCGCCCGCTTTGATCGCTGATCAAAGCCTTGCGCAGCGGTTATCCCGCCCCGGGACTCCGGGGCGGGACACAGGCGCGTGCCGCACATCACGTCGGCGTCTCACCCGCGGGAAGATCAGCGGGCCAGGCGGCCGAGCAGCGAGGAGGCGGCGGCGATACCGAGAGCGGCGGCGACCGCCAGCACGGCGAAGTCGAGGCCGAGATGCGAGGGCGTGCCGAGCAGCAGCCCGCGCAGGGCGTCGACCTGGTAGCTCAGCGGGTTGATCTTGCTGACCACCTGGAGCCAGCCCGGCATGATCGCCACCGGGTAGAGGGCGTTGGAGCCGAAGAACAGCGGCATGGTGATCGCCTGTCCGATGCCCATCAGCCGGTCGCGGCTGAGGACGATGCCCGCGATGCTCATCGACAGGCAGGAGAAGAAGGCGGAGGCGAGGACGACGGCCAGCCCGACCCCGAGCAGCTTCAGCGGGTTCCAGGTGAGCGAGACCCCGAGGATCGCGGCGATGACGATCACCACGACGGCCTGGATCAGGGACTTCACCCCGGCCGCGAAAGCCTTGCCGGTGATGAGGGCCGAGCGCGGGGTGGGGGTGACCAGGAGCTTGTTGAGGATGCCGGCGTCGCGTTCCCAGATGATCTGGATGCCGTAGAAGATGGCGATGAACATCGCGGACTGGGCGATGATGCCGGGCGCCAGGTAGTCGATGTAGGGGATCCCGCCGGTGGGTATCGCCTTGATCCTGGTGAAGGTCTGGCCGAAGATCAGCAGCCACAGGGCCGGCTGTATCGCCCGGGTGTAGAGCTCGGTGCGGTCGTGGCGGAGCTTCTGGAGCTCGACGGCGCACATGGCGAAGACCCGGGCCGGCAGGAGCCGCCACCCGGAGCGTGGCTGGGGCGGCGTCAGCAGCAGGGATGCCACCGGGCGCTCAGCCGACGCGGTTCGCGGTGCGGCGGGTGCTTCGGACATCGCGGAATCCTCCTGACTGGTCGTCGAGGCCGCTGCCGGCCACGTCGCGGAAGACGTCTTCGAGGGTGGGCAGGGTGTCGGTGCCCCGGCGTTCGGCGAGGCCGCGCCTGAGCTCGTCGGGGGTGCCGAGGGCGCGGATCCGGCCCCGGTGCATCAGGCCGACCCGGCCGCAGTGCTGGTCGGCCTCGTCCATGTAGTGGGTGGTGACCAGGACGGTCATGCCGGTGGCTTCGCGTACGGCGTTGATCTGGTCCCACACACCGGTGCGGGCGATCGGGTCGAGGCCGATGGTCGGCTCGTCGAGGATCAGCAGCCGGGGGGCGCTGACCAGGGCCTGGGCCAGTTCGAGCCGGCGGACCATACCGCCGGAGTAGGTGCCGGCGAGCCGGTCGGCGGCGTCGGCGAGATCGACGGCCTCCAGCGCCTGCGCGACCCGCTCGGCGCGCTCGCGCCGGGAGACGTCGAAGACCCGGGCGAACAGGGCGACGTTCTCGCGTCCGGTGAGCCCGCTGTCGGCGGACAGCTGCTGCGGGACGTAGCCGAGCAGTCTGCGGACGGCCATCCGCTCCCGGCCGGTGTCATGGCCGAAGACGCGGACCATCCCGGCGGGGACCGGAAGCAGGGTGGTGATGCAGCGGATGGCGGTGGTCTTGCCGGCGCCGTTGGGGCCCAGCAGCCCGAAGACCTCGCCCTCGCCGACGGTCAGGTCGAGCCCGTCCACGGCCCTGGTCTCCCCGAAGGTATAGGAGAGCCCGGTGCAGGCGACTGCGGTGGTGTCCGGCGTCATGATTCCTCGGCCTCCTCGTGCAGGGTGACGGCCAGCTTGCGCAGCGCCGGAAGCGCGGCTTCGAGCGCCGCCCGGTCCGCCTCGTCGAGCCGGGCCACATGGCTCACGACGAGGTCCGCGCGGCGCCGCTGCCAGTCGGCGAGCCGCTTCTCGGCGGCCTCGGTCAGCAGCAGCCGGGCGGCCCGGCGGTCGGCGGGGTCGGTCTCGCGGAGCAGGTAGCCGTCCTTGGCCAGCTGGTTGACCAGGGTCGACACCGAGTTGCTCGCCAGGTACAGCTCCTTGGCCGCGTCCGAGATGCCGATCCCGGGCCGCGACTCGACCAGGCGCAGCAACTCCACCTCGGCACCGCGCAGCCGGGGCAGCGCGAGCCCGCGGCGTAGTCGGCGGCGGATCAGCCGCTGGATCCCGACGAGCGCGTCGGCCAGCTCTTCCGGAAAGGTCTCCGATTTCACACCTGGAAGATTACCTCTGCTACAGAGGTAATCCCACCCAAGAGACGGTCAAGAGGAAACGGCGAATTGTTTGGGTATGCCCCATTCGGGGCATCCGCTCTTCAGTGCTTCGGACCGGAGGCACGTGCGTGGGAGCCGCCTTCCGTCGGTGCCCCCGTGTTCTCCCGGGGTCCGAGTGCGTTCCTCCCACGGTGTCCGTCCACACAGCACCCGCTGAGGGAGGTGCGCCTCATGCGTGCCACCACCGCCACCATCGCCACCACCAAGCCCCATCCACACGACGACGCCCCCGACACGGCAGCGGACTTCGTCCGGCTGGCCGGGCTGCCCGAGGGCCCGGAGCGCCGGGCCCTGCGGGACGAGCTGGTCGAACTCTGGCTGCCCATGGCCGAGCGGATCGCCGTACGGTTCCGCGGTCGCGGGGAGGCCCTGGAAGACCTCTGCCAGGTCGCCGCGCTGGGGCTGGTGAAGGCCGTCGACCATTACGACCCGGCGCGCGGCAGGGCCTTCGAGGCGTACGCCGTGCCGACGATCACCGGTGAGATCAAGCGCCACTTCCGCGACCACATGTGGACCCTGCACGTGCCACGCCGGGTCCAGGAGCTGCGCAACCGGGTCCGGGCCGCCCTCAAGGAGCTGGACCAGACCTCGCCCGGGGGCGCGCCCACCGTGGCCGAGATCGCCGAGCGGGCCCAGCTCACCGAGAGCGAGGTGCGCACCGGGATGGAGGCCCTGGACTGCTTCTCGGCGCTGTCGCTGGACGCCGAGGTGTCCGGCGCCGACGGCTACGCGCTCGGCGACACCCTGGGCGGCCCCGACCCCGGCTACGACCTGGTCGTCGACCGCGCCGCGGCCGAGCCCTGTCTCCAGGGCCTTCCCGAGCGCGACCGGCTCATCCTCTACCTGCGGTTCTTCCGCGGCATGACACAGAGCCGGATCGCCGAGCAGCTGGGCGTCTCGCAGATGCACGTGTCCCGCCTGCTCAGCGCCTGCTTCGAGCGGCTGCGCGAGGAGCTGCTGGCCGAGGCGGGCTGAGTCTCACCCGGACGGTGCACCGGGGATCTGCGTCGGCCCGTACCGGTCGAGGGCGTCCTCCAGTTCGGCACGGATCTCGGCGGGCATGTCCCCGGTGCGCCCCCAGACGAGGATCAGCTCCGCGACGTTGCGGAGCTTGATGTTGGTGTGCTGGGAGACCTCCTTGAGCACCTCCCACCCCTCGTCGGGGGTGATCCGGCCGAGCGCGACCACCATCCCGATCGCCTGGTCCACCACGGCATGGGAGGCGATGGCCTCCTTGAGCTGGTCGATCTCCTCCTGGAGGTGGAGGACCGAATCCGCCTCGCTCTCGCTCACTCCCCCATCGTCGTCACTCGTCCGGCGGAGTGCCAGCGGGGTACTCGGCAGGCACCGCGGCCCTTTCCGGTTGGAGACTGGTGTCAGACCGGTTCCCCCGGCCGGCCCCGACCCCAGGACGCGAGTGCCATGAACAACGACACGCCTGCCCCCGGCCCCGTGAAGAAGCAGCGAGACGTCGTCTCCACGCACTCGGTCTTCGGCGCCCCGTGCTGGGTGAGCCTGACCAGCCGCGACGTACAGACGACCGAGGGTTTCTACAGCGCCGTGCTCGGCTGGCGATGGCGCAGTGTCCGGCTGGGCGACCACTTCCGGATCGCCCTGGCGGACGGGGTGCCGGTCGCGGGGATCGCCGCGGTCGCCGCGATGTGGCAGATGGCGGTGGCCTGGACGCCGTACTTCGCCGTCCAGAACGCGGACGAGGCGGTCGCCCGGGCCCGCGAGCGCGGCGGCACCCCGGCGGTGGGGCCGCTGTCCTTCCCGCCCGGCCGTGCCGCGCTGCTCGCCGACCGGGACGGGGCGATCTTCGGCATCTGGGAGGGCGACCTGGTCTCCAACTGGGAGACCTGGCGGCAGGCCGCACCCACCTTCATCCGCCTGCACACCCGCAACGCCTTCGACTCGGCGATCTTCTACGGCGAGGTCCTCGGCTGGGCCTCCGACAAACCGGGCTGCTGCGAGGTGGAGTACGAGGGCGGCGAGGTGGTGCTGCGCAGCCGGGGCGATGTCGTGGCCCGGATCGACTCCGGGGCGGTGGAGGCGGCCCCCGATCCCACGGTACGGCCGCACTGGCAGATCCACTTCGCGGTCAACGACGTCGGCGAGTGCGCACGGGCGGCCGAGAAGCACGGCGGCAGTGTCCTCCAGGAGAAGGACACCGAGGCCATCCTGCGCGACCCCGACGGGGCGCAGTTCACCGTGACCGCACGCCCCCTGCTCCCCTGATTCCTTCGGTCCCTCGGTCCTTGCGGCGGGAGGGCCGGGACAGCAGGACCAGGCTGCGGGCCTCGGCGCACAGCCTGGTGCCCGCCTTGCGTTCGCGTTCGTCGGGGATGCCGTCGGGCTCGGCGGTGTCGATGAGGGCTGTCCAGCGCTCGCCGTAGGACTCGTCGGGCAGCCGGAAGTCGACCGGTTCCCAGAAGCTGTTGAGGAGCAGCAGGAACGAGTCGTCGACCAGGCGCCGGCCGTAGGGGTCGCGTTCGGCGATGGCGTCGCCGTTGAGGAAGACGCCGACCGAATGCGCGTCGGGGCGCTGCCAGTCCCGGTCGGTCATCTCACGGGCGTCGGGCAGCAGCCAGACCAGGTCGGGCAGTGGCTGTCCGGGGTGCAGCGCGGTCTCGCCGCGGAAGAAGCGGCGCCGGCGCAGCACGGGGTGGGCGGCGCGCAGTCCGATGACGTACCGGGTGAATGCGCTGAGCGTCCGCTGTTCCCCGGTGAGTTCCCAGTCGGTCCAGGAGACTTCGTTGTCCTGGCAATAGGCGTTGTTGTTGCCGCGCTGGGTGCGGCCGAGTTCGTCGCCGTGGCTGAGCATCGGGATGCCCTGGGACAGCAGCAGGGTGGCGAGGAAGTTGCGCTGCTGGCGGGCCCGGAGTTCGAGGACGGCCGGGTCCTTGGTGCCGCCCTCGGCGCCGCAGTTCCAGGACCGGTTGTGGCTCTCGCCGTCCTGGTTGTCCTCGCCGTTGGCCTGGTTGTGCTTGTCGTTGTACGACACCAGGTCGCGCAGGGTGAAACCGTCGTGCGCGGTGACGAAGTTGACGCTCGCGCGCGGCCGCCGTCCCCGTTGCTGGTACAGGTCGGAGGAGCCGGTCAGCCGCGAGGCGAACTCACCGAGCGAACCCGGCTCGGCCCGCCAGAAGTCCCGTACGGCGTCCCGGTACTTGCCGTTCCACTCCGACCACAGCGGCGGGAAGTTGCCGACCTGGTATCCGCCCTCCCCCACGTCCCAGGGCTCGGCGATGAGCTTCACCCGGCTGATCACCGGGTCCTGCTGGATCAGGTCGAAGAACGCCGAAAGGCGGTCCACCTCGTGGAACTGCCTGGCCAGGGTGGCCGCGAGGTCGAAGCGGAAGCCGTCGACGTGCATCTCGGTCACCCAGTACCGCAGCGAGTCCATGATCAGCTGGAGGACGTAGGGGTGGCGCATCAGCAGGCTGTTGCCGGTGCCGGTGGTGTCGTAGTAGTGCGCCCAGTCGCCGTCGACCAGCCGGTAGTAGGAGGCGTTGTCGATGCCCCGGAAGGACAGCGTGGGGCCCATCTCGTTGCCCTCGGCGGTGTGGTTGTAGACCACGTCGAGGATCACCTCGAGGCCGGCCGCGTGCAGCGCCTTGACCATCGCCTTGAACTCGTTGACCTGCTGGCCGCGGCTGCCGAAGGCGGCGTAGGCGTGGTGCGGGGCGAAGAAGCCGATGGTGTTGTAGCCCCAGTAGTTGGACAGCCCCCGGTCCTGCAACACCCCGTCCTGCACGAACTGGTGGACCGGCATCAGCTCGACCGCCGTGACGCCGAGCGAGGTCAGGTGCTCGACGACCGCGGGGTGCGCGAGACCGGCGTAGCTGCCCTGGAGCCGTTCGGGTACCTCCGGATGGGTGCGGGTGAGTCCGCGGACGTGGGCCTCGTAGATCACCGAGTCGGAGTAGGACCGCCGGGGCGGGCGGTCATCGCCCCAGTCGAAGTAGGGGTCGGTGACCACGCCGAGCATGGAGTGCCCGGCGCTGTCCGCCGGGGACGGTCCGCCGGGCGTGCGCTCGTACAGCGACGCGTGGTTGTCGATCTGGCCGTCGACCGCCCGGGCGTACGGGTCCAGGAGCAGCTTCGCCGGATTGCACCGGTGGCCGACCTCCGGGTCCCAGGGGCCGGTCACCCGGTAGCCGTAGCGCTGTCCCGGCCCGACGCCGGGCAGATAGGCGTGCCAGACGAAGCCGTCGACCTCGGTCATCGGCACCGGCCGCAGGGTGCCGGCATCGTTCACCAGGACCAGCTCGACCCGCTCGGCGACCTCGCTGAACAGGGCGAAGTTGGTGCCCTGTCCGTCGAAGGAGGCTCCCAACGGATAGGGGTGCCCGCTCCACACGGGCACCCCCTTCCGGGATTTCCGAGCCGTCACCGGGCGCCCTCCAGGACGCCCTCGGCGGATGCGGCCAACTGGGCGACGGGGACGGCGCGGGGCACCCGGAGCGTCCGGCGCAGGCTGGGCGCCGGCGCGGTCTTGACCAGCGGGACGCGCTCGCCGGACCGGGCTCGCTGCGAGAACCAGATGATCTTGCTGCCGGTCTCCGGGGCACAGCACCCCCAGCCGTCGCTGGTGGCGGCGAGATGCGCCAGGCACGACCGCAGGTCCTGGTCGGGACGCAGGTCGCGGTCGTCGTCGCCGATGGCGGTGATGAGGTGCTGCCCGTTCCACCACATCTCGATGGACGTGTGCTTGTCCGTCGCGTGCTGGTCGATGGCGGTCAGCAGCAGTTCGACACCGCGGCAGACGGGGTCCACGAGGTTGTCTAGGTCCCAGTAGCGCAGATGGGCGGCCAGGATACGGCTGACCTGTCCCACCCGTTCCGGGCTGACCTCCACGTCGAGGTGGTAGTAGCAGGGCACTGCGGTCTTCATTGTCGCTGGCTCCTCACCCGGCGCGGCTCCCGCTCCCCTCACCCGTCCGGAAATCCGTTCCGGACGCGCAGCGTGAGCACTCATCGCTTCTGAGTCACCTCCCACAGTGCGGGCGCTACGCCATTCGTGCAACCTGAGAGACGCATGAGGTCGTTGAAGATCCAACAAGACGCTCCGTCGCCGTCCGTGCACCATGAGTGAAAGCCTCGATTCGCCGTAACGGCTCCGTGCCCTTCCGTGCCCGGACGCTCCCCGATCGTCGGGGACACGTGCCCACTCGAGAGCGTCGGAAGGAAAGACACGGCCATGCTGCTACCCGCGAAGGCCGAGGTGGCCCGGCAGCTGCGGCGCTACCGGGCGTGGGAGCGCGTCATGCTCGCCTCGCCGCAGGACCGCGAGGTGCGGTCCACCTTCGAGGACTCGGGCTACACGCTGTGTGTGCTGATGGGCAAGCGCTGCGCCCGGGAGGCGGTGGACGCGGCCGAGCGCTATCTGCGCACCAGCCTCGTCGCCTATCTGCGGGAACAGGGCGGGCGGGCCCAGCTGAGCGAGAAGGTCCGACGGGGTCCGCCGTCGGACCGGAGCTCCGCGAGGCAGTGATCCGCAGGGGGACCCCGCGGG
>NZ_JBHXSK010000101.1:0-19706 GCF_042716195.1 Streptomyces sp. NPDC058683
TGCTCCGTGTGGGGGGGCCCCCCCCCCGGTTGGGGGGGGCCCCCCCTCACCATGAGGTGGCCGTCCTAGCCCAGCAGGCCGCCCACCAGGCCCGGCTGGCCCGAGGACGTCGAGCCGCCGCCGGTGCTGCCGGTGCCGCTGCCCGTGCCGCCCGTCGAGGACGTGCCGCCGGTCGCGGTGCCGCCCGAGGTCGGGCCGGCCGTGGTCGGTGCGGGAGCCGTGTGCTGGGGCGGGGCCTGGCCTGTGGTGCCCTGGGTCTGGCTGGGGGTCGTGGTGGTGGCACCGCTCGTGGTGCGTTCGGCGCCCGGGGTGGTCGCCGCCTGCGACGGGCTCGCCGTGGCGCCGCCCGAGGGGGCCGTGGAGGCCGACGGGGTCTGCTTCCGGTGCTTGGCCGTCTCGCCCGGCAGCGGGGAGCCCGGGAGGTTGTTGCGGGGGGCCTCGCCGGGACCGGGGACGACCACGCGGCTGGAGTCGCGGACCGCGCCGCCCAGGAGGGAGCCGACGAGGAGGGTGAGGCCGATGGTGATGGCGGTGATCAGGGCGCCGCGGCGGAGCACGTAGGCGCGCAGGTCCCAGATGTCGGAGTGCGGGCCCAGGCGTCGCCAGGCGCTGCCCGCGAGGCGGCCGTCGACGGAGTAGACGGGGGCGCCGGCGATGATCAGCGGGGACCAGGCGGCGAGATAGATGATGTCGGGGGCGTCGTACGCGGGGACGGTCTTCCAGCTGACGGTGACGATGAGCGCGGCGGAGAGCAGGGCGCCGACGACCGCGGCGACCCGCTGCCAGCAGCCGAGGACGGTCAGGACGCCGACGATCACCTGGAAGAAGGCGATGACCAGGCCGGAGCCGACCGGGTGCTGGAGGGCGAACTGACGCAGCGGCTCGGCGACGTCCCAGGGGTGCAGCGTGTTGAGCCAGGTGACCATGGAGCCGCGCTTGCCGCCGTCGAAGTAGACGGGGTCGCACAGCTTGCCCATGCCGGCGTAGATGGAGATGAAGCCGAGGAAGATCCGGAGCGGGAGCAGGACCACGCCCAGGTTCATCCGGCGGCCGGGATAGTAGGCGTGCCGGGCCGGGTCGTCGCCGTGCCGTCTGGTCGACGACGGCTCCTCGAAGTCCTCGAACTCGTCGTCGGCGTAGGCCGGTTCGCCGTAGGACGGTTCGTCGTAGGCGCTGCCCGTGGTCCGCATGGGCGGCAGCAGCCGGGTCTCGCCCGAGGCCGGGGAGCGCGGATGGCCCACCATCGGGGTCTCGACGGTCCGTTCGAGGTCGTCGTAGCCGTCGCCGACGCGCGGGATGACCTGGGTCGCGCCGGCCGGTTCGACGGATTCCTCGGCGTACCGGACGCTGCCGCCGCGGACGGCCTGGAGCAGCCGGTGGGCTCCGGTGTCGTCGGGCGCGGACTTGCCGCTCCACACGACCGGGCGGCGACGGCCGCTCGCCGCCCCCGCTCTGCCCGCCGTGCCGGCGACCGGAATGCGCGCGGTGTCCTCGGTGGCGCTCAGGTGCCGTGCGACCCCGGGGGATTGGGCACGCCGTGTCGATACGCCCAACTGCACGCGGAAACTCGCGTGGTTGACGATGACCTGCGCCGGATCGCTCGGCACCTTCACCATGCTCAGCGCGGGAGCGTCGTCGGGCCCGGAAGTGAATCCGGAGCGGAATCCCGGCGAGCGGTCCCCCGTGGGTGTGCGGGGTGTTCTGGTGTCCACACTCATCTAACCGAGTGACGTGGAGTTAGGACACTGCTTTGACCGCCCTGAAGTGTCCGGACCCCGTCAAGGATGCGCAGGACGCCGGAATTACCCCGTGCGGGTGAGGTTACGGACGCTTGTCCAGCCCCGGCGGCGCGCCGCCGGGCACCGCCGTCAGGCCCGCTGCCGGGCCGCCTCGTACAGCACGATCCCGGCCGCCACACCGGCGTTGAGCGACTCGGCGCCGCCCGGCATCGGGATCCGCACCCGGTAGTCGCAGGTCTCGCCGACCAGCCGGGACAGGCCCTTGCCCTCGCTGCCCACGACGATGACGACGGGTCCGGAGAGCGCCTCCAGGTCACCGACCTCGTGCTCGCCGTCGGCGGCCAGACCGATGATCACGATGCCGGCCTTCTTGTACGCCTCCAGGGCCCGGGTGAGGTTCGTGGCACGGGCCACCGGCGTACGGGCCGCCGCACCGGCCGACGTCTTCCAGGCGCCCGCGGTCATACCGGCCGCGCGCCGCTCGGGAACGACCACGCCGTGGCCGCCGAAGGCGGAGACGGAACGGACGACCGCGCCGAGGTTGCGCGGGTCGGTGACCCCGTCCAGGGCGACGATCAGCGGGTCCACGCCCTCGTCGTACGCGGCCTCCGCCAGGTCCTCGGGGTGCGCGTACTCGTACGGCGGGACCTGGAGGACCAGACCCTGGTGGTTGAGGCCGTTCGTCATCCGGTCCAGCTCGGGGCGCGGCGCCTCCATGAGGTTGATGCCACCGCGCTCGGCGACGAGCTGGAGGGCCTCGCGGACCCGCTCGTCGTTGTCGATGAACTGCTGGACGTAGAGGGTCGACGCCGGAACGCCCTCGCGCAGTGCCTCGACGACCGGGTTGCGGCCGACGACCAGCTCGGAGGTGCCCTTGCCGCCCCGGCCGCGCGGCGCGGGTCGGCGTACCGTCTGCTTCGTCTTGGCGTTGGCGATGCGGTTCTTCTTGTGTCCCTTGCGCATCTCGGCGGGCGGGGTCGGACCCTTGCCCTCCAGGCCCCGGCGCCGCTGGCCGCCACTGCCGATCTGCGCGCCCTTCTTGCCGGACATGCGGCGGTTGTTGGCTGCCATGGGTTACCCGTCTCCGTAAGCTTCGTTTCGTACGTACGTCTTATGCAGTGTGCCGCCCGGGGGGCCGGGCGGCACAGTCGATCTTGATTGACCGGTGGTCAGGACTTGAGGGTCCAGCGCGGACCCTGGGGGCTGTCCTCGATCGCCAGACCGGACTGGTTCAGCTGGTCGCGGATGGCGTCGGCGGTCGCCCAGTCCTTGCGGCCGCGCGCGGACTCGCGCTGGTCGAGGACGAGTCGTACGAGACTGTCGACGACCCCGTGCAGGTCCTCGCCCTTCTCGGCCTCACCGGTCCAGTGTGCGGCGAGCGGGTCGAGGCCGAGGACGCCGAGCATGGCACGGACCTCGGCGAGGCGGGCGACGGCGGCTTCCTTGTCGTCGGCGGCCAGCGCGCTGTTGCCCTGCCGGACGGTGGTGTGCACGACGGCCAGCGCCTGCGGGACGCCCAGGTCGTCGTCCATCGCCTCGGCGAAGGCCGGCGGGACCTCGGTCGAGGGCTCGACGGCTCCCCCGGCCAGTTCCACCACGCGCTGCACGAATCCCTCGATCCGGGCGAACGCGGCCTCGGCCTCGCGCAGCGACTCCTCGCTGTACTCGATCATCGAGCGGTAGTGCGGGGTGCCGAGGTAGTACCGGAGCACGATCGGGCGCCACGCCTTGACCATCTCGGAGACGAGGACCGAGTTCCCGAGGGACTTCGACATCTTCTCGCCGCTCATGGTGACCCAGGCGTTGTGCACCCAGTACTGGGCGAAGTCGTCGCCGTAGGCCTTGGCCTGGGCGATCTCGTTCTCGTGGTGCGGGAAGATCAGGTCGAGGCCGCCGCCGTGGATGTCGAAGGCCTCGCCGAGGTACTTGTGGGCCATCGCCGAGCACTCCAGGTGCCAGCCGGGCCGGCCGCGACCCCACGGCGTCTCCCAGCTGGGCTCGCCCGGCTTCACGGCCTTCCACAGCGCGAAGTCCCGCTGGTCCCGCTTGCCGGTCTCGCCCTCGCCCTCCGGCTGGCGGAGGTTGTCCAGCTCCTGGTTGGAGAGCTGGAGGTAGTCCGGGTAGGAGCGCACGTCGAAGTAGACGTTGCCTTCGGCCTCGTAGGCGTGTCCGCGCTCGATCAGCCCGCGCATCATCTCGATCATCTCCGGTACGTGCCCGGTCGCGCGGGGCTCGTACGTCGGCGGGAGGCAGCCGAGCGCGGTGTAGCCGTCGTTGAACGCGCGCTCGTTCTCGTAGCCGATCGCCCACCAGGGGCGGCCCTGGTCGGCGGACTTGGCGATGATCTTGTCGTCGATGTCCGTGACGTTGCGGATGAACGTCACGGCATAGCCGCGGTATTCGAACCAGCGGCGCATGATGTCGAAGTTGAGGCCGGAGCGGATATGGCCGATGTGCGGTGCCGCCTGCACGGTGGCACCACAGAGGTAGATCGAGACACAGCCCGGTGCGAGCGGGGCGAAGTCACGGATCTGCCGGGCGTTGGTGTCGTACAGGCGAATCGTCACGGGACCTAGGGTAGTGGGCCGACGGTAGTGGGTGGGACCGGTATGTACAGCGCCGTGGTCAGGTGCGGATACGCCGTGGTAGGACCGCTCACGCCTGTTTGACGACCAACGCCGTTGCCACAGCCATAAGGCCTTCTCCTCTACCGGGAAATCCGAGACCGTCCGTCGTAGCCCCCGAAACCGAAACCGGTGCTCCGGCCGCGTCCGAAAGGATCTTCTCCGCCTCGTCCCGGCGCTTGCCGATCTTCGGGCGCGGGCCTACGACCTGTACGGCGATGTTCCCGATCAGGAATCCGGCGTCGCGGACGATCCGGGCCGCCTCCGTCAACAGCGTGACGCCCGACGCGCCCGACCACTGCGGGCGCCCCGTGCCGAAGTGCCGGCCGAGGTCGCCCAGGCCCGCCGCCGAGAACAGCGCGTTGCACGCGGCGTGCGCGACGACGTCCGCGTCGGAGTGGCCGGCCAGGCCCGGGCCCTCGCCCTCCCACTTCAGGCCGGCGCACCACAGCTCGCGGCCCTCCTCGAAGGCGTGGATGTCGGTGCCGATGCCGACCCGGGGCAGGAGCGGCTGGTCAGAAGCCATCGTTGAGCCTCCTGCGGGCCAGGACCGCTTCCGCGAGGACCAGGTCGAGGGGGCGGGTGACCTTGAAGGCCTCCTCGTGGCCGGGGACGACCACGACCCGTTCGCCGAGCTGTTCGACCATGCTGGCGTCGTCGGTGACGTTGTCGGTGACCGTCTCGTGGGCACGGACCAGCGTCGTACGGTCGAAGCCCTGGGGGGTCTGGACCGCGCGCAGGCGGGCGCGGTCCGGCGTGGCGAGGACCGGCTCGGGGTCGCCCGGGACCGTCGCCGGCTCGACCTCCTTGACCGTGTCGGCGAGGGGCAGGGCGGGGACGACCGCGGGTGCGCCGTCGCGGACCGCCTGGATCACGGCGTCGACGGTGTCGACGGGGACCAGCGGGCGGGCCGCGTCGTGGACGAGGACGATGTCGTAGTCGGGGGGCAGCGCGTCCAGGCCGAGCTTGACCGACTCCTGGCGGGACTCGCCGCCGGGGACGACGAGGAAATCGGTGCGCTCGGGCAGCGCATGCGCGTCGAGGAGGGACTTGACCTCGGGCGCGCCGTCGGACGGGGCCACGACGACGACCAGGGAGACCGCGCGGGAGGCGGCCAGCGCGCGCACGGCATGGATGAGCATGGGCGTGCCGTTCAGCGCGCGCAGCGCCTTGGGGGCGCCCGGACCGAGCCGTACGCCCCTGCCGGCGGCGGGAATCACGGCGGCGGTACGCAGTTCCGTACGCGAAGGACGCGAATCGTCAGACATCGGTTCCTGTCAGGTTTGTGTGCGGGCCTGGCGTGGGTATGGCCTGGGAAGTGCCGGGCGCGACGCCTTGACCGGACCCTTCCGTGACACTGGTCGAGCCAGCAGCCCGGGCCCGGCACGCCTAGTATCGGGGGTCTCCGCCGGGGGCGGGGTTCCGAGTGCGCGAGTTCCGGGCACGGACATGCCGCAGCGCCCGGCGACAGAGTGTGTCATCGGGCACCGCGGCATTCAGTGTGCGGAGTTTCGGTGTGCCGAGCTGGATCGCGTCAGGACGCGAGGACCTCGTCAAGCAGGGCCTCGGCCTTGTCCTCGTTCGTGTTCTCCGCGAGGGCGAGCTCGCTCACCAGGATCTGGCGGGCCTTGGCGAGCATCCGCTTCTCACCGGCGGAAAGTCCGCGCTCGCGCTCACGACGCCACAGGTCACGCACGACTTCCGCGACCTTGATGACATCGCCGGAGGCGAGCTTCTCCAGGTTTGCCTTGTAACGACGGGACCAGTTCGTGGGCTCCTCGGCGTACGGCGCGCGCAGCACCTCGAAGACCCGGTCCAGTCCGTCCTGACCGACCACATCACGCACGCCGACGAACTCCGCATTGTCCGCTGGCACACGTACCGTCAGGTCACCCTGGGCGACCTTCAGCACCAAGTAGGTCTTGTCCACGCCTTTGATCTGGCGAGTTTCGATAGCCTCGATCAGCGCGGCCCCGTGATGGGGATAGACCACGGTGTCGCCAACCTTGAACGTCATGTGACAGGTACCCCTTCCGTGGCTATCCAGGGTAACACGGAAACCGGCGGTTCTGAATGGCGTTTTCGCAGGTCAGGGCATATCTCGGGGCTTGACAACAGCAACAGGAACGTGCTTCGCGAGCCGTCCGGAAGCAGGTATTCGCAGGTCGGAGCGGCTCTTCGGGCGAGGTGAAACGCGTACGTTACACACCTCCGGACACCCGCCCAAGTGGCCGAACGTCCCCATATGTCCACTTCCAAGCGTACGACTTCCGCTACTCCGTTCGACTGGCGATGTCGGATCGGAGACGTTTCCGGAATTGATCACAGGCATCCGACCGAACGGTACGTGATCAATTTCCCCGGCCGTCGTGCATTCCTTCACGTAAATTTTGCGCGCGGTGTTGCGAGCGAGTTATGTGAATGCCTGACGAGCGCCCCCCAAAGTGACCGGAGAGTCACTTGTGGAGTCCTGGGGGTACCGCCGCTCGAGAGAAGCGAGGGGCTTGGGGAGGGTCGGGTGCGGCCACGCGGGAACGGCTCGGTAACCTAAGGCCGCTGACAGACACTTAGGGCGGCTTTATAGGGGGCCGCCCGCGCGTTCAAGGAGTAGCCGCCGCCGTGAGCAGCAGCCTTCGACGCGGCGCCCTCGCCGCCTCCGCCATCGCCTTCTCCGTCGCCTCGCTCGCCGCATGTGGTGCCGGCAACAACTCCCAGACGCTGGAGATCAAGCCGGACAACGCCGCGACGAGTGTGGGTGACATCAAGGTCCAGAACGCGACCGTGATCACCCAGCCCGACCTCACCTCGACCGGCCCGGCCGTGGTCTCCGCGACCATCTTCAACACCGGCACCGAGCCGCAGACGCTCCAGTCGATCGTCGTCGCCGGCACCGCCAAGACCGCCGAACTGCACGGCACCAAGTCCCAGCCGCTGACCATCCCGGGCGGCGGCCGGCTGATCCTGGGCGGCAAGGGCAACGCCTCCGCGGTGCTGGGCAGCAGCCGCGAGGCGGTCAAGGACGGCAACGCGCAGAAGGTCACGTTCACCTTCAGCACGACGGGTGACGTGAGCCTGCGCGCGTTCGTCGTGCCCGCCGAGAGCTTCTTCACGGGCTGGGGCCCGAGCGCGGTCCCGTCGCCCTCCGCGTCCGCCTCCTCCTCGGCCTCGACGTCCGGCTCCCCGGCGGCGGGCGCCACGGCGAGCGAGAGCGCCAACGGCAAGAACAAGGAGTCCGAGAGCGCCACCCCGAGCGACTCGGCGTCGGAGTCGGCGAACGAGGGCTGAGCGCTCGCACGGCCGTACGACCAACGCGAGAAGGGCGGTACCCCCGAGGGGGGCCGCCCTTCGCCGTACGGCAGCAACACAGCCGTCACCGCACGGCAACCGACTCTGCCGTCGTCACCGCACGGCGGGCTGTCCCGCGGTCATCTCCGCACGGCGGCCGGCCCCGCGGTCGTCACGGTGCGCCGGTCGTACGGTCGTGACCACGGCTCGGCTCGGCCGTACGGTCGCAGGACCAGGTCAGCGGTTTACGGCTCGAACTTGTAGCCGAGACCGCGGACCGTCACCAGGTAGCGCGGGGCGCCCGGGTCCGGCTCGATCTTGGCGCGCAGGCGCTTGACGTGGACGTCGAGGGTCTTGGTGTCACCGACGTAGTCGGCACCCCAGACCCGGTCGATGAGCTGCATACGGGTGAGGACGCGGCCGGCGTTGCGCAGCAGCATCTCCAGCAGGTCGAACTCCTTGAGCGGGAGGTCGACCTTGGAGCCGGAGACCGTCACCACGTGGCGGTCGACGTCCATACGGACCGGACCGGCCTCGAGGGCGGCCGGGGTGACCTCCTCCGGTTCCCCGCGACGGCGCAGGACGGCCCGGATACGGGCGACCAGCTCGCGGGAGGAGAAGGGCTTGGTCACATAGTCGTCGGCTCCTATTTCGAGCCCGACAACCTTGTCGATCTCGCTGTCCTTGGCCGTCACCATGATGACGGGGACGTTGGACCGGCCGCGCAGCTGGCGGCAGACCTCGGTGCCCGGCAGGCCGGGCAGCATCAGGTCGAGGAGGACGAGGTCGGCGCCGTTGCGCTCGAACTCGTCGAGTCCGTCGGGGCCCGTGGCCGCCACGGCGACCTCGAAGCCCTCCTTGCGGAGCATGTACGACAGGGCGTCGGAGAAGGACTCCTCGTCCTCGACGACGAGCACTCGGGTCACGGAAGGACCTCCGGGGCGGGAAGCGGTTCGTACGGGGATGACTCGCTGGTGGACCGATCGGCCTCGTCATCGAGGTCGGGGTCGGGGTGCTGCGAGGCGCGGTCGCGGGCCGCGCCCGCCTCCGGCAGCCTGACAGTGAATGTGGAGCCCTGGTTCTCGGCGCTCCACACCGTGACCTCCCCGCCGTGCGAGGCGACCACGTGCTTGACGATGGCGAGTCCGAGACCGGTGCCACCGGTGGCCCGCGAGCGGGCCGGGTCGACGCGGTAGAAGCGCTCGAAGATGCGCTCCTTGTCCTTGTCGGTGATGCCGATGCCCTGGTCGGTCACGGCAAGTTCGATCATGTCGCCGCCGGGTGCGCTGAGCCGGCGGGCGGCTATTCCGACCCGGGTACGGGCCGGCGAGTAGTTCACGGCGTTCTCGACGAGGTTGCCGAGAGCGGCGGCCAGCTGGCCGCGGTTGCCCCAGACGTGCAGGTCGGCGGTGCCGCCGGCAGCCATGGTGATCTGCTTGGTGCCGGCCTGGTGGCGGCACCGGTCGATCGCCTCGGCGACGAGTTCGTCCACTCGGACGGGCTCGGCGTCCTCCAGCGGATCGTCGTTCTGCACTCTCGACAGATCGATGAGCTCCTGGACCAGGTTGGTCAGGCGCGTGGCCTCGATCTGCATACGACCGGCGAAGCGCTGCACTGCCTCCGGATCGTCCGAGGCGTCCATGACGGCCTCGGAGAGGAGGGAGAGTGCGCCGACCGGGGTCTTGAGCTCGTGGCTGACATTCGCCACGAAGTCGCGTCGTACCGCCTCGATCCTACGGGCCTCGGTGAGGTCCTCGACGAGGAGCAGTACGAGCCGGGAGCCGAGGGGCGCCACCCGGGCGGAGACGGCGAGCGCCTCTCCGCGTCCGGTGCCGCGCCGGGGCAGGTCCAGCTCGACCTGGCGTATCTCGCCGTCGCGCCGGGTGTCCCGGGCCATCTGGAGCATCGGTTCGACGGCGAGCTTGCCGCCGCGCACCAGTCCGAGGGCGTACGCCGCCGAGCTCGCCTTGACCACGATGTCGCCCTCGTCGAGGACGACCGCTGAAGAGCGCAGCACGCTCAGTACGGTGTCCACGCCCGGGGGCAGCACGGGGTCGGTGTGCAGAGAAGTCCTGGTCGGTCGCTTCTGGTCGCGTTCGCTCCAGCGGAACGCCAGCATGGCGATGACACCGGTAAGCACCCCGGCGATCGCTGCCGCTGCGGCGACCGCCGCGTTCACGTCCATGCAAACAGGTTAAGCAGGGGGTACGACATCCCCACAGTCCGCGAGGTGTCAGCTCGAACACTCGTCGCCCAGAGTTCACCTTGGAGCCAGTATTGGTTCATTTGCGATGGCAGAAACGGACGCGCGGGGACCAGAACATGGGAGCGTGGGGTTCGCAGCTGGTTTCGGCCACGGCCCCCGGCCCCCGACCCCCACTGGAACAAACGTACGAGAGGGAACCCTGATGCGGGACGCGTACCACGAGGAACTCGACTCGATCGGCGACAGCCTGGTCGACATGGCCAGGCTGGTCGGATCGGCCATCGGGCGCGCCACGACGGCGATCCTCGACGGCGACCTGAAGCTGGCCGAGAGCGTCATCGAGGCCGACCAGAAGGTGGACGAGCTCCACCACGACCTGGAGGCGCGCGCGATAGCCCTGCTGGCCCGCCAGCAGCCGGTGGCCACGGATCTGCGGATCGTCGTCACCTCGCTGCGCATGTCCGCCGACCTGGAGCGCTCCGGTGACCTGGCGCAGCACGTGGCCAAGCTGGCCCGGCTGCGCTACCCGGAGCATGCGGTCCCTCACGACCTGCACGCGACCATCCTGGAGATGGGCCAGCTCGCACAGCGGCTGATGGCCAAGGCCGCCGAGGTCATCATCACCAAGGACGTCGACCTGGCGATGCAGCTGGAGCAGGACGACGACGAGATGGACCTGCTGCACCGCACGCTCTTCCAGCACCTGCTGGACGACAAGTGGAAGCACGGCATCGAGACCGCGGTCGACGTGACGCTGCTCGGCCGCTACTACGAGCGGTACGCCGACCACGCGGTCGCCGTCGCCAAGCGCGTGGTCTTCCTGGTCACCGGTGAGCACGCGGACGAGCTGCAGCCGGACATCCAGCCGGTGACGGGCGCCGAGGGAGTCTGACTCCGCCGGGTGGGCCTGACTCCGCCGGGTAGGCCTGACTCCGCCGGGTGGGCTTGGGCTCGCAAGGTGGTGCGGGGCGGGCGCTCGGGCGCCACTGTGCGCCGTTGATGCGCCCAGCGGAACAGGTATGGAATGGGCGGGGAACGGGCAAATGCACCACGCCCTACCTCTAGGGACCCCTAGGAGGGATCCATGGCCGAATCCCCCAGCACCACGCCCGACCCCACACAGCAGCGCGAGACCGAGCAGCCCGTCGAGATCAAGAACCTTCTGGTCATCGGCGCATGCGGATGCGGCTCGGGCTGTGGCTGCGGCTGCCAGTCGGGCAGCCCCTGCCAGTGCGGCTGAGCCACCCGACGTACCCGTAAGGGCCCCCGGCTTCGGTCGGGGGCCCTTTGCGTCGGCGGCGGGTCTTGGCAGGGGTGGGAGGAGCCGACGGTTGGAGTCGACGGTTGGAAGTCGGCTTGGAGCCGACGGCTGGAGTCGACGGGGCGGTCAGGAGGCCGGCAGGCCGGCGAGCCAGTCGACGAGCAGCCGGTTGATGTCGTCGGGCCGTTCCTGCTGGATCCAGTGCCCGCAGCCGTCGAGGAGATGCGAGGAGACCAGGCCGGGCAGGGTGACCGGGTACGCCTCGATGGCCTCGGCCAGCCAGGTCGTGGAGGCGTCGAGGCTGCCGCCGACGAACAGGGAGGGCTGGGTGATCGGGGCACCGTCGTAGGCGGCGAGGTCCTCCCAGTCGCGGTCCATGTTCCGGTACCGGTTGAGCGCACCGGTGAGCCCGGTGCGTTCGAACTCCCCGGCGTAGACGTCGAGATCCCGCTCACCGAGCCAGCCGGGCAGCCGGCCGACGGGAAACCGGTCCCTCAGGGTGCCTCCCGCACCGACGAAGTGCGGGTCGGGAGCGCCGGGTCCGGGCATGGTGTCGCCGGAGAAGGCGGCGTAGAACCCCGCGAGCCACCCCCGTACATCGGGCTCGATCTCCCCCTCGGCCCGCCCCGCCTCCTGGAAGTACGAGACGTAGAACTCCTCGCCCCCGCCACCACTGCCCATCCGCGCGAAGACGTCACTGGGGCGGGGCCCGCCGCGCGGGGCGTACGGCACGCTCAGCAACCCCACGGCCCGGAAGACCTCGGGCCTGAGCAGCGCGGAGTTCGCGGCGATGGTGGAGCCCCAGTCATGGCCGACGACCACGGCCGAGTCCTCGCCGAGCGCACGCACCACGGCGACGTTGTCCTCGACGAGCTCGCCCATCCGATAGGCGTCCGGGGCGACCGGCTTGCCGGAGCGCCCGTACCCCCGCACATCGATGGCGACGGCCCGGTATCCCGCCGCGGCGAGCACCGGCAACTGATGCCGCCAGGAGTACCAGCCCTCGGGAAACCCGTGCACGAGCAGCACGAGAGGCCCGGTCCCCTGCTCGACAAGATGAATCCGCCGTCCACCACCGGAAACAACCCGATGCGTACCCTCCATGACCCCTCCTCGGTCTCGGCCTCAGCGCCTCGGCGCCTCACCATGGATCATGCGAGCACCGAGCCGAGGACCACGACCGCGTTTGCCGATCCGGCAACTCCACGTAGCCCTCGTGGCCGACGACCACAACCTGGACGAGTACGGGATCGGCTCCTCCTCAGGAGAACGGCGGACCGCGCACCACTTTGGAAGCGCTCCGGAGCCGGTACGGGTGTCGGCTCCGGCGCGGAATGCATGACGGCTACTGGTTACTGCTTGCTGGTTACTTGACGTCGACGAAGTCGCCCGCGGCCGACACGGCGGGGGTGGTGGTCGTGCCGGCGAACGAGTAGCGCCAGTAGCCGTCGGCGGTCGCCTTGTAGGTCGTCCTGAGGTTGCCGTGGCTGTCCGTGGAGATGGTCTTGAGGGTCGTGTAGGTGCTGGTTCCCTTCTTGCGGAACTGCAGCTTGACCTTCTGCCCGGTGTAGCCGGCGTACTTGTGGGTCTCCCAGTTCGCCCGGGTGAGAGCGCCGGTGACGGTGAGGGTCTTGCCCTTCCTGACCGGCTCGGGCGCGGCGTTGGTGGTGAGCTTGGACAGGCGGCGGACCGTGGGAGAGGCCTGCCCGGCCAGCTCGGCGGTGCCGATCTTGCTCACGTCGGCAGGGTCCCCGGGCTTCTGCCCGTTGTAGGCGACCGCCCAGGCCACGGCGTGCCACTTCGCTCCGGCGTCGGCGTTGTTCAGGTCCGAGCGCGGGTAGATGTCGACCTTCCCCTTGCACGACATGCCGGTGACGACCTTCTCGTACGAGGACTCGGAGGAGGTCACGTCGCACGTCGCCGGCTGGTCGCCGTAGAGGTCGCTCGTCGGCTTGGTGACGGAGCCGCGGTAGAGGTCGAGGCCGACGAAGAAGTCCGGTGCCGAGACGTCCACGTTGGTGGCGGTGAGGTGGAAGCTGTAGGACACGTGCACGATGGCTTCCGTGCCGACGGACACCGCGGACTTGCCGCCGGCGACCTTCACCTTGGAGAAGGTGACGGCCAGCGGGTAGGGCTGCTTGGCGGTCGCGGTGGTGGCCGTGAAGGGGGTGCGCGCGCTGCCGTCGGCGGACGCGCCGCCGAGCTGCCAGGGCCGTACGGAAGCCGGGGCATCGGCGGCGGTGGCGACCGGAACGGCAACCCAGGTCAGCGCGGCGGCGCCGCAGGCGACGGCGAGGGCCGCGGTGGTGCGAATACGCATGCGTTCTCCGTGTCAGACGCGCCAGGACGACAGCGGCAAGCCGTCGTCCCCGGCGCAGGCAATCCATGGGCCGACCGGACCCGGTCGGCGTCGGTATGTGACTGAGACACGCCAACCTGCGGGAAGGTTGCGCTCGGGGCCGCGGACCGCCCCACGTCCCACCGCCCCCTGGCCGCTCCTTGGCCACATCGTGCAGGTAGCGTGACGCCTCCGCGGACCAGGTGAGCATGGAGTCCCGCAGCCCCGGGAGCGGCAGCACGTGTGCGGACCGTGGGCACGAGCCGCACGCCCCATGAGGTGGGCCGACATATCCGGGAGTCCTGATGGCGACCACGCGGCGTTCCGCCCACTTGCTCGGCTGCGCGCTGATCGCCGCATTGGCGACAGCCGGCTGCGACTCCGCTCCTCACGCGACCACTTCGGACGGTCGCTCTCCCCGGGCGGCAGCAGAGTCGCTCACAGCATCAACGGCCAACGCGACCCCTGACCCGTACGCACTTTCCGTGGTCAGCGCCCCGAAGATCGCCTCGGACGGCATCACCAGCCTGGCCAGCGGCACTTCGGCCAAGGGCAACGCCATCTACGAGATTCCCGGCGGGATCAGGGCGGGCAAGACTCTCGCGATCGCCGTCAACTGCCAAGGGGCGGGGCGTCTTACCGTGCGGGTGCAGCCGACGAAAGCCTCCTTTCTGACTCTGTGCGAGAAAGGGAAGGTGTCGCCGACCCTGAACGAGATCCAGATGAGCGAGAACCACTCCAGCGGCTCGCTCAGCTTCACCTCGGAGCCAAACGTCAAGTGGTCGTTCGCGGCCGGCTGGGACCCTCATCCGCCCGCGCGACGCTAGGACTTGCCGGGCTGCTGCTGTACGACAGCCGGCGCCACCTCATCGGTCCTGCTTCCGTCGCCTACGACGCACCCCTCCGGCGCCCGCGACGGCGACGGCGACGGCGACGGCGCCCGCGACGGCGACGGCGACGGGGAAAGCGCCGCTCACTGTCATGGGGAGTTGAGAGGCCAACGGCGTTAGAGGGAAGGGGCTCCGCTCTCGGCTCGGCAGGCTCACACGTCCAGCTCGGGGAGCGCTTCGCGAGGGCAGGGCCATCCGGCGAAGTACCCCCGCCTGCACCTGGCTCGCACCTGGCTCACTTGCCGGCTTCAGGGCCGTACCACTGGAGTGCCTGGCCGGTGACGGCGGCGATGCACTCGAAGTCCCGGTCGCGGTGCAGCAGAGTGAGCCCCTGCAATTCGGCCGTAGCGGCCACCACCAAATCGACGGCACCGGCGATGCGGTGCTGTCCGCGCTGAGTGAGAAGCTCCTGGACCCTCCAGGCGCGGTCGTAGGCGCGGTCGTCGACCGGCACCCAGCCGAAGAGCAGGCGCATGTCTTCGATGCCTTGTGCGCGGTCGGCAGGGGAACGCGCACTGAAGAAGAACTCCAGCTCGGTGATGGGGCAGGTGGCGATGAGCCCGGCGGCTGCCGCCTGGTCCCATCCGTACTGCTCGGCGTCGCCGCGAAGCAGTCGGGCGAGCGCACTGGTGTCGATCAGGTATTGCGCGGAGTTCACCGGCGGTAGTTCCTCTTGTCCTCGAAGAGGTCGAGGTCAAAGGCGCCTTCTTCCGCCGACGCCCGTAGGCGGGTGAGCGCCAGGGCTCGCCGTCGGTTCTCCAGCACCTCGCGCAGCGCGGTGTTCACCGTCTCCTTCTTGGTGCTGGTACCGAGGGCCTTGGCCACCTCCGCGACCAATTGATCATCGAGGTCGATCACGGTTCGGCTCATCAGCCATCTCCCTTGATATCATCGCAGCCATCTTTTATATCTTAGGCGATATGCGACGGGTTTGGGCTACCGGAGCAGGATGATCAGCTGCTCGACGTGCAGGCGATGGATCGCTGCCACTCGTTCGTTCGCCAGCCGCGCTCGCGGGCCATGGCGATGAGCGTTTCGGCTTCGGAGGAGCGGTCGGCCAGTTCGCCGGCGATGCGGATCTGCTCGTCGGTCATGCCGCGCTTCACCAGTTGGATCGCTTCGTGGATCCCGTCTCCGTTGCCGCGGTCGAGCATGGCCAGGAACCACCGCACGGCCTGGACCGGGTCCGGCACTGTTCCCAGACCGTCGCGGTACCAGCAAGCGGCGGCAAACATCGAACCCGCGTGGCCTCGCTCCGCGGCATGCAGGTACCAGCTCAGCGCTTCGGCGTCCTCATCGATCGCGGCAAGCCGGTCACCGAGTACGGCAGCAGCCTGTGTCACGCCCCCCTCGACTGCTTGGCGCAGCAGACGCAGGCACTGGTCGTGGTCTCTCACCCGAGCATCACCGGTGATGTGCATGCCCGCCAGGTTGAACGCGGCGTACGCGTCGCCGGCCTTCGCGGCCGCGGTGAAGAGGGCCTCGGCCTGGCCTGTGTCTGCCGCCACTCCGCGGCCGCTGCGGTAAAGGAAACCCAAGGTGCGCTGGGCCGCCGGATGTCCGGCCCGTGCCGCGGCTGTGGCGTAGGTCAGCACCATCGGCAGAGCCGAATCATCCACGAAGTCGAGCAGCGCTCCGGCCACCAGGGCCTGCGCGTCGACGTCCCCGGCATCGGCCAGAGCCTTCAGCGGCGCGATCCCCGTGAGCACCAGGTTCGCCGACTCCACGCTGCCTGCATTGGAACCAGCGATCCAAGCAGTGACAGCGGCCTTCCAATCTTCCCCAGCAGCAGTTTGCCGACCTCGCTCAATGAACTCGGCGGCTATATCGCCCGCTGGAGGGACGGGAACATCGCGCATAGTCAGACATCCTGCCGCACGACACGGACAAGGCCCCTTCCGGCGGAGAAACCGCAGGTAGGGGCCTTGGTCGTAGTGCGTTACTTCTTCTTGCCCTGGGTGTTGTCGGGGATCTTGGTGAGCTGGGTTTTTGCTGCTCAGGGGCGGTGGGCTCGCGCGCCTGGTGGTCGTCGTTGGTCGTCCTTGGCCACTGTCGAGCGACCTCGGACGGCCCAGGGACGGCCCAGACCTCGGCGTGCCTCCTCGATGGATGCTGCCCCTTTCCAGCGTGACCCCTCGCTGTTCCCCGCTCGATCTGGTGCGGTTGTGGTGCGGTCCTGTCGGCGTTCTGAAGCAGCGCAGAGACCTGTGCCCCTACCTCAAAGGTGCTGCTTCGCCGAGCTGACGAGTCGGCTGATGTCGTCACGGGTCCGCGCTCTCAGCTCGTCCAACTCAGCCCTGGCATCTGCTTTGGGGAGCTCCGTGATGTCCGCTAGGACGTCTTCCGCGGTCCGACTCAGCCGCCCGTCATCCGTCAGCATCTGCACCCGGAACAGGGCCTCCTGAGCGCTGGAGCGCAAGTCGTAGGCGCGAATACGCACTGCGTTGGGATCTTCTGGTGGCGACTGCTCATGCTCACAGAACCACAGATGGACCAGACAGCGGCGGTAGTTGACCAACGCGCCGGCGTAGGCGGAGTAGGCATCGAGACGCTCCTGCCGAAGCTTCTCGCGACGGCTGAACTGATGGCTCCTGTCGGTGGTGCGCTGCTGAAAAGCCAGAGTGATCCCCGACCCAAGTAGGGTCCCAAGAACGGCTATGGCGCTGGCAATGATGGACTCCACGCCCCAAGCTGATCACGCCTCGCCGCCGTGGGTGGGCTGCTGGCCTAACTTCGCTGCCAAGTCGGCAACACCCTCGGCATCACTTACACCGAGGGCATCGCCTTCTGATCCGTAGCTCTACAGAGATCGGTCATCAGCGGTCATACAGGCTGCCGGAAGGGTGCTAACGGGCACTGCCGTACGTCGTCGGTTGCTGTGGTTGCTGTACTTCGCTGCTGTACCGCAACCGGCCTCGCTGACTGACCTGCGGGAGGAGCGCTCGTGCGGACATGGGGTACATGCCCTGCCGAAGCCTGCCGTTCCCCGTGGCTCCCGGCTCGTTCTGGCACGGTTGTGGCACGGGGGAACATCTAGATACCAAGAGGGGCCGTGGCTCGAAGCCGGCTCGTTCTGAAGGACTCGACAAGCGCAGCCTGCGGTGGTCGCATGAGTCAGCTACACGAGAGGTGAACTTGTAGGTGAACTTGTAGATGAGCGTCTTCTCGCCGAGGCTGACCCCATGAGACTAACGCTCTGTGACGAGTGTAAGCGCCTTGTGGTGCTGTCGTGGATACGCTCCGTCGCTACGCTGCACCTTTGATGACGGAGCGTATCCACGACAGCCCGAGAACGGCAGACCCTTGGTCTTACTGTGACTGAAGTGTGACCTTCTGGCAAGGGGTAGGGGTCACCCAAGGAGGTTGTAGGTCTGGCAAACCTACAACCCTGCCTTGTAGGTTTTGCTCGTGGATACGGCCGAACTGACAACGATCATCGCTGACCTGCGTAGTGAGGGGAGCGACATAGCTGAGGTCGAGGTGAAGCTTGCCGCTGGGGGCTTCCCTCAGACACTCGCCCCCACGCTGTCTGCCTTCGCCAACACGCCCGGCGGCGGCACGCTCATCTTTGGGCTTGATGAGTCCGATAATTTCTCCTCCGTGGGTGTTTATGATGTTGCGGGCTGTAAGGCGGCTCTAGCGAATCTTGCGCGAAATGGCATGGAGCCGCCCCTAAATCCGATTTCCTGGAGCTTTGAATTCGAGGGTCGCGAAATAGTGGTGGCGCAGGTTGATGAGCTGTCCACCACGCTCAAGCCCTGCCGGGTAAAAGGAACTGGTAGATCCTATCTTCGCTCGTACGATGGCGATTACGAACTTTCCTCTCTAGAGGAACAAGCTTTTATTGCCAACCGTGATACGCCTCGCTTCGACCGAGAGGCGGTAACTGCAGCCACGGTCCACGATCTAGATCCATCGCTAGTATCCGCCTATGTAGAAACTTGCAAGACCTCCTCGGCCGCCCTGGAGCGCTTGCAGGATGCTGACGTCCTGTTTCGGACTGGAGTGGTCACTGAAAGGGGCGGCCCTCCTACGGTGGCGGGAATCCTAGCGCTCGGTATCTATCCGCAGCAATACTTTCCTAATCTAGTGATTCAGGCGAGCGTGGCGCCCGGGCCGGCTGACCCTGTGGGAACTCGCGCGGTGGATTCCAAGAGATTCGACGGACCAATTCCGCTGATTCTTGATCAGGCTTTGCGTTGGGTGCAGCGCAACACGCGAACGCGTGTCCGGTTCGGCCGCGACGGGCATGGACGTGATGAGCCAGAGTATCCGATTGAAGCCGTGCGCGAATTGCTCTCGAACGCTCTCATGCATCGCGACCTTGGGCCCTACGCGCTGGGTGAGGCGATCACGTTGAAGTTGGAGAGTAGCCAACTAATTTTGAGCAACCCCGGTGGGCTCTGGGGTCTAACCGTGGATCGTCTCGGTAAGACCGGAGTAACTTCCGCGCGTAACGGGTACCTAACTCGGATTTGCCAAAATGTTCGCTATTCGCGTGATCAGCGAGTGGTCGAAGCCATGGCGTCGGGGATTCCGACTGTTCTGAGAAGCCTCAAGGACGCCGGTATGGTGCCCCCGCAGTTTCATGACCAAGGTGTTCGATTCACGGTGCGCGTGCCAAATCACACCCTGCTGGCCTCCGAGGATCTGGCGTGGTTGGCTTCTCTGCAACCGGCGGCACCTCTGAGCGATATTCAAAGACACGCGGCGGTTGCTATGCGCCACGGGGTGCACTGGACAAATAAATCCCTGAGGGATGCGTTTCCCATGGATTCTTTGGATGCCAGGACAGCTCTAGCTGGGCTCGTGGACGCCGGTGTTGCTGAGGCTGTAGGTGAGCGCGGTGGTCGAGTCTATAAGCTATCTGAAACCCTTCTTCCAGAAGGCTCGCCAGGGCAGCAGAGGCTACCCATTGAGCCGGAACCGGCTTCCGAGGGAAATCCTTCAACGGTGTCGCGTGCGGAAATCTCGCCAAATGTCGCGAGAAGGGCGCCGGGGGCTCGGCGAGTAAATGCGGACAGTATTGCCGCACTTCTCTCAAGTGGCCCCGCGCCCATGAGTGTTATCCAGGAATCCACAGGGCTCTCCGAACGACAGGCTCTGTATGCGCTCCATCTACTAAAGGATGAGGGTCGCGTCATCCTGCAGGGAGGGCAAGGAGATAAGAACAGCAGGTGGGCGCTCATCTACGAGGGCGACAGCGGGAGTGACTGATGAGATCGTTGTGGGGATAGGGACTTAGTGACTTCACCCACCACTTTTCCTCAGCTCCCATCCCGTCTGCCGTCGGCCCACACACCGTGGAGCGGGCGTGGTTCATGGCGTCCAGGTGGAGCGCGCCACTGTACGAACGACCTGGA
>NZ_JBHXSK010000102.1:0-18307 GCF_042716195.1 Streptomyces sp. NPDC058683
ACTCTTTTCCTTTTTTACCTTTTTTACCCCCAAACCGTGGAGGGGGGCCCGTCCATCCGGACGGTCCGCCTTCGACTTCTGTGGAGCTAAGGAGAATTGAACTCCTGACCTCCTGCATGCCATGCAGGCGCTCTACCAACTGAGCTATAGCCCCGCGTTTCGCACCGCCGGGCTTCCCTGGCGGCGACGCCAACATTACACGGTCGACAGGGTGCACCACCAAATCGTTTCCGTTCTGTACGGATACGGAGGCTAGTGTCGGACTTCGTGACCGTGATCGTGTTCTCCGAGACCCGGCGCCGGGTGCCGGCGGCCCTGGGGACGTGCCTCTTGTCGTTCACGGCGTTCTGGGCGGCTCAGCGGGCCGCGCACGTGTCGATGATCGACCTGATGGTCTACCGAGCGGAGGGGGCGACCGTTCTCGCGGGCGGCGACCTCTACGCGCTGCGTACGACGGCCGCTCATCTGCCGTCCACCTACCCGCCGTTCGCGGCGCTGCTGTTCACCCCGTTGACGTTGCCGGACGTCCCGACCATGCGGACGCTGGCGACGGCCGGGAACCTCGTTCTTCTGGTGGTGTTCGTGGCGCTTTCGCTGCGGCTCGCCGGGCACGCGCGCGTGGAGGGCGTGCTGTGGGTCGCGGCGGCGGCGGTGTGGTGCGAGCCGGTGTGGACGACCGTGCGCTACGGGCAGGTCAATCTGCTGCTGGCGGTGCTGGTCCTGTGGGATCTGTCACGGCCTCCGGACGAACGGCCGGGCCGCTGGGCGGGGGTGGGCGTCGGGCTCGCGGCCGCGGTCAAGCTGACGCCCGCCCTGTTCGCGGTGTTCCTGCTCGCCACGGGCCTGATGGCACGCCGCTGCGGCCGGGACGGGGGGCCGTGGCTGCGGCACGCGCGCGGGGCGGCCGCCGCCTTCGCGGGGGCGACCCTGCTGGCGGCGGCCGTCCTGCCGTACGACTCGTGGCGGTTCTGGACCGGCATGGTGTTCCGGACGGGGCGGGTGGGGCGGGCCGAGGAGACCGCGAATCAGGCCCTGCGCGGCGTTCTGGCGCGCTTGCTGCACACTCCCGAGCCGGGAGCGCTCTGGACCGCCGCAGCGGCTCTGACGGCCGTCCTGGGGCTCGCGGTGGCGGTCGCTGCGGAGCTGCGCGGCCTGCGGGGCTGGGCAGTGGCCGGGTGCGCGGTGACCGCGCTGCTGATCAGCCCGGTGTCCTGGTCGCACCACTGGGTGTGGTGCGTACCCGTGGTGCTGCTGCTGTGGACGCGCGGGCACCGGACGGTGGCCGCCGGCACCCTGCTGGTTTTCTGCTCGTACGCCCTGTGGTGGGTGCCACACCGGCATGGACGGCCCGAACTGCACCAGAACACCGTCGACTTGACGTTGTCGGCGCTCTACGCGGTCGCCGGACTCCTGTTCCTGGCGCTCGCCCGGACATCGTTGCCGAAGCCGGGCGCCGCTCAGGCCGTGACGAACGAGTAGAACCGCTTGAGCGTGCAGTGCTCCTCGAGAAGACGGCCGTAGATCGGCTCGCCCTCCAGTTCACGGTAGGTCTCGATCGGGTCGCCTTTTATGATCAGCGCCCGAGCGCATTCCTCGCACCAGTACTGGTAGTCGGGGTTGATCGGCTCCATGTCGCGGACGATCGGAGTGCCGCTCCCGCACCAGTCGCACTTCCGCCTGTGTGCACCCATCGATCAGCTCCAGCTGTGGCCGCAGGCCGTGCACACGTAGGAGATCCCGCCGTTGTCGCCCAGTACTTGGGCCACATGTACGGAACCGCAGGAAGGGCAGAGCAGCCGGGTGATCGTATCCCGTATCAACGCCGCACCGAGGAGGTGGCCGCCCTCCTCAAGGATGCTCGCAGGCATCGCTACTCCCTCCCGTCGGGCCGCGCCCCCTTCCGGCCGTTTGATTCTGCCACGGCCGGACCAATACGGTCAGCGACGCCTCAGTACCAGTCCGGACACGGCACCCGCGGCCGCCGTCGCGGCGAGCGCCCATGAGCAGGCTGACAGCGCCTCCGCAGAGGTATACGCCCCCGGCGCCCCAAGTGACTCAAGCCGGTTCAAGAACAGTGTGCCGAATGCGGCGACGCCGATGAGCTGGCCGAGCTGGGTGACGGTCGCCAGGAGGCCGCTGGCGTCCGCCGCGTCCTCGGGGCGCACGGTTGCGAGCGCTCCGGTGAGTGTCGGACTGAAGGCGAGCGCGAGCCCCGCTCCCACGCCGGCGTACGCCGCGTAGAGCTGCGCGCCCCCGTCGCCGCCGTCGTGGAAGGCCAGCCCGACGCCGGCGACGGACAGGGCCGTCAGCGCGAATCCGGCCGGGGTCAGCGCCCGCTGCCAGGAGGCGGGCCACCTGCGCCAGGTCAGGGCGACCGCGCCGAAGACGACGGCGGTCGGCGCGAAGGTGAGTCCGGCACGCAGCGCGCCGTAGCCGAGGCCGCCCTGGACGTGCAGGGTGAGGGCGAAGAGGAGTCCGGCGTTGACGGCCATCACGGCGAGGATGCGGAAGACGGCCAGGCCCATGCCGGGGTGGCGCAGCACCCGGGGTGCGACGATCGGGGCGCCGCCGCGCCGGGCGAGCCGGGACTCGTAAGCGCAGAACAGCGCGAACAGGAGCACGGCGGCCGCCAGGGACAGCCAGGACCACAGCGGCCAGTCCTCGTCCTGGCCGAGCACCAGCGGAACCGTCAGCAGGGACACGGCGGCCCCCAGCAGGACCAGGCCGGGCAGGTCCAGGCCGCGCGCCCGCTCCGGTCCGGATCCGGGACCCGTCGGCAGGACGCGCCTGCCGAGGACGAGGAGTACGGCGCCGACCGGCACGTTGACGAGGAACACCGGCCGCCAGCCGGTGCCGAACAGGTCCGCGCTGACCAGGACGCCGCCGATGGCCTGGCCGGCCGCGGCGCCGACCGCGAGGACCGCCGAGTAGGCGCCGAGCGCCCGGATGCGGGCCTCGCCGGTGAAGGTGCGCTGGATGATGCTGAGGACCTGCGGGATCATCACCGCCGAACCGGCACCCTGCACCAGCCGGAACACGATCAGCTCGGTGGCTCCCTGGGCCAGGCCGCAGGCCAGCGAGGCCGTCGTGAACAGCGCGAGTCCGGCGAGGTGGACCCGGCCGTGGCCGAGCCGGTCGCCGAGGCGGGCGCCGGTGATCAGCAGCACGGAGTAGGTGATGGCGTAGCCGGCCACGACCAGCTGCAGGTCGGCGCCGGAGGCGTGGAGTTCAGAACCGATGGTGGGGGCCGCGACATTCACGATGAAGACGTCCAGCACGGCCATGAACAGGGCCGCGAGGACGACCGCGAGAAGCAGCCGGGGCCGGTTGTCAGTGCCGGGTGCTTCACTTTTCGCAGGGGTTCGAGCGGGTGCGGGACCGGGTCCCGTCCGGGATGTCGTCGTCATGCGTCCGAGCGTGGCGAGGGGCCGGTACGGGTGCCGAGAGCCCGCCGATGCTGGTACTGGCAGCACCTGGCAGCGGGCGGGTGCGGCGCCCACGATGGAGGACGTGACGACGGGGGACGTGACGATGAGGACGACAGCACACCGCCGCAGGCCGGAGCTGGCCGCGTTCCTGCGCAGCAGGCGGGCGCGGGTGACGCCGGCCGACGTGGGGATGCCGCCGGGGCTGCGGCGGCGCACTCCGGGGCTGCGCCGGGAGGAGGTCGCCCAGCTCTCGGGCGTGGGGGTCACCTGGTACACGTGGCTGGAGCAGGGCCGGCCGATCAACGCGTCGCCGCAGGTGCTGGACGCGGTGGCGCGCACGCTGCGGCTGGACGCGCCGGAGCGGGAGCATCTGTACCGGCTGGCGGAGGTGCCGTACGCGGCGGCGCCGGAGGGTCTGTCCCGGTCGGTCGGCGCGGAGGTGCAGGGCATCATCGACGCCCTCGATCCGCTGCCCGCGGTGGTCTACACGTCGCGGTACGACGTGCTGGCCACCAACCCGGCCTACCAGGACCTGTTCCTGGTACCGGAGACCGTGCGGATCGGTGTGCCGAACGTGCTGTGGACGTTGTTCACGGTGTCGGAGGAGGCCTGCCCGGTGGTGCACCGCGAGCGTGAACTGCCGGTGATGGTGGCGACCCTGCGCTCCTGCTACGGCAGACATGTCGGCGAGCCGGCCTGGGAGGAGTTCATACGGGCGTTGTCCGCGGCGAGTGCGTACTTCGCCCGGTTGTGGGCGAGCGGTGCGGTGGCGCAGCCGGGGCCGCGGGTGAAGACGTTCCGTCATAAGGCGGTGGGCGAGCTGCGGATGACGTCGCAGTCGCTGTCGATCGACGGGATGCCGGAGTCCCGGATCGTGGTCTACACGCCGGAGGACGAACGGACGCGGGAGCAGGTCGCGTTGCTGCGGGAGCGCAGGCAGCGGCTGTGGCCGGTGACCGGCGCCGAGGCCGCCGAGATCATCCGGGAATGGAGCACACGAAATCCCGCCCTCTGAAGAGGACGGGATTTCGTCACCGATCTTTGACAACTCGACAGTGTGTGGAGTGTCGATCTGTGGAGCTAAGGAGAATTGAACTCCTGACCTCCTGCATGCCATGCAGGCGCTCTACCAACTGAGCTATAGCCCCTCGTGTTCTTCCCGTCTTTCCTCTCGGCGGGGCGAACAAGAAGAACTTTAGCCTGCGACCTGCCGGAAAGTGAAATCCGGGTCCCGGGGCGGGACGGGCGGCCGGAAGACCGTCGGCCGACGGCCGAAAAGGCTCTCAGTCGTCGTCGCCGAGGACGGGCTCCGGGAGGGTGCCCGCGTTGTGCTCCAGGAGCCGCCAGCCGCGGGCGCCTTCGCCGAGCACGGACCAGCAGCAGTTGGTGAGGCCGCCGAGGCTCTCCCAGTGCTGGGACTCCAGGCCGAGGAGGCGGCCGATGGTGGTGCGGATGGTCCCGCCGTGGCTGACCACCACGAGGGTGCCGTCCTCGGGGAGCTTCTCGGCGTGCCGGAGCACGACGGGGGCGGCCCGGTCGGCGACCTCGGTCTCCAGTTCGCCGCCGCCGCGGCGGACCGGCTCGCCGCGCTTCCAGGCGGTGTACTCGTCGCCGTGGCGGGCGATGATCTCCTCGTGGGTGAGGCCCTGCCACACGCCCGCGTAGGTCTCGCGCAGCGCCTCGTCGCGGATCACGTCGAGGCCGGTGAGCTCGGCGAGCTGGGCGGCCGTGTCGGATGCCCGCCGCAGGTCGGAGGAGACGATCGCGTCGGGGTTCAGGGAGGCGAGCAGGCGGGCCGCGCGGCGGGCCTGGCCGATGCCGGTCTCGGTGAGCTCGACGTCGGTGGAGCCCTGGAAGCGGCGCTCCACGTTCCAGAGGGTCTGGCCGTGCCGCCACAGGATGATGCGGCGGCCGCGGCCCTTGCGGTCGGTGACCTCGCCTGTGGCGCTCATCACCAGTCCCCGCCCGGCTCGCCGGCGTCCTCGACGGCCTTCAGCTCGGCGTGGGCCGCGGCCTTGCCGCGGGTGGCCTTGGCGTCGGCGGGCAGCTCGATCTCGGGGCAGTCCTTCCACAGCCGCTCAAGGGCGTAGAAGACGCGCTCCTCGCTGTGCTGGACGTGGACGACGATGTCGACGTAGTCGAGCAGGATCCAGCGGGCATCGCGGTCGCCCTCGCGGCGCACCGGCTTGGCGCCGAGTTCCTTCTGCAGGCGCTCCTCGATCTCGTCGACGATCGACTTGACCTGGCGGTCGTTGGGCGCGGAGGCCAGCAGGAAGGCGTCCGTGATCGACAGGACGTCGCTGACGTCGTAGGCGATGACGTCGTGGGCGAGCTTGTCGGCGGCCGCCTGGGCGGCGGCGGTGATGAGCTCGAGGGAACGGTCGGTGGCGGTCACTACATGGCTTTCCGTCGGCGGTCGATTGACCTCAAGGGTCTCACGGACCGCCGGGCGCACCCCACGTGATAAGCGCGTCACGTGGGGTGCGGGGGCGTGCTCAGGAGGAGGACGGCTTGTAGTCCTGGCCGAGGACGACCGAGACGTCGGCGCCCGAGCCGACCGTGCCCTTGGCGACGGTGCCGGTGCCCAGGCCGAGGGTCTTGGCGACCTCGGTGGCGTTCTCCTTGTCGGCGGCGTCGGAGTACAGCACCTTGGAGGTGGCCTGGGTGCCGGAGGCCGTGCCGCCTTCCAGGAAGGTGTAGCCGCCGTTGACAAGGACCACGCGGGCCTTGTCGGTGTTGTCCTTGGTGCCGGTGGCGTTCTGGACGGAGACCCGGACCGCGGAGTCCGCGGAGGGGCTCTTGGCGGCGCCGCCGAGGATGTCCTTGACCACGCTGGAGCTGGTCTGGGCGCTGAGGGTGCCGTCGCTCTGCACGGGCAGCAGGGCGGTCTTGTAGTCGCCGCCCTTGGCGAGGTCGGCGAGCTTGGCGAGGAAGGTACCGAGGTCCTTGTCGGTCAGTGAGGGGTCGAGGATCTGCGCGAGGGTCTGCACGGTGACCGTGGCGGCCTGGGAGTCGGAGGACATCTTGCGCAGCACGCCCTGCATGACCTGCCCGAACCGCTCCAGCTGGGCGTTCTGGGCCTCGCCGGAGGCGCGGTAGGTGGCGTAGGCGACGGCGGCCTTGCCGCTGAGGGTCTGGTCCTTGCCCTTGTGGACCAGGGGTGCCTCGCCCTTCTTCTTGGCGTCCGGGTCGGGGACGTCGGCGTTGGTGGCGATGTCGATGTTGCCGACGAGTTCGACGAGGTTCTGCAGGTAGGGGGTGTCCAGGCGCCAGGTGCCCTCGATGCTGGTGCCGAGGACGGTGTCGAGCTGGTCGCGGGTCCCGGAGGAGCCGTCGTCGCCGACGGACTTGGCGAGGGTCGTGGTGGTGCCGTCGTCGTCGGTCATGGCGAGCGAGTTGGGCAGCAGGACTGTGGTGCCCTGTTTGGTGGTGGTGTTGTCGACGAGCAGCGCGGTCGAGGTGCCGCCGCCGCTGGTGTTGTGCAGGTGGACGACGACCACGTCGCGTTTCTGGGCGGCCGCGGACGCCGTCGTGCCGCCCTTGGAGCCGGAGGAGGACAGGCCGGGCAGCTTTCCGGCGTACCAGAGGTAGCCGGCGCCGCCGACGGCGACCAGGGCGAGGACGACGACCAGGGCGATCATGCGGCTGCGGGCGCGGCGCTTGGCCTCCTCGCGGCGCTCGGTGCGGTTCTCGGTGAAGTTCAGCCAGTCGATGACGTCCTCGGAGTCACCGTCCGGGGCCTCGACGAACGCGAACTGCTCGGTGTGGTAGTCCCGGTCGTCCCCGGGGGCCTGCCGGGGAACGGCGGGTTCCCCGACGGGCCCGGCCTGCTGCGGGATGTGCGCGGTCTGCTCGGCGACCCGGGGCTGCCGGCCGCTGGTGGCGGCCTGCCCGTAGGGGTCGTAGGCGGCCTGGCCGCCGGTGCCGTACGGGTCGTAGGCGGGCGTGACCGGCTGCTGCCCGGTGTCGTGAACGGGAGGGACGGGAGCCTGCTGCCCCGTGTCGTACGACGGCGGGCCCTGCCCCTGCCGTCCGGGGTCGTAGGGCTGCGTGCCCTGCCGGCCGTCTCCGGCGTACGGGTCGTACCCGTAGCCCTGTCCGGCGTACGGGTCGTACGTCTGCTGTTGCTGTTGCTGTGCCGGGATCTGGCGGTACACCGGTTGACCGTACTCGTCGTAGCCGACGAGTTCGTACTGGTCGCTTCCGTAGCCCGCGTCGTATCGGTCGTTCACCGGTGCCCCTCTCGGCTCACTCGCCTCACTCGCCGCGGTACAGCTCGCGCTTGTCGATGTAGCGCACGACTCCGTCCGGCACCATGTACCAGATGGGGTCGCTCTTGGCGACTCTCGCACGGCAGTCTGTGGAGGAGATGGCGAGCGCGGGAACCTCCACCAGCGAGACGCCGCCCTCCGGGAGACCGCGGTCGGTCAGCTGGTGGCCGGGCCGGGTGCAGCCGATGAAGTGGGCCAGGGAGAAGAGTTCCTCCGAGTCCCGCCAGGTGAGGATCTGGCCGAGGGCGTCGGCGCCGGTGATGAAGAAGAGGTCGGCGTCGGGGTTGAGGGCGCGCAGATCGCGCAGGGTGTCGACGGTGTAGGTGGGTCCGCCGCGGTCGATGTCGATACGGCTGACGGAGAACTGCGGGTTCTCCGCGGTCGCGATCACCGTCATCAGATAGCGGTCCTCGGCCGGTGAGACCTTGCGGTGGGTCTTCTGCCACGGCTGCCCGGTCGGCACGAACACCACCTCGTCGAGGTGGAACTGGGCGGCGACCTCGCTGGCCGCCACGAGGTGTCCGTGGTGGATCGGATCGAACGTCCCGCCCATCACACCGAGGCGGCGTTTGCCGGTGTGCGCGGGGCCCGCGGGGGTGTACCGCGGGGTCGTCACCGTGTCCTCGGCGGCATCGGCCGCGTCATTCGCCGGACCGGTAGGCATGTCCTGCTCTCCCATGCGTGCAGACCCTACCGGCCCGGCCCGTGGGCCCCGCCCCGAGGACGGGTGCCGGGCTCGGCCGCCGGCTCAGCGGTCGCGGTTGAAACGGGTGGTGATCCACAGCAGGAGCAGCAGGATGATGAACGCGCTGCCACCGGTGACGAGCGGGTTGAGGCTGTTGTGGTTGCCGCCGTGCTCCTCGCCCTCGGCGGCGAGGGTGACCAACTGGGCAGCGGCGCTGTGAAGATTCATCATCTGCGGCAGGACCTATCGCGTGTGGACGGGATAAAGACGTCGGCCCATCGTATGCGGGCGGCCCGGCAACGATCACGCCGACTCCTCCGTTGAGCCGACTCCTCGGGTCCGTCGGGCCGACTCCTCGGGTCCGTCGGGCCGGCTCCCCGCTCACGCCGGCTCCATCGGCCACACCGGGCTGGAACGATCCCGGCGGCTCAGTCGTCCTTCTGTCTGTACCCGCGCAGCAGGAACCAGGCGGTCAGCCCGCAGCCCAGGAACATGACGATCAGAACGACCCTCAGCAGGTCGCCCGAGCCCTGTTGCTGGGCGGCGCTCGCGGCCTGGGTGAGCCAGGCGGCTCGGGGGTGGTGCTCCATGAGGCACTCCTTCGGCTGTACTGCCCGTCCACGGTATCTCCGCCTAGGCTGGGCCCTGCTTCGGGGGCACGGTGGGCACACTCACGCACATGGGGGATGACATGTCCGACGACGGCCACGAGCGACACGGGCACGAGCGGGTGCCGAGCAGGCAGCGCAGGCGGTTCCCGGGGATCTCCTCGCGCGCGTACGAGCATCCGGCCGACCGTTCGGCCCTGGTGGCGCTGCGCAAGCTGAGCGGCTTCGACACGGTCTTCAAGGCGCTCAGCGGGCTGCTTCCGGAGCGGAGCCTGAGGCTGCTGTTCCTGTCCGACTCGGTCCGTGTGTCGGACCAGCAGTTCGCACACCTGAACGACATGCTGCGGGACGCCTGTTACATCCTGGACCTGGAGAAGGTCCCGCCGATGTACGTCAACCAGGACCCGCAGCCCAACGCGATGTGCATCGGCCTGGACGAGCCGATCATCGTCGTCACCACCGGGCTCGTCGAGCTGCTCGACGAGGAGGAGATGCGTGCGGTCGTCGGGCACGAGGTGGGGCACGCACTGTCCGGGCATTCGGTGTACCGCACGATCCTGCTGTTCCTGACGACCCTGGCGCTGCGCGTCGCCTGGATCCCGCTGGGCAATCTCGCGATCATGGCGATCGTGACGGCGCTGCGGGAGTGGTTCCGCAAGTCGGAGCTGTCCGCCGACCGGGCGGGGCTGCTGGTGGGACAGGATCCGCGGGCCTCGATGCGCGGGCTGATGAAGATCGCGGGCGGCAACCATCTGCACGAGATGAACGTGGACGCGTTCCTGCAGCAGGCCGAGGAGTACGAGGCCGGCGGCGATCTGCGCGACTCGGTGCTGAAGATCCTGAACGTGCTGCCGCGCTCGCACCCCTTCACCGCGGTCCGTGCGGCCGAGCTGAAGAAGTGGGCCGAGTCCCGCGACTACCAGCGGATCATGGACGGTCACTATCCGCGGCGGGACGGGGACAAGGACACCTCGGTCAGCGACTCGTTCAAGGAGTCGGCGGCGAGTTATGCGAGCGATGTGAAGAGCTCCAAGGACCCGCTGATGAAGCTGGTCACGGACATAGCGGGCGGGGCCGGCGGCCTGGGCGGCCGGGTCAAGCGCGGCTTCGAGGGGTTCACGAGCGCGTCGACCCCCAAGGACGCCGGCGCGAAGGACGCGCCGTCGCAGGACGGTCCCGCGCAGGAGGCTCCCCCGCGGGACGAGGAGTAGCGGGGGCTCGTCAGACCTTCGGTTCGGCCCCGGCGGCCAGCGTCCCGCACAGGGCGGTGGCGCTGTCCGTGGCGTACGGGTCGGTGCCCGCCGGGCCGCCCGCCTTGGCGCTCTCGCCGGCCAGCAGCGGGTGCAGGTGGTCGGCGGAGTCCCCGGCGCAGGACAGCGGGCCGGCCTGGACGTAGGAGACGACCAGCTGGGTCTGGCGCAGGCGCAGGTCGTCCCGGTCGAAGCGGAAGGTCAGCTCGCGGCGGACGGTGAACAGGGAGACCTGGGCGCCGGCCGGGGCGCCGGTGGCCCGCAGCGCGTAGACGACGGTGTGGTCGGCGGTGACCTCCAGGGTGGCCGAGTCGGTCTCGGTGGCCTGCATGCTGCCCTGGATTCGGATCTTCGGATCGGCGAGCTCGGCGCGGGTGGGGTCGAAGCGGACCAGCCATCCGGTGGGTGCGTGCCGGCCGTCCGCCGCGGGGTGGTCGAGGCTCTGGTCGAACTGGTCGAGCTGCCCGGGGTCGAGCAGCACGCGCGCGGGCCGCACCTCGCTGCTGTCGAGGACCTCGGGGTAGAGCGCGGAGCGGACGATGTAGTCCTTGGCCGTGGTCAGGGCGGTGACGACCTGGCTGTCGGAGAAGTGCGCGGTGCTGCGGGCGGGCGGCAGCGGTATCCCCTCGGCGCCGACCTCGTACTGTGCGGCGGGGCTGTGTGCGAACAGGGTCTCCGCGTCCGCGGCGCCGGGCACCTTGCCCTGCGGGGCGAGCGGGACGACGGTCATCCGCAGGGGTTCGACGGGCCGCTGGGCCTCCTGGGCGCCGTAGGGGTGGCGGACGCCCATGTAGATCGCGGTGCCGAAGGCGACGAGGATCAGCAGGACGAGGATCAGGGCCTGCCGGGTGAGGCCCCGGCGCAGGGGCGGGCGGCGGCGTACGGCGGGCGCGTGGTCGGTCATGCGTTCGCGCGCGGAGGATTCCTGGAGGCGGGCAGCGCGAACGAACGATTCGTCGAAGACGACGGATCGGTATTCGTCCTCTCCACCCACGGGGCCGCCCTCGGGTGTCCCCTCGGGTGGGTCCACAGGCCCGCCCATACTCTCAGAGTAGGTCTCGGAAGCCTCAGGTAAACGCCCAGCTACACGACAACTTCTGACAGGTTCTCACCAGAACGGGCAATCGCCGCTCAGGGGGTGCGCGGGACCGCGGAGACCGCCGACTGGGCGGGCTGGGAGTACTCGGCGGACGCGGAGGGTGCCGCCGCCGTGCCCTGTTCCAGGCCGGTGGAGGGGGGCCTGGGCACCTGGTCGCGGCTGCCGCCCGAGGAGGCGCCGCGGTAGACCGCCGCGAAGGCCAGCGCGACCATGCCGATGCCCATGACGACGGCGAGCACCCAGGCGACGGGTCGGTGCCAGCGCACGTGCTTGCCGTACGTCCCCCCGGTGCCGTACCGGTCTTCGAGTGCGTCGGGGTCGTCCAGGTCGTCGAGGTCGGCGCTGTGGCCGAAATCGGAGCCGTCGGGGCCGTGGCCGTCGTCGTAGCGCTCGCCTCTGGCATGGGCGCGGCGGGCCTCGGCTTCGGAGGCCTCGGCTCTGGCCTGGGCGGCGGCAAGGAGGCGTTCGACGGCGGTCGGCTCGTGGATCACGGCCGCCTTCACGAAGGCCTCGTCGAAGACCACGGCGTCGAACTCTTCGTCCGACATCCCGCGGTCATGGTCGTCGTCGGGCTCCCAGCCGTCAGGGAACGGCGTGCCCCCCACGTCCTCCGGCACGGATCCAGAGTAGACCTGGGGGGTCAATTTGGGCAGACGGTATGGAAATTCATAGCACCTGTGAGACGCCTCTCACGCCTGCGCGGGGCCGCTGTACGCCCTTCCGCGCGCCCGCACGCCGTGGGGCGTGCGCGGTGGGGCCGTACGGGTGTCAGCGGCGGATGTGGCCGTCACCGGTGACGATGTACTTGGTGCTGGTCAGCTCCGGCAGGCCCATGGGGCCGCGGGCGTGCAGCTTCTGGGTGGAGATGCCGATCTCGGCGCCGAAGCCGAACTGGCCGCCGTCGGTGAAGCGGGTGGAGGCGTTCACGGCGACGGTGGTGGAGTCGACCAGCTGGGTGAAGCGGCGGGCGGCCTGCTGGGAGGTGGTGACGATCGCCTCGGTGTGCCCGGAGGTCCACAGCCGGATGTGTTCGACGGCCCGGTCCAGGGAGTCGACGACGGCGGCGGCGATGTCGTACGACAGGTACTCGGTCTCCCAGTCCTCAGGGACGGCCTCGACGACGGTCGCCTTGGAGTCCTTGGCATAGGCCAGCACGCGTTCGTCGGCGTGGACGGTGACGCCGGCCTCGGCGAGGGCGTCCAGGGCGCGCGGCAGGAACTCGGGGGCGATGTCCTCGTGGACGAGGAGGGTCTCGGCGGCGTTGCAGACACTGACCCGCTGCGCCTTGGAGTTGATCAGGATGTCGATCGCCATGTCGATGTCCGCGTGCGCGTCGACGTAGACGTGGCAGTTTCCAGTGCCGGTCTCGATGACGGGGACCTTGGACTCCATGACGACGGTCTGGATGAGGGAGGCGCCGCCGCGCGGGATGAGGACGTCGACCAGGCCGCGGGCGCGCATCAGCTCGTGGACGGACTCGCGGCCCTCTCCCGGCACCAGCTGGACGGCGTCCGCGGGCAGCCCGGCGCCGCCTACGGCGTCGCGCAGGACGCGGACGAGGGCGGTGTTGGACTCGTAGGCGGAGGCGGAGCCGCGCAGCAGGACGGCGTTGCCGGACTTCAGGCAGAGGGCGGCCGCGTCGACGGTGACGTTCGGGCGGGCCTCGTAGATGATGCCGACGACGCCGAGCGGGACACGGACCTGGCGCAGGTCGATGCCGTTGGGGAGGGTGGAGCCGCGGACCACTTCGCCGACCGGGTCGGGCAGCTTCGCGACGTCACGGACGTCGGAGGCGATGGCACGGACCCGCTCCGGGGTGAGGGTGAGGCGGTCGACGACGGATTCGCTGGTGCCGTTCTCGCGGGCCTTGGCGATGTCCTTGGCGTTGGCCTCGACGATCTCGCTCGTACGGACCTCCAGGGCGTCCGCGATGGCGAGCAGCGCGTCGTCCTTCACGGCACGCGGCAGCGGCGCGAGGTCGGCGGCGGCGGCCTTGGCACGGTAGGCGGCCTGGGTGACCGGGGACATGGCGTCGTACGGCGAGAGCGTGGTCATGGGGGAAGGGTAGTGCGCGCGCGTGCCCCGTTCATGGGTTGTTCCATACCGCGAGACGGGATCAAAAGGGGGCAATCACGGTCGTCGTCAGAACGGGTGGATACCGACCGGTGTCGCCGGTGGCGGACCGTAGCCCTCGGCGATCCGCTGGTGGTAGGTGGTGCGGTCGATGACCTCCAGGCCGACGATCTCCCAGGCGGGCAGTCCGGCGGTCTGGCGGTGCTCGCCCCACAGGCGCAGCGCGACGGCGGCGGCGTCGTGCAGGTCGCGGGCCTCTTCCCAGTAGCGGATCTCGGCGTGGTCGCAGGCGTAACGGCTGGTGAGGAGGAACGGGTGGTCGTGGGCCAGTTGTTCGAGTCCGCGGCGCAGTTCCGGCAGGGGGACCTCGGCACCGCAGACGCTGAGGGTGACGTGCCACAGACGGGGCAGGTCCTTCGGCTCCTCGTAGGTGTCCCCGGCCGCGACGCTCGTCAGAGCACCACGGGACGCCGCAGCCCCAGGGCGCACTCGTCTCACGACGGCCTCCTTCAGCTGTGCTCGTGCGGAACTGGTCCTGAGACAAAGTTGAGCAGGCCGCAAGGGATCGTGTGGCGGTTTTACGGAACGTCCCCCACCGGGGTCCGTCGTTACGCCCCGTTTTTACGGGTGCAGGATCACCAGGTCGTCCCTGTGTACGACCTCGCGTTCGTACGCCGGGCCCAGCTCGCGCGCCAGCTCCCTGGTCGAACGCCCGATCAGCTGGGGGATCTCCTTGGCGTCGAAGCTGACGAGTCCGCGGGCGACCGCGTGTCCTGCGGTGTCGCGCAGCTCGACCGGGTCGCCCGCGGCGAACTCGCCCTCCACGGCGGCGATTCCGGCCGGCAGCAGCGACTTGCGGCCCTGTACGACCGCGCGGACGGCGCCGTCGTCGAGGGTGAGCGAGCCCTGCGGGGTGGAGGCGTGCTGGAGCCACAGGAGGCGCTCTGCGGACCGTTTGCCGGTGGGGTGGAAGTAGGTGCCGGTGTCGCCGCCGGAGAGCCCGTCGGCGGCGCGGACGGCGCTGGTGAGGACGACGGGGATGCCCGCGGCGGCGGCGATCCGGGCGGCCTCCACCTTGGTGACCATGCCGCCGGTACCGACGCCGGCCTTCCCGGCGCTGCCGATCTCGACGCCCGCGAGGTCCTGCGGGCCCTTCACCTCCGCTATCCGCGAGGTGCCGGGCCTGCCGGGGTCGCCGTCGTAGACGCCGTCGACGTCGGAGAGCAGGACCAGGAGGTCGGCGTGGACGAGGTGGGCGACGAGGGCGGCGAGGCGGTCGTTGTCGCCGAAACGGATCTCGTCGGTGGCGACGGTGTCGTTCTCGTTGACGACCGGCAGGGCGCCCATCGCGAGGAGTTTGTCGAGGGTGCGGGAGGCGTTGCGGTGGTGGGCGCGGCGGCTCATGTCGTCGGAGGTGAGCAGGACCTGGCCGACGCGGACGCCGTAGCGGGCGAAGGAGGCGGTGTAGCGGGCGACGAGCAGGCCCTGGCCGACGCTGGCGGCGGCCTGCTGGCGGGCGAGGTCCCTGGGGCGGCGGCGCAGCCCGAGCGGGGCGAGTCCGGCGGCAATGGCGCCGGAGGAGACGAGGACGACCTCTTTCTCTCCGCCGCTGCGGCTCTTGGCAAGGACGTCGACGAGCGCGTCGACCCGGTCGGCGTCCAGACCGCCGGAGGCGGTGGTCAGTGAGGAGGAACCCACCTTGACGACGATCCTGCGGGCCTCGCTCACGGCCTGCCTTGCGCTTGCCACGTCCTGTCCCCACTTCCTTGCGCGTGGCAGCAATCTACGCGAAGCGGATGCGCGGGGGACGCGGCCGTCCAGCCTCCGGACAGGAGCACACACGGGCGCTGCGTAACCACTCCCTCACGTCCCGCTCATGGCAAAAAGGTTGCACTGACTGCTTATAGAAATTGAAGCAAACGCAAAGTTAATTTGAAGTTTGTGTCATCTAAAGTTCGCAGCGTGAAGCGCATCCTCCTCAGATCGGGCAAGAGTCCCTACGACGTCGTCACCGTCGAGGAGGCCCTGCACCGGGACGTCATAGCTACCAACTCCGGCAACCTGATCTTCAGCGATGCCGCACACAAGATTCTCGAGACCCCGGACACCGAGGTCATCTCGAACGGCATGCCCTCCGACGTCTCCGCCGCCGCGCGGATCAACGACGAGTACGACGCCTTCGTCATCCCGCTCGCCAACGCCTTCCGGCCGTCCTTCGAGAGCGCGTTGAAGCGGATGACCCGGCTGATATCGAAGCTGAAGATCCCGGTTGTCGTGCTCGGTGTGGGTGCGCAGACCGGAGTCGGCTACAACGCGGACCGGCTGAAGCGCATCGAGCCGACCGTGCGGGAGTTCTGCGCGGCGGTGCTGGAGCGCAGCGCGTCGATCGGCGTGCGGGGCGAGTTCACCGAGCAGTACCTGAGAAGCATGGGCTTCAAGGATGTCGAGATCATCGGCTGTCCTTCGCTGTTCCTGTACGGCGACCGGCTCCCGGTGCACAAGAGGGCGCTGGAGTTGACGCCGGATTCGCGGATCGCGATCAACGGCTCGCACAGCGCGGTACGCACGCAGGGCCTGGACCGGATCATCACGCGCACCCACGAGCGCTACCCGTATCTGCGGTTCGTCGGCCAGAACCTCAGTGACGCGCGGCAGCTGCACTGGCGGGACCTGTCGGACCCGAACGCCGCGGTGACCGCGATGCCGACCCACCCGGACCATCCGATGTTCCGTGAGGACAAGGTGCGGGTCTACGTCGACCCGGTCACCTGGATCGACGATCTGCGGTCTTTCGACTTCTCCTTCGGTTCACGCATCCACGGCAACATCGCGGCGCTGCTCGCCGGCACACCGGCCACCGTGCTGTGCGGCGACTCGCGGACGCTGGAGCTGTGCCGTTACTTCGAGATCCCGCACCTGCGGCTCGACCAGGCGGTCAAGGATCCCGATTCGGCGGACCCGGCGAAGCTGTACGCGGAGGCGGACTTCGGCGGGCTGGTCGGCGGCCACCGGGAGCGCTTCGAGCGGTTCACCGGGTTCCTCGACCGTAACGGCCTGGAGAACACCTTCACGCACGGCGACGGCGGCGCGGCCTTCGAGGAGCGGATGCGCGCGCTGACGTTCCCGGCGGGCATCCGACCCTGGAACGAGGCGGATCTCGCCTCGCTCACCTCGCGGTTCGGCTGGCTGCACAGCCGTATCGACGAACTGTCGCTCGACAACGTCAGGCTGCAGAAGGAACTGGCGCGCGCGGGGGCCCGCACCAAGGCGGCGGTCGTCGTGCCGCCGCCCTCGGTCTACCGGCGGGCCCGGCGGGCCGTGGGCAAGCCGATCCGGCGGGCGCTGGGGACGGGCCAGTAGGCCGACCGGCCTGACCGGGCGCCGGGCGCCCGGTCAGGCAGCCGCCGCCTTGACTCCCCGTGCCGGCAACGATCTGCGGAGCCTGCGCAGGGCGCGCCGCAGGAAGGTGTTGGCCGCGTCCTCCCGGTAGCCCGCGACGGCGCGGGCCTCGCGGGCTTCGGCGAGGTAGATCCAGTCGGGAACGCCTGCCGCCCTGGAGCGGAAGTGCGGGTAGGAGAAATAGACGCGGGTGCCGCGCTTCTCCAGCAGTGCCCCGGCCTGCTTCTTGGAGCGTACGAACTCGACGACGTCCAGGAGGAGGTCGGGGCGCTGTACGGCGACCAGGTGGAGTCGCAGCCGTTCGTGGACCCTGAGGCGGCGGGCGATCTCCGGATTCCAGTGGGCGTCCATCAGCGGCTTGGCCAGCTCCAGCTTCTTCCGGCGGATTTCGTCGCTGTCCTTGAGGAACTTGGGACCGAACTGCGGGAGCAGGGTGACCAGGAACGGCCGGACCATGAGCGTGTCACGACGCGGTCCGGCCGGGACCATGCCGGCGATCAGGTTCATCAGGGCACGTGCGGAGTCGAAGCGGAGGGTGTAGCTGCCGCTCTTGGTGACGTGTTTGCCGTCCTCGCGGCCGACCAGGTAGTAGCAGGGGTAGTCGGCGACCACGGAGACGCCGTCGGCGCGCAGATAGGCCTCCATGGTGAACAGCGCGTCCTCGCCGGTCCACAGGGACTCGTCGAAACGCATGCCGTGCTGTTCGAGAAGTGCGCGGCGGAACAGTTTCTGCGCGCTGAGCGTGAACTTGATGTTGGACGAGAAGACGTCGGTGCGGTCGAGCGTCCGGCCCCACATGGACCGCGGGGGTGTGCGGTTGATCCCCTCGACCTTGCCGAGGACGACGTCCGTGTTGTTCTTGTCGGCCATGGCGACCATGCGGGCCAGGGCCTCGGGGCCGAGCCGGTCGTCGGCGTCCAGGAAGAACACATAGCGGCCGGCGGCCTTGGCGAGGCCGACGTTGCGGGGGCCGCTGGGGCCGCCCGAGTTCTCCTGGCGGATCACGGTCACCGGCATGGCCGCACGGTCCGCGAACTCCTCCAGGTACTCCCCCGTGCCGTCGGTGGAGCCGTCGTCGACGGCGATGACCTCCATGCGTGCCGGGTCGAGGGTCTGGCCCTCCACGGAGGCCAGGCATTCGACGAGATACGGCATCGCTTCGTACGCCCCGATGATCACAGTCACATCAGGCTGCGCAACGACGGTCACGTTTCCCCCTAGTCAATGGTGCGTTCCCCCTGCGTCACCTCGATCGCAACGTGTTAGATGACCGGTCGGCACAACCGGTTGCCTTCGAGCACACTTCCAGTGGCGCATGTCACATGACGAGCAGCAAGCCGTGCGGTGTACAGCGGGTTACGTCGGACAGTACGGACGCGCGGTAAGAGCTGCTCACCGGAAACCGCGAAGCATCGGTAAGAAGAAACGACGTGAACGGCTAAGCAGAGGTAAGAAGTCGAGCCCAGGGGAACGCCGAGGGGGCTCGGTCCCGGG
>NZ_JBHXSK010000103.1:0-17785 GCF_042716195.1 Streptomyces sp. NPDC058683
CCTCCACCAACCAGCTCCTCGCCGAACTCGCCCAGAACTGGACCACCGACAACGGCACCAAGATCATCAACATCCTCATGGAACTCCTCCCGCAGCAGTGACGGCCAGGCGGGGTGTGGGAATCGCCCCTCCGCACCGCATCCCGCCCGGTACCCCGCCCCCTGGCTGACGCCATCAGAACTCACCGGAGAGAAGAAGTGACGAGCACCACCACCCCGCAGATCCAGTCCCAGGCGGCGGCCTCGAGCGAGCCGGTCTTCGCCGCCGACCTGCCCGAGGGCTTCACCCAGGTCGTCCGAGAGGTCAACGGCACGCTGATACACAGCGTCGTGGGCGGTACGGGTGAGCCCCTCGTGCTGCTCCACGGTTGGCCGCAGACCTGGCGGGAGTGGCGATACATGCTGCGGCCCCTCGCCGACCTGGGGTACACCGTCATTGCCCCCGACCTGCGCGGTACCGGCGGTTCGGCGATCACGGAGGGGGGCTACGACAAGGACAACCAGGCGCGCGACGTGCACGAGCTGCTCCAGGCCCTGGGAGTGATCGGTCCGGTCCGCATGGTCGGGCACGACATCGGCGGCATGGTCGCCTTCTCCTACGCCCGCCTCTACCCCGAGCAGGTCCACAAGCTGGCCCTGGTGGACCTGGCCGTCCCCGGGTACGGCCTCGAAGAGATCATGGACCCGGCGTCGGGCGGTCTCTTCCACTTCGGGCTCTTCATGACCCGCGAAGCGCCGGAACTGCTGTTCCAGGGGAACGAAAAGGCGTTCCTGACCTGGTGGTTCGCGAAGATGGCCGCCAATTCCAAGGCCTTCCCGCCCGAGGAGATCGACACCATCGCCGCCTCCCTGAGCGGCCCGGACGCCCTGCGGGGCGGCTTCGAGCACTACCGCACCATGCTCCAGGACGGCCGGGACAACAGGGCCTGGGGCGAGGCCGGCGGCGTCCTGACCATGCCCGTACTGGCCATCGGTGGCGAGCACAGCGTCGGGGGCTACCTGGCTCAGACGCTGCGTCCCGTCGTGCCCGCCGTGCAGGAATCGGTGATCGCCGGCAGCGGTCACTACATCCCTGACGAGCTCCCCGAAGCCCTCCTCGGCGTGCTCGTGCCGTTCCTGGCCTGACCGAAACGCCGAATCAAAGAAGGAACTCCATCATGTCCATGGCATTCCTGGCTCAGCGGGAACAGCAGCAGACACTCGAATGGCTGGACGGCGGCACGTTCTCCGTCCTCCTCGACAGCAAGGCCACGGAAGGCCAGCTCACCGTCGGAAGGTTCAACGTCGCCAAGGGCGAGGCGCCGCCCTTCCACATGCACACCCGCGAGGACGAGATCTTCATGCTCATCAAGGGCGAGGCACTGCTCTGGCTCGGCGACGAGCAGATGGAACTGTCCGAGGGCGGCATTGTCTACCTGCCCCGGAACATCCCGCACGGCTACCGCATCACCTCGGACACCGCCGACCTCCTGATGATCACCACCCCCGGTGGTATCGAGGGGATGTTCCAGCAGGCCGGCCGCGATGTCGCCACCCCCCGGCCCAAGGACTTCGCCATCACCCCCGAGCGGCTGGCCGAAGCCGCGGAGAAGTACGGACAGATCGTCCTCGGCCCGCCGCGGTGACGCCTTGCCGCACCGCGGCTTGGGCTCGATGACTGTCGGTCTAGATTTGGATGCATGTCCCTTTTCTCATTGAATACGTAAAGTTGACCTTATGAAGGCCCGGCTTGGCCTGCTCAACGCCGTGGACCCGGGAGTGACCGAGCAGGAAGTCTTCCGGCTGGCTCTCCAGCACGCGGTGACGGAACTCGGCGCCCTGGGTGGGATGGTCCATTTCAGCGGCCCGATGTCCGCGCTGCGGCTGGTGTCGGCGAACGGCCTGCCCCCGGCCCTCACCCGGATCTGGGAGATCGTCGCTCAGGAGGGGACGACCGCCCCGGCCCGCGCCGTACGGCAGGGCCGTTCCGTGTGGGCACCCTCCGACCCCGACGCCCCCGCTGAATCCTGGCCCGATACAGGTACCGGCATGGCTGCCGTTCCTGTGTTCGGGGGAAACCATGCTGTCGGCGCGCTCACCGTCCTGGCAGGCGACAGCGGGGAGCCGACCGAGGAGCAGTGGGACTTCCTGCGGGCCGTGACCGCCTGGGCCGAGGAGCGGATGGGCCAGGCGCCGCCACCCACCCGACCGCCTCAGCGGAACTGGAGCAGCAGCCGCGTCCGTGAGGCGCTGGAGGAGGTCCAGGTCGGTTCCTGGGAGTGGGGCATTCAGTCCGGTGAGCTGTACTGGGACGAAGCCTCCATGGCTCTGTGCGGGGTGGATCCGGCCGACTTCGTGCCCCGGATCGAGACGTTCATGAAGGTCGTCCACCCCGACGACCTGCCGTGGATGCTGACCGAGGTCGAGAAGTCGATCCTCGACCGGACGCTGTACCAGGCCGAATTCAGGATCTGTCGCCCGGACGGTACGGCCCGCTGGACTTTGGCCCGCGCCAAAGTGGTCCGCGACGACGCGGGGGAACCACTCAGGATGATCGGCGGGTGGTGGGGCATCGAGGAGTCCTATTCCGCCCGGGACGCGCTCGCCCGTGCCTTGCGCCACATGAGCGACGGCTTCCTGGCGCTGGACGACGACTGGCGGATCGTCTTCGCCAACCTGGAGGCAGAGCGCACCTTCGGCTCCTTCGAGGAGGAGCTGCACGGCCGGATCCTGTGGGAGCTGCCCCGGCTACGGCAGGTTCGCGGCCTGGAGGAACGCTGCCGAACCGCCGCTGCGGCGGCCGTCCCGGCCGGCTTCGACATCCGCATACCCGACACCGACCGCTGCTACCACCTGCGGCTGGTCCCGGTGCCGGAGGGCACCACCTGCTACTGCGCCGACGTCACCGAGATCAGGCGGCGCGAAGCCGAGCGCGAGGCCGCCGAGCGCGCCGCCGCCGAGCGGTCCGCCCGAATCACGGAGCTGACGACGGATCTCGCCAGGGCGACGACCGCACAGGACGTGGCGGACACGGTCGCCCGGCGGGTGATGCAGCCGTTCGGCGCCGTCGGCCTGATCATGCAGACCATCGCGGGCGACCGGGCATACACGGTCGGATCCGTCGGATACCCCCGGGAATTCCTGGACCGGCTGGACGGCTCCCTGCTCCGCGAGGCCACACCGATCTGGGACTCGTTGCTTTTGGGCGCGCCTGTCTTCCTTTCCTCGGTCGAGGAGTACACGGCGTGCTACCCGGGCCAGGCCGACCGGCCCCGTGAGGTCGGCAAGCAGTCATGGGCCTTCCTTCCGCTGACCGCTGCCGGGCGTGTGCTCGGCAGCTGCACGATCAGCTTCGACCACCCGCGCCGACTCACCGGCGAAGAACGAACCCTGCTGGTCGCGATCAGCGGCCTGGTCGCCCAGGCCCTGGACCGTGCCTGGCTGTACGACTCCGTGCACACCCGCGCCCAGGAACTCCAGCGTGGTCTGCTCCCGCGCACGCTGCCCGTGTTGCCCGCGTGCACGGCCGCCGCCCGCTATCTGCCCGCGGGGCGCGACATGGAGGTCGGCGGCGACTGGTACGACGTCATCCCGCTCTCCGCCGACCAGGTCGCACTGGTCATCGGCGACGTGATGGGGCACGGGCTGTCCGAGGCGGCCACGATGGGGCGGCTGCGCACCGCCGTGCACACCCTCGCCGACCTCGAACTGCCTCCCGACGAGATCATGAGCCGCCTCAATGACACCGTCAGCGGCCTCGGCGAGGACTCGTACGCCACCTGCCTGTACGCGGTCTACGACCCGACCACCCTGATCTGCTCCTTCGTCTGCGCCGGGCACCCGCAGCTGATCGTGGTGCAGCCGGATGGGAACGTGCACATCCCCGAACCGGCCCCCGATCCACCACTCGGCGCGGCCGAGCCTCCGTTCGAGACGGTGCAGCTGACGCTGCCCGAGGGCAGCCTCCTCGTCTTGTACACCGACGGCCTCGTCGAGTCTTCCGGTCGCGACATCGACGACGGCCTGGTGAAACTCACTGCGCTCCTGCGCACTGCCCACACCGACGGCCTCGACAGGGTCTGCGACACCCTCGTCGGCGGTCTGCTCCCGGCCGACCAGCGGGACATCGACGACGACGCCACCCTGTTGGTCGCCCGCGTCCACGCTCTGCCGGCCGACTGCATCGCCTCCTGGGCGCTGCCCGAGGATCCGCAGGCCGCAGGTGAGGCCCGCCGGCACGTGCGCGAGCAGCTGGCGGCCTGGAACCTGGACGACCTGACGATGAGTACCGAACTGCTCGCGAGCGAACTCGTGAGCAACGTCGTACGACATGCCAAGGGCCCCGTACGGCTCCGTCTGCTGCTCAGCGCCGACCTGGTCTGCGAGGTCTCCGACGGCAGCCTGACCACTCCCCGGATCCGCCGCGCCATGGACACCGACGAGGGCGGGCGCGGGCTGCAGCTCATCGCCGCGCTCTCCCAGCGCTGGGGCACCCGCTACACGCAGACGGGAAAGGTCATCTGGACCGAGCAGGCCCTGCCGCCGCCGGGCGACCGCGGCGGGGCGGAAGGCCTCACGACCTCGGCTCCTTCGGCCTGCCTGACCTGATGAGCGGTGTCAGCCCCGGCTCGCTTCCGCCTCGTGCTCGTCGGCTTGCGTGTGCGGGAGGCGGCGGCCGTTGCCGGGGGAGACCTCGCGTTCGAAGAGTCTGCCGTCCTGGAGCTCCGCGAGCCGGTTGCTCAGTACGCGCTTGGCCAGGTGCATACATTTTCCATGCTCGCTCTCGGATCGATGTCGGAAGAAACCGTCTTCTGTCTTTACTGGGGAAGCCAGAGTGTGCACACTTCGAGGGCAGGCCTTCGGTGCCGTGACGCCGAATCGGCCGGCGGAGTTCAATTCCGTGGAGGGACGCATGATCGAAGTGAGCCGCACTCTGCCCGTGAACGACGGCACGGAGCCGGCGCTCCGGGTGGACGACATCTGGGCAGGCCTGATGGACAAGGCCGAGAACCCGCTGACGTACGTCGCCAGCATGAGTAAGTGCACCGTGACCGAGCGGTTCGACGGCGGCCTGGTGCGCGAGGTCGTGCACGCGGGCCAGCCGGTGCGCGAGGTCGTCACCTTCTACCCCAAGCAGCGTGTGCACTTCGTGCGCACGCACGCCGCGGCCAGGGGCACGATCGACAACGAGATCAGCCTCGGCGACGCCGGTGAGCTGACCCTCACGTTCTCCTTCCGTATCGTCGTCGACGGAGTGGCGGCGGGCAGCGCAGAGGAGAAAGAGTTCGCCGCACACATGGAGGCCGACTACCTCGACGCGGTGCAGACGACACTCAGGGCCGTACGGGACCGGGTCGCCGGCGCCGCCACCGGAATCTCGGCCTGAGGGGGGCCTGCCATGCAGACAGAGCTCGCCTCCAGAGTGTTCACGCTGGTGGACGCGACCGACGCGGCCGGCTTCAGCCGGCTGTTCGCCGCGCAGGGACGAATGCGCTTCGGGAACAATGAGCCGATGACCGGCCCCGGTGAGATAGAGGCCGGAGTCGGTGGCTTCTTCAGCACCATAAAGGGGCTGCGCCACAAGGTCGTCCGTGAGTGGCACATCGGTGCCGACAGCGTCATCGAGGAGACGGTCGACTACTACCGCCTGACTGGAGACACCGTCACCATCCCGGCCGTCACCATGTGGCACGTCGACGAGACCGGCCTCATTGACGACTTCCGCGTCTACTTCGATCTCGCTCCGCTCTTCGCCTGAGTGGTCGAACGTTGTGCCATCGACGTCCAAGAAGGTGGATACAGTCTTAGATCCGCCCGGGCTCGGGCGATGACCTGTCGGCGGGTCATCGCCCGAGCCCGGACTTGTGCGCGCCCTTATTGGATACACCTCTTGGGTACACTCCCGGCGTGAGCAGGAATACGAGCGAATCGTCGGAAGAGCGGGAACCGGGCGGGTCCGTGAGCGTGGCCGACGGCGCTCCCGCACCCGCTGCGCGACCCGAGGCGGCCACAGGTGGACGCCGGATGGCTCTCGACGTGCACGGCCGGCTTCGGGCGATGATCCTCAGTGGCGAGCTGCCTCCGGGCTCGGCGCTGCTCCAGGCGGAGATGGCTCGCAAACTGGGCGTCAGCCGCACGCCGATGCGCGAGGCCTTCCGGCTCCTCCAGGAGGAAGGCCTCATCGATGCCCGGCCCGATCAGCGGGCCCGGGTGCGCGCGGTGGACCCCGAGGACCTGGACGGTGTCTACGGGGCCCGCATCATGCTGGAGACCCTGGCCGTGACCACGACGGCGAAGACGCTCACCGGCGAGGACCTTGACCGTATGGGCCAGCTGCTGGAGCGTATGAAGGCCTTCGCCGACGAGGAGAAGCCGGACGATTGGTACGCCGCGCACCGCGCGTTCCACGGCGTGGCCACCCGGGCCGTCGGGGCACAGTTGAGGCGCACGCTGTCCTCGCACGCCGAGCAGAGCGAGCGCTACATCCGTCTTGCCCAGCTGGGCGTACCGGGGTCCCGGGCGCGGGCGCACAAGGAGCACGAGGCGCTGCTGGCAGCCCTGAAGGCGGGCGACGTGGACGGGGCCGCCAGGGTGGTGGCCGGTCATCTGGCGCGTACCGCCCTGAGCGTGCTGGCCGATGTCGCCCCGGAGTACGAGCCCGTCACCACACGCTCGGCCCTCAGGCTCGTCGGCGGCGGGCAGGCCTGACACTCCGCCTCGCAGCAGCGGTAACTGCCCGCCGTAGCATCGGAACGAGCGAGCGAGGAAAGGGGCCGGAGCATGTCCGCCGCCGATGTCACAGAAGAAGCGCCGCGGCCGACGGCGTCCGGGCGAGGCCGGCCCAGGAAGCACGGGACCGAAGCCGCCTGCCCGCGCAAGGGCGAGCGCACCCGGCAGCGCATTCTGGCGGCGGCCCGGCGCAAGTTCGCCGAAGTCGGCTACGAGCGTGCCACGATCCGGGCCATCGCGGCCGAGGCCGAGGTCGACAAGTCCTCGGTCATCCAGTACTTCGGCAGCAAGGACGGGCTGTTCCGCGAGGCCGTCCGCTGGGACATCCCGGTTGCCGAGCTGACCACCGACGACCCTGCCGAGACCGTCGAGAATCTCGTGCGGGGCATGCTGGGCGCCTGGGCCGCGGATCCGGACAGCCCCATGGCCGTACTTGTGCGCGCCAGCATGACCAGCGAGGAGGCCGCCGAACTCCTGCGCGGCCACATCACCGCCCAGGCCGTGGAACCGGTGGCGGCCCTGGTCGGCAGCCCCGACGCGCGGCTGCGGGCGGCGTTGTGCGGGGCGATGATGATGGGCGTCGCCAGCCAGCGCTATCTGCTGCGCATGCCGGATCTGGCCGCGGCGGACACCGAGGACATCCTGCGCTTGGTGGTGCCGGTGCTCCGTGGGCTCATCGACCCCGAGGACTCGGCGGGGACCGGCGGCTGAAGCGCCTGGCTCCTGGCTGGCCGGCGGCTGCTGGAGAAGCTCGGAGGTCAAGGCGGCCCAGGCAGCTCTCAGGCGTGGCCGGCGTCGTAGAGGACGGGGTTGAGCGGGGTGTCCGGGATCTGGCCGACCGGTGTGCCGGGCATCCAGTGGCGGTCGGCGATCTGGTTGTCGTTGGTGGGTTCGGCGACGCGGATGTCTGCGTCCAGGTAGATCACGGTCATGACGCGGCGCGGGACGCTGCTGTGGTTGGGGCCGGCGTGGTGGAAGGTCCAGCCCCGGTGGAAGCTGGCATCGCCGAGGGCGTAGGGGGCGACGATGTCCTCGAAGTCCTGCTCCGCGAGTCCCTGCTTCAGCTGTGCTTCGGACGCGTCGCTGATGGGCAGGTCGCGGCCGTGGGAGAAGTTGTGGCTGCCGCGGGCGAAGGCGAGCGGGCCCATCTCCGGCGGGGTCTCCTGCAGTGGCAGCCAGAGGGTCAGGCAGCGGTCGGAAGACAGCGGCCAGTAGTACTGGTCGGCGTGCCAGGGGGTGATGCCGCCCGAGGGTTCCTTGTACAGGGCCTGGTCGTGGTAGAGGCGCACCGCGTGCACCCCGAGCAGATCGGCGGCGATCTTCGCCAGGCGGCGGGAGAAGACCAGCTCCCGTACCGTGTCGCTGTGCTGCCACAGGTTCGTCACCTGGAGGAACGCCTTGCCGTAGGTGTCGCGCTCCGCCAACGGCAGGCGCTGGGTGTTGAGCCGGATCACCTCCGAGGTGATGGTCGGCTCGTATTCCGCGATGGTTTCCGGCGAGAGAACCCGCGACAGGTGAGCGAAGCCGTCCCGGTTGAAGTCGGCGGTGGCGGTTCCACTCAGGCCCTCGTAGGGAAGGTCCAGTTCGGACACCCGGGATCGCGTGATGGCGGTCATGCGCGGCTTCTCCTCGTTCGTCGTCAGTCCCTGCGGGATGCCGCTGTCCACCGTCGCAGCGCGCCGCCGTCAGCACTACGCGCGTGTTGCCCGATTCCGGTACTCAATTAGCCGTCAGCGATCCGGCCGTCCCCCGGTACGCTGCCTCGCGTGAGACCCCGCCACGAGCACTGGAGCCTGCCCGAGAACACCACCTTCAAGTGCTTCCTACGACGTGAGAAGGCCTTCGACTTCGGCTGGCACTACCACGCCGAGTACGAACTGGTACTGATCACCGAGGGCTCCGGCACTCGCTATGTGGGTACCACCGTAGAGCCCTACCGGCCCGGCGATCTCACGCTCCTCGGCCCGGATCTGCCGCACACCTTCAGCTCCGTTCCGTACCCCACGGGCATGGCCGAGGCCTCGGTCGTGCAGTTCCGGCACGACTTCCTCGGTGCGGACTTCTTCGCCCTGCCGCAGTTCCGCCCGGTGCAAGTGCTGCTCGACCGGTCCGCCCGCGGCCTGCTCTTCCCGCACGCTCCCGAGCCCGCCCGGCGCCTTCTGACCGGCCTGCCCCGGCTCGTCGACAGTGCGGCCGCCACCGTCGCCCTGCTCGACGTCCTGAACCAACTCGCGCGAGACACCGACTCCAAGCCCTTGACCGGTCCCGGCTACGCCCCCACCCCCGACACCGAAGCCCGCCGCCGCATCGACGACATCTGCCGCCACCTGCAGCAGGTCCACACCCGCCCGGTCGAGCTCGGCGAGATCGCCGCTATCGCACACATGGCACCGACCTCGTTCAGTCGCTTTTTCCACCGCACCATGGGCCGCACCCTGACCGACTACGTCAACCAACTCCGTGTCGAGACCGCCTGCCGCCTCCTCACCACGACTGACCTGCCCGTCACCGAGGTCGCCGCCCGTAGCGGATTCCAGAACCTCTCCAACTTCAACCGCCGCTTCCTCCGCCTCAAGCACATGCGCCCCCGCGACTACCGTGCCGCCCACCACAAGGGATTCCACCTCCCCAGCGCACCCTGACGCGCCCCGCCGTTCTGTGTCGGCCAGGTCGGTCACGGCTCCGACGGCACGGGCGACAGGGTCGTCAGACGCAGCCGACCTTCGTTCTCGTGCGCAGTCCGTCCGTGTGTCCCTCTACTTGGCAGCCTGCGGACGAACACCTGTCGGCAACGGGATACCGGATACGGGCGTCCTCACCGCACATGAGCGCCGGACCGGACCGACCTTTGTCGCCGCACCCGAGTCGCTGGAGTTGCCTGCCCCACTGGCTGTGAACGGCAGACTGCGGCAGCCGGAACTCTGCGTATGGGTGATGGCCCGCGCGGGCCATGAGGTCCAGCAGACGGCCGATACTCACTGCGGCGACCTGTACGAGGACCTCGCCGGGGCCGGGGCCGGCGGTGTCGAGCACCGCCTGCTCCAGCACGTCCGGCGGCCCGAAACGCCGGAAGACCATGGCCCGCATGGATTCGGGCGCCGGCAGCGGCTCGGGCCAGGCCGCCGCGTACAGGCCGACGTGTCATTCACGACGACACACGGCACGGGCCAGCCCACTGTTTATGACCTCACCGCCGCACGCATCGGTGTGCTGTTCATGACGCGACCGCTGTTGCCACCACCGTGTTGTGCAGGCGGCCGACACGCTCGATCTCCACGACGACCTCGTCCCCGGCTGCGAGGAACTCACCGCGGGGAGTCCCGCATCCCGCCGGTGTGCCGGTGAGGATGACGTCCCCGGCTTCGAGCCGGGTGAGGCGGCTCGCGGCCGCGACCACCTCCAGGATCGGCACCATCATCTGCGCGGTGGAGGAGTCCTGCTTCACCACTCCGTTCACGCTGAGCCGGATCCGCAGGTTCTGCGGGTCGGGCACCTGCCAGCTGGGCACGAGCCCGGGGCCGAGCGGGCAGAAACCGTCCTGCCCCTTGTGTCCCAGCCAGTCGAAGGTGAAGGGCTCGGCGACGGGCAGCGCCGACTTGAGGCGGTCCCGGGCGGAGATGTCGTTGGCGGCGAGGTAGCCGGCCACATGGTCGAGTGCCTGCTCTGGGGAGAGATCACGGCCTGGCCTGCCGATGACGACGGCGAGTTCCGCCTCCCAGTCCACGCGCGCGCCGGGATAGGCGGGCAGCGGCACCGGATCGCCCGGTCCCGTCACCGTCGTCGTCGGCGGCTTGAGGAAGAAGAACGGCTCGCCCAGCGCACCGGGGCGCTCGATGCCCATCTCCGCGATGTGGTCCCAGTAGTTGGCGCCGGCGCACAGCACCTTGCCCGGGTAGGTCAGGGGAGGGGCGAGCCGGGCATCGGTGATGGTCGCGGATGCGGACGGTGTCCAGGTGCGCAGCCCAGGTGCTATGGCGTCCCAGCGGCGCAGCACCTCCAGGAGCGTCAGACCGCCTGTCTCGGGAGGCCCTTCGACCACGTTCCCGTCGATCAGGACACCGACGGCGGTCTTCTCGGAATCTCCGGTGCGGTACTGCACCAACGACCAGTCAGGTGACTGCATGGCTCTCCTCCAGCGGGTGGCTCTGTGTCTCTGCACGGATGGCAGCAGGACCATAGTGCATACACATTACGCGGGAAAGGGTAAGCTGCGGGAGGTGTGGTGGCCAGGCCCCGGGTAGCCGGATGCAGTGGAGAGGCGGTCGGTGCGGGTGACGCAGACGGATGCGACGGACGCGACGGAAGATCTGCTCGGTCTGTTCGGCGGCCTGCCGCGGCCCGTCATCTCCCACCCCCGGCGCACCAGCGTCGAGATCCACGACCACCTGAGATGGCTGATCCTGGACGGCCTCCTGCCGCCCGGCACGGAACTGAAACAGGCCGAGCTGGCCCGCGTCTTCGACGTCAGCCGCACCCCGTTGCGCGAGGCGTTCCGGATGCTCCAGGAAGAGGGGCTGATCGACGCCGACATCAACCACCGGGGGCGGGTCACGGGCCTGGACGTGGCCGACCTGGACTGCCTCTACGCGGCCCGGATCTCCCTGGAGGCGATGGGCGTCCGGGTCACCGCCGGGCGCCTGACCCGTCAGGAGGTGCAGGAAGCCTCGGCGCACCTGCACGACATGGACCGCGCCGACGAGACGGGCGACGCCATGGCGTGGCACGAGGCGCACCGGGCCTTCCATCGCGTGCTCGTGTGCCGCTGCACTCCCACGGTCCTGCGCACGATCACCTCGTACGCCGAACGCAGCGAGCGCTATCTGCGCACGCTCCAAGACCGGCACCCCGGGGTGTTCCCGCAGCGCCGGCAGGAGCACTACGACCTGTTCGCGGCCGTCATGGCGGGTGCTCCGGAGCGGGCCGCACAGCTGATCACGAGACACCTTGCACGTACCGCCCGCCGGGTGATCGACGACCTCGACCCGGGCCGGGAGGCCCCCGACGTGGGCCAGGCGACCGTCATGGTCTGCGGTGAGGATCTCGGAACGGCTTCTTGGGAGAGCTGGACTCCTGCCGAAAAAGGTGTACACACTTAGAGAAGGTGCGACCCGCCGGGACGCGGTGCACCGGAACTGTGAGGAGAGAGCAATGCTGCGTGTCAAAGGCCTTCTGCACTACGGACTCCAGGTGCCCTCCCTGGACACGGGCCAGAGCTTCTACGACACCTTCGGGCTGCGCACGGCCGAGCGGGACAACGCTCTCGTGGTCCGCTGCGACGGCCGCGAGCAGGACCAGGCGGTCCTGCTGGAAGGACCGGTCAAGCGACTGCACCACGTGGCTTTCGCCGTGGAGCCGGACTCCCTGCCCGACTGGCAGCGCCATCTGGAGGGCCTCGGCGTGCGGCTGCTCGACGCGCCCGCCCAGCTCCCCGGAGGCCTGTGGTTCCGCGACCACGAGGGCAACCTGCTGAACCTGCGCGACGAGCAGCTCGGCGCTTGGCGGGACTTCGGCACCACGGAGGCCCACGAGGCCAACTTCGGCGACCACGTCCGCCGCGTCGACCAGGCGCGCTGGCTCACCGCCGACGAGAAGCCCCGCCCCCGGCGCCTCGGCCACATGCTGATCTTCAGCACCGACCTGGATGCGTCCGAGGCCTACTACGCCCGCACCCTGGGCCTGCGCCTCTCGGACCGCATCCGTGGCATGGCGGTCTTCATGAACTCCGGGCCCGGCGACCACCACGTCTTCGGTTTCCTGCCCGCCACCCACCCCGGCCTGCACCATTCCAGCTGGGAGGTTGCCGACATCGACCAGATCGCGATGGGCGCGCAGACCATGGCCGCTGCTGGCCACAACCACGGCTGGGGCCTCGGCCGGCACACCCTCGGCTCCAACTTCTTCCACTACATCCAGGACCCGTGGGGCAGCTGGATCGAGTACTCCAGCGACATGGACTGCATCACGGACAACTGGAAGGCGGGCGACTGGGACTGCCCACCGGCCGTCTGGAGCCCTGAGATCCCGGCCGACTTCATCGTCAACCAGGAAGAGAAGACCTCCTGAGCCTCTGAGTCCCTGTACTCCTGACAGGGCGGATCGGGGTAGTGCTGGGCCGGTGCGGAAAAGATCTCAACGCTTGTATATTTTTTGAGATGCCGCTTCCGGCCTGCCGCCGAACCAGGAGTCCCGTCATGCCCATCGACAGCACGACCACGCCCGCGGACCCGGAGTCCGCCCCGCCGGGAGAGGCTCCCCGCGGGCGCCACCTCGGCCTTGCTCTCCTCGTCATCGCCGCCGCACAGCTGATGGTCGTGCTGGACGGCACGATCACGAACATCGCGCTGCCGAGCATCCAGACCGACCTCAAGGTCTCGGCGTCGAACCTCTCCTGGATCGTGAACGCCTACGCCCTCGCCTTCGGCGGACTCCTCCTGCTCGGCGGCCGGGCCGGCGACCTCTTCGGGCGTCGCCGCATGTTCCGCATAGGCATCACGGTGTTCACCCTCGCCTCGCTGCTCGGCGGTCTCGCCCCGAACGAGGAACTGCTGATCGGCGCCCGCATCCTCCAGGGCATCGGCGCCTCGATCTCCGCGCCCACGGCGCTCTCCCTCATCGCGACCAACTTCCCCGAGGGCAAGCCCCGCAACAAGGCGATGGGCGTGTACGCGGCCATGGCCGGCCTCGGCTCCACGGTCGGCCTCCTCCTCGGCGGCGTCCTGACCGACTACCTCGACTGGCGCTGGGTGTTCTTCGTCAACATTCCCATCGGCATCGCCGTACTCGCCGGCACGAAGATCCTCGCCGAGGGCGAGCGCAACACCGGGCGCCTCGACGTCCCCGGCGCGATCACCGGCACCGGCGGCCTCATCTCCCTCGTCTATGGCATCACCCGTGGCGGCCAGGACGGCTGGTCCGACGCCCTGACCCTCACCTTCTTCGGCGTGGCCGTCGTCCTGCTGACGCTCTTCCTCGTCCTCCAGATGCGCACCACGCACCCGATGCTGCCGCTGCGCCTGTTCAGGGACCGCAACCGCGCCGGAGCGTACGCGACCATGCTGTTCCTGGGCGCCGGCATGTTCGCCACCTTCTACTTCCTGACGCTCTACATGCAGCAGATCCTCGGCTACAGCCCGGTCAAGACCGGCTTCGCCTACCTGCCGTTCAGCTTCGGCATGGGCATCGCCGCGGGCATCAGCTCCAAGCTCGTCGCCCGCCTCGCACCCCGCCTGATCGCCGGACCCGGGCTGGTCATCGGCGCGGGCGGGATGTTCTGGTTCAGCACCCTGGAGCGGGGCTCCTCCTACTTCACGCACCTGATGCCCGCCATGTTCGTCACCGCGCTCGGCCTCGGCATGAGCTTCGTGCCGATGACGCTCGGCGCGGTCAGCGGAGTGCGCGACCAGGACTCCGGCATCGCCTCCGCACTCCTCAACACCGCACAGCAGGTCGGCGGCGCCCTGGGCCTGGCGGTCCTCACCACGATCTCGACGTCGGCGGCGAACGACCGTCTCCCGGAAGCGGCCGGCACCTTCTACCGCGCCATCGCCATGAAGGACTTCGCCACGGTCGCCAAGGCCGGCGAGGCACTGACCTACGGCTACACCACGGCGTTCACGGTGGCGGGCTTCCTCTTCGTGGGCGGCCTGCTGATCACCTTGTTCGCCATCAACGCGAAGAGACAGGAGCACGGGGAGTCCGCGCCGACGGCTCACCTGGGCTGATCCGAAGCAGACGAGCAGAAGGAGTACGGCATGAACGAGCCCCGCGTCCTGTCCACCGTCACGGAGATCGAGACCCACGAGCGGGGAACGCTGTTCTCGGCCCGTGGCGCTCGCTTCACGGTCGACCTCGACCCCTTCCTCAACACGGACCTCTTCCGGATGACCGGCCCGGTCTTCTCCCCGCATCCGCACGCAGGCTTCTCCGCCGTCACCTACCTCTTCGACGACTCCACCACCCGCTTCCACAACCGCGACAGCCTCGGCGACCGGAGCCTGATCGAACCGGGCGGTGTGCACTGGACCGTCGCTGGCTCGGGCATCGTGCACGACGAGGTCGTGGAGGAGGTCGGGCGGCTCGGACACGGCGCGCAGATCTTCGTACGGCTGCCCGAGACAGACGAGCAGAACGAGCCGTACGGTATGCACTTCACCCCGCAGGAGCTGCCCTCGGACGAGCTCGCCGAGGGCGTGAGCGTCCGGGTGGTCGCGGGCGAGGCGTTCGGGATGCGCTCGCCGGTGCGCGAGGCGGCCGGATCGCACGTCTACGACCTGATCCTGGCGCCCGGCGCCCGCGTCGAGATCCCCGTGGACCCCGAGTTCCGCGGCTTCGTGATGACGGTCGAGGGCCACGGCCGCATCGCCACCCCCGCAAGCCGCGGCGAGCTGGGCCCGGCCGGCCTCGCTGTGTTCGAACCCGGCGCGGGCGCGGTGGAGTTGGCCGCCGGCGAGCAGGGCGCACAGTTCCTGTTCGGAGCGGGCAGGCCGCTGCGCACTCCCGCGTACATGTACGGCGGGTTCTGCCTTTCCAGCCGTACGCGCGTCACCGAAGCCGTCGAGCGCTACCAGTCGGGCGAGATGCACGGCCTGCTGACGGCCCCGTGACAACACGCAAGACATACAACCGACTTGAAGGAGCACAGGTGTCCCCGACCGTAGTGGTCATCGGTGGCGGCTATGGCGGAAGCGCCGCGGCCAAGGCCCTGGACGGCGTCGCCGACGTCGTCCTCGTCGACCCCAAGGACGCGTTCTTCCACGCCGTCGGCGCCCTGCGCGCCGTAGTGGACCCGGAGTTCCTGCCGAAGGTCTTCTTCCCCTACGACAAGCTGCTCACCAACGGGCGCGTGGTGCGCGACCGTGCGGTACGGGTCGAACCAGGCCGCGTGACCCTGGCCTCGGGCGAGGAACTCGCCGCCGACTACATCGTGTTGGCGACCGGCTCGGGCTACCCCTTCCCCGCCAAGAGCGACATCGACGACTCCGCCGCAGCTCAGCGGAAGTACCGGGAGGCACACGCCGACCTGCTGGCAGCCGACCATGTGCTCCTCCTCGGCGCCGGGCCGGTCGGTCTTGAGTTCGCCGGCGAGATCAAGGCCGTATGGCCCGAGAAGAAGGTCGTCATCGTCGACCCGGTGGCCGACATCCTCAGCGAGTACGAGCCGGAACTGCGCGAGGAGATCCGCCGCCAGCTTGCCGCACTCGACGTCCAATTCGTCCTGGGCACACCCCTGAAGGAGAACCCGGCCACCGCGCCGGGCGAGCGCGGCACCTTCCACGTCACCACCACCGCCGACGTCGACATCACCGCCGACATCTGGTTCCGCTGCTTCGGCGTCGTCCCGCACACCGACTACCTCGCCGGCGCCCTCGCGGACGTACGCCTAGCGAACGGCGAGGTCGCCGTCACCGACACCCTCCAGGTCAAGGGGCAGGACACGGTCTTCGCGCTCGGCGACATCACAGACATCGCCGAGTCCAAGCGCGCCGGCACGGCCTCGCGCCACGCGCAGGTGGTCGTGGACAACATCAAGGCGCTCATCGGGGGCTCCGCCGAACTCGCCACCTACCGACCGGGTCCCGCCGCCATCCTCCTGCCGCTCGGCCCGACCGGGGGAGCGGCCCAACTCCCCGGACAGGGCGTCCTCGGCGCCGACATCGCCGCCCAGTACAAGGGCTCGGACCTGCTGACGGGCCGCTTCGGCGAGCTGTTCGGCACGCGGACGACATGAGCGCCGGATCAGTCCTGGGGCGGGGGCGCCAGCCGTACGGCCAGGTCGCGCAGGAAGGTCTCGTAGCGTTCGACGAACGCCGGATCGTCCGAACGCAGGCCTGTGACCATGCGGACGATGTGGCCGAAGGCGGAGGGGAAGGACGCCAGCGCGAGTACGGCCACCAGCGTCATCCCGGTGTCGAGCGACGGGTCCAGCTCGCCCGCGTCCCGGCGCGCCTTCAGATAGCCAAGGGTCTCCGCGTACCGCTCGCTCCGCTCTCCCTCGTTCATCGCGGGCTGCGCCGCCGAGCCGGTCAGCGCCTCCCACATGACGAGCCGTACGAAGATCTCGTCGTGGCGGAGGCTGTCGAAGTGCCGGGGCACGAAGTCGGGCAGAGGCAGCGACGGGTCCGACAGCGCCGAGGCGCGTTGCGCCACGTGCTGGCGCAGCACCGCGTCGTACAGCCCGTCCTTGTTGCGGAAGTGGACGTACAGCATGCGCACACTGATGCCGGCGCGCTGGGCGATCGACTCGACGCGGGCTCCGGCGAGGCCCTTCTCGGAGAACTCGTCCAGAGCGGCTTCCATGATCCGTTGCCGGGTCAGATCGGCGTCTCTCGCCACATGCCCCACCTTCCTTCGACCTCGCACGACCGACCTGTACGACCACGCCTGGATAAGTATAATTTTACTTATCTCCGAACGTGTTTCTGGAGAAGCTCATGACTGCACCCGGTTTTGTCGCGACCGAGGCCGACGGCACGGCCGTCTGGTACATGGAGTCGCTCATGACCGTACTGGCCTCCGCCGAGCACACCGACGGCAAGTTCGGTGTCCTCGAAGTGCGGGCCAAGCCCGGCATGGCCGGACCGCTGCACATCCACCACAAGCACGACGAGGCCTTCTACGTCCTGGAGGGGAGGGTCAAGGCCCGCTGCGGGGACGACGTGTACGAATGCGGACCCGGTTCGTTCATCTGGCTCCCGCGCGAAGTCCCGCACCAGGTCAACGTGGCCGGTGACACCGAGGTGCGGATGCTGGAGTTCTCCCTACCCGGCGGCATCGAGGCCTTCCACCGCGAGGCCGGGGTGCCGGCCGAGACACGGACGGTCCCGCCGGTGTCGGTCCGGCCTGACATGGGCGAACTGCGCCGGCTGGCAGCGAAGTACGACGTCGAGATCGTCGGCCCGCCGCCCGCACAGGCCGACTGACCCCGCAAACCACGGTGCCTGTCTCCTCTACGATCAGGGGAGACAGGCACGGTGACGTCGGCGGCTAAGGGCTGTCCCGTAAACGATCTCCGGAGCTTTCCGCGACCAGGAGCCCTGTCTACTGGTCCGGATGTGCGACAGACTTCGGGCAATGGACAC
>NZ_JBHXSK010000104.1:0-16653 GCF_042716195.1 Streptomyces sp. NPDC058683
GCTGTGATCGGATGCCCCGGCGCGGGCCCGACTTGGCGACGGGCGGCTGGCGGGGCTTTTAGGGGCGCGGGGAACTGCGCGACAAGCCCCCACCGGCCCGCAGCCGACGACGGCCCCCTCCCCTCAGCTCCCGAACCCGACGGCATCCGTTTCGAGAGCGTGCAGTTCCGCTACCCGGACGCGCCCCCCGACTCACCCCCCACCCTCACCCACATCGACCTGCACATCCGCCCCGGCGAGTCCATGGCCCTCGTCGGTGCCACCGGCAGCGGGAAGACCACCCTCACCGCCCTCATCCCCCGCCTGCACGAGACGACCTCCGGACGGATCACCCTCGACGGCCGGGACATCACCGCCATGTCCCGCGAGGAACTCCGCACCCTGGTCGCCGTGGCCTTCGAGGAGCCCACCCTCTTCTCCGCCTCCGTCGGCGAGAACGTGCTCATGGGAGCCGGAGAGGACGCCGGGGAGCCGGAGCTGGCCCGCGCCCTCGCCGTCGCACAGGCGGACTTCGCGCACGCCCTCCCCCACGGCACCGCGACCCAGGTCGGCGAGCAGGGCCTCAGCCTCTCCGGCGGCCAGCGCCAGCGCCTCGCGCTCGCGCGGGCGGTCGTCGGCAGGCCCCGCTTCCTCGTCCTCGACGACCCGCTCTCCGCCCTGGACGTGCACACGGAGGCCGCCGTGGAGGCCGCCCTGCGCGACGTACTCGCCGACACCACCGCCCTGATCGTCGCTCACCGCCCCTCCACCGTCCTGCTGGCCGACCGTGTCGCCCTGCTCTCCGACGGCCGTGTCACCGCCGTCGGCACCCACCAGGAACTGCTCGGCAGCAACGCCGAGTACGTCCGTCTGATGTCCGGGGAGGATCACCGCCGATGACCGCCGCCACCTCCCTGCCCGCCCCCGACGAGGACGACGAACTGGGCCGGGCGAAACCGACCGGCGCCGCCGACACCACGGCCGCCGCCGGATCCGGCTCCGGCGACCCCTTCGACCGGGACGTCCTGCCCGTCCCGCCCGGCGCCACGGCCACTCTCCTGCGCTCGCTCCTCGCCCCGATGAAGGCGCGGGTCGCCGTGACCACGCTCCTTCTGCTGCTCCAGCAGGCGGCCGTGCAGGCGGGCCCGCTGCTGGTGGCGTACGCCATCGACCGTGCCGTACCGGCGTTCCGCCACCACGACCACGGCCCGCTGATCGCGGTGGCGGTCGGCTACGGCCTGAGCGCCCTGCTCTCCGGGGGCCTCCAGTACGCGTTCATCGAGGCCTCAGCGCGCGTAAACCAGGACGTGCTGCTCGACCTGCGCGGCCGTATCTTCCGCCACGCACAGGCCCTCAGCATCGACTTCCACGAGCGCTACACGTCCGGCCGGCTGATCTCCCGCTCCACCACGGACGTCGAGTCGCTGCGCGAGCTGCTGAGCGAGGGCCTCCAGGAACTGGTCACGGTCATCCTCTCCTTCCTCTACATCTCGGCGATGCTGCTCTGGCTGGATCTGGGCCTGGGCGCGGTGGCCGTGGCCTCGTTCGTGCCGCTGTACCTGCTGGTGCGGCTGTACCAGCGGCGGGCGGTACGGGTGTACAAGGCGCGGTCCACGGCGATCGCGACGGTGATCGTGAAGTTCGTGGAGACGATGAACGGCATCCGCCCGGTGCGCGCGTTCCGCCGGGAGGCCGCCAACGACGCCGAGTTCGCCGTACTGAACCGCCGCCACGAACGCACCAACGGCGACGCGCTCCTCGAGATGGCGCGGTATGTCGTCGGCTCCCGGCTGGTCGCCAACACCTCGGTCGCGGTGATCGTGCTGTGGGGCGCCTACCGGGTGGCGTCCGGCTCGCTGGAGCTGGGCGTCCTGGCCGCGGCCGTCCTCTATCTGCGCCGGCTGTACGACCCCATCGACCGCCTCGGCATGTTCCTCAACTCCTACCAGTCGGCGGCCGCCTCGCTGGAGAAGATCGCGGGCCTGCTGGCCCAGACCCCGTCCGTGCCCGAGCCCTCGGTCCCCAGGGAACTGCCCCCGCTCGCGACCGAACTCCCCGGCCGCGAGGTCGTCTTCGACGGCGTCCGCTTCGCCTACCGCACCGGCGGCGAGGTGCTGCCCCGCTTCGACCTCACCCTCCCGGCCGGCCAGACGGTCGCGGTGGTCGGCACCACCGGCGCCGGCAAGTCGACCCTCGCCAAACTGCTCGCCCGCTTCTACGACCCGACCGAAGGACAGGTCCTGCTGGACGGCGTGGACCTGCGCGAACTGACCGTGCCCGCACTGCGGCGCGGGGTGGTGATGGTCACCCAGGAGGCGTTCCTGTTCTCCGGCACGGTCGCCGAGAACATCGCCATCGGCCGGCCGGACGCCACCCGCGAGGAGATCGAGCAGGCGGCCAAGGCGATCGGTGCGCACGAGTTCATCGCGGCCCTGCCCGACGGCTACGACACGGACGTCCGCAAGCGCGGCGGGCGCATTTCGGCGGGGCAGCGCCAACTGGTCGCGTTCGCACGCGCCTTGCTCGCCGACCCGGCGGTGCTGATCCTCGACGAAGCGACCAGTTCCCTGGACGTCCCCGGTGAACGCGCCGTGCAACGGGCCATGTCGACGGTGCTGAAGGGCCGTACGGCGGTGGTGATCGCGCACCGGCTGTCCACCGTGGAGATCGCCGACCGGGTGCTGGTCATGGAGCACGGCCGGATCGTCGAGGACGGCCGCCCGGCCGAACTCGTCACGGGCACCGGCCGGTTCGCGGACCTGCACCGGGCGTGGCGGGACAGTCTGGCCTAGCGGGAAGAACGGGGTTGGCAGGGTGATCGACGCGTACGAGGATCCGGGCACGCCCGACACACGCGGTGGCTGGCACTACCTGTGGTGGCTGGTGCACCGCCAGCCGGGCCGCTCGCTGGCCGGGGCGCTGCTGGGCAGTGCCTGGCTGACGCTGATGGCCGGAACGCCGTACATGATGGCGCGGGCCGTGGACGACGGACTGGTGCCGGGGCACATGACGGTGCTGGCCGGCTGGACGGCGGCGATCTTCGTCCTCGGGGCGGTCAACTCGTGGGTCAGCATCATGCGCCACCGCACGATGACCCGGGTGCGCATGGACGCGTACTTCCGCACGATCAAGGTGGTCGTCGGGCACGCGGTGCGGCTCGGTGCGGCGCTGCCCCGGCGGGTGGGAGCCGGTGAGGTCGTCACGATCGGCGTCGGCGACGTGCACACCATCGCCCAGGCGCTGACCGTCGTCGGCCCCGGGGTGGGCGCGGTCGTCGTGTACGCGGTGGTGGCGGGCCTGCTGATGCCGATCTCGCCCCTGCTGACCGGCGTGGTCCTGCTCGGGGTGCCGGTGGTGGCGCTGCTCGCGGGCCCGCTGGCCCGGCGGCTCCAGGGCCAGGAGACCGAGTACCGGGAGCGCCAGGGCGTCCTGACGGCCCGTATCGGCGACCTCGCGGGCGGCCTCCGCGTCCTCAACGGCCTCGGCGGCAAGGGCCTGTTCGCGGACGCCTTCCGCAAGGACTCACAGCACCTGCGCGTGCAGGGCTACCGGGTGGGCTCGGTCGCCAGCTGGGTCCAGGCCCTGGGCGTCGGCCTGCCCACGGTGTACCTGGCGGTGGTGACCTGGATCGCGGCCCGGATGGCCGCCCACGGGGAGATCACGGTGGGCCAGCTGGTCTCGGTGTACGGCTATGTCGCGGTCCTGGTGGGCCCGGTGGCGTTCTTCCTGGACATGGGCTACCAGCTCAGCCGGGGCGTGGTGGCCGCACGCAGGGTGGTACGCCTGCTGCACCTGGCCCCGGAACCGGACAGGGGCACGGAGCAGGCCCCGGCCGACCCGTCCGTCCTGCACGATCCGGAGTCGGGGGTACGGGTGCGCCCCGGCCGGCTGACGGCACTGGTGGGCGCGAGCCCGACGGAAACGGGAGCGGTGGTGGACCGCTTGGGCCGTTACACGCCGTCGAACGTGACATGGGGAGAGACCCGCCTGGACGCCGTACCCCTACCGGAGGTCCGATCCCGCATCCTGGTGGCCGACAACGATGCCCACTTCTTCGCCGACAGTCTGCGCAACTCCCTCAGGGGCGCGGGGCTGCATCAAATGAGCGGCCACGACACTCCCCAAAGGGGCGCGGGGCTGTATCAAACCTGCGGCTGCCGCCGCGCGGGCGCGACCAGCCCCCACTCACCCGCACCCGCCACTCAACCCTCGGACACGTCCCCTGACGCGCGAACAACCCACGCCCTCCACGCAGCCGCGGCCACCGACATCCTCCAGGCCCTCCCCGCCGGCCTCGACTCCCCCATCGACGCCCAGGCCCGCAACCTCTCCGGCGGCCAACGCCAACGCATCCGCCTGGCCCGCGCCCTCCTCACCGACCCCGAGGTCCTCCTCGCCGTCGAGCCCACCTCCGCCCTGGACGCCCACACCGAGGCCCTCGTAGCGGAGCGCCTGCGCACCGCCCGCGCCGGCCGCACCACCCTCCTCACCACCACCTCACCCCTGATGCTGGCCCGCGCCGACGAGGTGATCTACCTGGTCGACGGCAAGGTCGCGGCGACCGGCACCCACGAGGGCCTGCTGGAGTACGCGCCCGGCTACCGCGCCCTGGTGGCCCGGGACACCGAGGAGGAGGTCGTCCGGTGACGACGAGCCAGCTTCCCGTCGCCGGACGCGCCGACGTGCGCCGGGCCGTCCTGCGCCTGGTGCGGGCCGACCGCGGGGCCTTCTCCGCCGCCCTGCTGCTGAACGCGCTGGCCGCCGGCACCGGCCTGGCCGGCCCGTGGCTGGTGGGCCGGATCGTGGACGCGGTGCGGGCCGGCCGCGGTGTCGGCGCCGTGGACCGCCTCGCCCTGTGGATCCTGCTCTGTTCGCTCGCCCAGCTGCTGTTCGCCCGTTCCGCCCGCTACCTCGGCCACCGCTTCGGCGAGCGGACCCTGGCCCGGGTCCGCGAGGAGTTCGTGGACCGGGCGCTCACGCTGCCCGCGTCGGTCGTGGAGCGGGCCGGCACCGGGGATCTGACCGCGCGCGGCACCTCCGACGTGACCGCCGTCGGCACCACGCTGCGGGACATCGGACCCGAGCTGCTGGTCTGCTCGGTGCAGGCGCTGTTCGTGATGGCCGCGGTCTTCGCACTGGATCCGATGCTCGGCGCGTTCGGGGTGCTCGGGCTGACCCCGATCTGGTTCGCCCTGCGCTGGTACCTGCGCCGGGCCCGGGACGGCTATCTCGCGGAGGGCGCGACCACCTCCGGAGTCGCGGAGATCGTCACGGCGACGGTGGCGGGCGCGCGCACGGTGGAGGCGTTCCGGCTCCAGGACCGGCGGATCGCGGCGAGCCGGGACGCGCTGGAGGCCAACCGGAAGACCCGCTTCTACACGTTGCGTCTGCGGACCGTGTTCTTCCCGGCGGTCGAGGTGTCGTACTCCGTGCCGGTGGCCGGGGTGCTGCTGATCGGCGGGCTGCTGCATGTCGGGGTCGGCGTGGTGGTGTCGGCGGCGCTGTATCTGCGGCAGTTCACGGAGCCGCTGGACCAGATTCTGATGCGGGTGGAGCAACTCCAGTCCAGCAGCGCCTCGTTCGCCCGGGTGGAGGGGCTGGCGCAGGCTCCGCGGACGGAGGCGGACGGCGGGTCGGCGGCGCCGGCGGACGACCGGATCGATGTGCGCGGGGTGCGGTACGCCTATGAGCGGGGCGGCGAGGTGCTGCGCGGGGTGGATCTCACGGTGCGGCCCGGGGAGCGGCTCGCGGTGGTCGGGCCGTCCGGCGCCGGGAAGACGACGCTGAGCCGGCTGCTGGCGGGCGTCGACGCGCCCGGGGCGGGCACGGTGACCGTGGGCGGGGTGCCGATCGCCGGGCTGGAACCGGAGCTGCTGCGCCGCCAGGTCGTCCTGGTCACCCAGGAACACCATGTCTTCCTCGGCACGGTCCGGGACAACCTGCTGATCGCCGAACCCACCGCGAGCGACGCGGACCTGTGGACGGCGTTGACGGCCGTGGGCGCCGACGGCTGGGTCCGCGGCCTTGCCGGTGGCCTCGACACCGTGCTGGGCGCGGGCGGTTGCGCCACGGACGGCTCCCAGGCGCAGCAACTCGCGCTCGCCCGGGTGGTGCTGGCGGACCCGCACACGCTGATCCTGGACGAGGCGACGGCGCTGCTGGACCCCGCCACCGCCCGGCACGCCGAACGCGCCCTGGCCGCCGTCCTGGAGGGCCGTACGGTCATCGCCATCGCCCACCGGCTGCACACCGCGCACGACGCGGACCGGGTGGCCGTGATGGAGAACGGTCTGCTCACCGAACTCGGCACCCACGAGGAGCTGGTGGCGGCGGGCGGGGCGTACGCGGCGCTGTGGGCGACCTGGCACGGCGACAAGACTTCCTGACATCCGCCCGCCCACCGAACGATCCGCATACCGAACATGAACATCCGGTCAACGAACGATTTCCGGCCAAATTCCTGACGCGGTCCTGACAGATCGCGTTTTCTGGTGCCACTCTTCCCACGGCCGACTCACAGCAACCCCACAGATTCACCCTGTCGCTGCCGGGTCCGGCACTGCACCGCGCACGTGGTTCCGCGTTCCGCCTGTTCCGCATGTTCTGCCCGGACGGCCCACCCGCCCTCCGGATCTCCCCTGGCCGTGTGACCCGCGGCCACGCAGAAGGAGTCAGTGTTGAGAAGCAGTTCCTCTCGCAGACGCACCCCCCACCGCACCGCAGTAGTGGCCCTCGCCGGCGTCACCGCCCTGATCGCCGCGGCCGTCCAGTCGGGCGCCGCCAGCGCCGCACCGGCCGCACCGCAGGCCGGCCGGATCAACCCCGCGCACGCCGCCGTCAAGCTCTCGCCCTCGCAGCGCGCGGAGCTGCTGCGTGACGCGACCGCCGGGAAGGCCGCGACCGCCAAGGCGATAGGCCTCGGCACGCAGGAGAAGCTGGTCGTCAAGGACGTCGTGAAGGACGCCGACGGCACCGTCCACACGCGCTACGAGCGCACCTACGCGGGCCTCCCGGTCCTCGGCGGCGACCTGATCGTCGACACCGCCAAGTCGGGCGCCACCGAGCGTGTCATCAAGGCGAACAACGCCACGCTCAAGGTCGCCGACCTCACCCCGGCCGTCAGCGCGGCGAGCGCCGAGAAGCAGGCCGTCTCCCGCGCCAGGACCCTCGGCTCCACCAAGTCGGCCGCGGACGGCGCCCGCAAGGTCGTCTGGGCCGGCTCCGGCGCCCCCGTCCTCGCCTACGAGACGATCGTCGGCGGCTTCCAGGACGACGGCACCCCCAACCAGCTGCACGTCATCACCGACGCTGCCACCGGCAAGAAGCTCTTCGAGTACCAGGGCATCGAGAACGTCACCGGCACGGGCAACACCCAGTACAGCGGAACGGTCTCGCTGACGACGACCCAGTCGGGCTCGACGTACAACCTGACCGACGGCGACCGCGGCGGCCACAAGACGTACAACCTGAACCACGGCACCTCGGGCACCGGCACGCTGTTCTCGCAGTCGAGCAACACCTGGGGCAACGGCACCACGTCGAACGCCGCCACCGCGGGCGCCGACGCGCACTACGGGGCCGCGGAGACCTGGGACTTCTACAAGAACACCTTCGGCCGCAGCGGCATCAAGAACAACGGCGTCGGCGCCTACTCCCGCGTCCACTACGGCAACTCGTACGTGAACGCGTTCTGGGACGACGGCTGCTTCTGCATGACGTACGGCGACGGCTCCGGCAACGCGGACCCGCTGACGGCGATCGACGTGGCCGGCCACGAGATGAGCCACGGCGTCACCTCGAACACCGCCGGTCTCAACTACACCGGTGAGTCGGGCGGGCTCAACGAGGCCACCTCCGACATCTTCGGCACCGGCGTGGAGTTCTACGCGGCCAACTCCACCGACGTCGGCGACTACCTCATCGGCGAGAAGATCGACATCAACGGCGACGGCACCCCGCTGCGCTACCAGGACAAGCCGAGCAAGGACGGCGCGTCCAAGGACAGCTGGTACTCGGGCCTCGGCGGCCTCGACGTGCACTACTCGTCCGGTCCCGCGAACCACTTCTTCTACCTGCTGAGCGAGGGCAGCGGCGCCAAGGTCATCAACGGCGTCAGCTACAACTCGCCGACGGCGGACGGGCTTCCGGTGACCGGCATCGGCCGGGACAAGGCGCTGCAGATCTGGTACCGCGCGCTCACCACCAAGTTCACGTCCACCACCAACTACGCCGCCGCCCGCACCGGCACCCTCGCGGCGGCGGGTGAGCTGTACGGCACCACGAGCACCGAGTACAAGACGGTGCAGGACGCCTGGGCGGCCGTCGCGGTCGGCGCCCGCTCGGGCGGTGGCGGCGGTACCGGCACCTCGTACGAGAGCAGCACCGTGGTGTCGATCCCGGACAACGGGGCCGCGGTCACCTCGTCGATCACGGTCTCCGGCCGGACCGGGAACGCGCCGAGCAACCTCCAGGTGACGCCGAATATCAGCCACACCTGGCGTGGCGATCTGGTGATCGACCTGGTCGGTCCGTCCGGAACGTCCTACCGCCTGAAGGCCTTCAGCTCGTCCGACTCCGCGGACAACGTGACGGACACCTACACGGTGAACGCCTCATCGGAATCGGCCAATGGAACCTGGAAGCTGAAGGTCCAGGACCAGGCCGCACAGGACACCGGCAAGATCAACAGCTGGAAGCTGACCTTCCCGTAAACCGCAGGACACGGGCATGGGCGACGGGCGCCGTCCGGGGGTTCGACTCCCCCCGGGCGGCGCCCGTTTTACATGCCCGCAACGTTCACCGAACACCTGCTTTTCGGCCAACATCACTTCAGGGTCCTGACATGTACGCGACCTTGATGTCACTCTTCCCTCACCCGTCGCACAGCACAGCAACTTCACAACCCCACAGCCGGGCCGGTAACCCCACATCGCCCCGGACTCCCCACATCCTGAAGGAGCTTGAGTGAGCCCCCTCTACGCGCGTCACAAGCGCACCACTCTGGCCATAGCCACCGCTGTCGCCGCCGGCGCCCTGCTCACCACGGGTATGACCGCGAACGCCACGGCCGCCGACAAGCAGCTGGCCGCCGCCCCGACCCTGCTCTCCAACTCCGCCCGCACCGCCCTGATCCAGAAGGCGGACGCGAACGTCGCCGAGACCGCGCAGCAGATAGGCCTCGGCACCAAGGAGAAGCTGGTCGTCAAGGACGTCGTGAAGGACGTCGACGGCACCGTCCACACGCGCTACGAGCGCACCTACGCGGGCCTCCCGGTCCTCGGCGGCGACCTGGTCGTGCACACCTCCAAGGCGGGCAAGACCGAGGGCGTCACCAAGGCGAACAAGGCGACCATCAAGGTGGCCTCCCTCAAGCCGCAGATCACCACGGCCAAGGCGGAGAAGTCGGCGCTGAGCGCCGCCAAGACCCTCGGCTCCACCAAGTCCGCCGCGGACGGCGCCCGCAAGGTCATCTGGGCCGGCAACGGCACCCCCGTCCTCGCCTACGAGACGATCGTCGGCGGCTTCCAGGACGACGGCACCCCCAACCAGCTGCACGTCATCACCGACGCCGCCACCGGCAAGAAGCTCTACGAGTACCAGGGCATCGAGAACGCCACGGGCACCGGCAAGAGCCTCTACTCCGGCACCGTCAGCCTCACCACCACCCTGTCGGGCTCGACGTACCAGCTGTACGACACCACGCGCGGCGGCCACAAGACGTACAACCTGGCCCGCGGCACCTCCGGCACCGGCACGCTGTTCACCGACGCCGACAACACCTGGGGCACCGGCGCGGCCTCCAGCTCCTCCACGGACCAGACGGCCGCCGTGGACGCCGCCTACGGCGCCCAGGAGACCTGGGACTTCTACAAGGCCACCTTCGGCCGCAGCGGCATCAAGAACAACGGTGTCGCGGCCTACTCGCGGGTCCACTACAGCAGCGCCTACGTCAACGCCTTCTGGGACGACAGCTGCTTCTGCATGACCTACGGCGACGGCTCCAGCAACACCCACCCGCTGACCTCGCTGGACGTGGCCGGCCACGAGATGAGCCACGGTGTCACCTCCAACACCGCCGGCCTGAACTACTCGGGCGAGTCCGGCGGCCTGAACGAGGCGACCTCCGACATCTTCGGCACCGGCGTGGAGTTCTACGCGGGCAACAGCAACGACGTCGGCGACTACCTCATCGGCGAGAAGATCAACATCAACGGCGACGGCACCCCGCTGCGCTACATGGACCAGCCCAGCAAGGACGGCGGCTCCGCCAACTACTGGTCCTCGTCGGTGAAGAACCTGGACGTGCACTACTCGTCCGGTGTCGCCAACCACTTCTTCTACCTGCTGTCCGAGGGCAGCGGCTCGAAGACGATCAACGGCGTCACCTACAACTCGCCGACGTACAACAGCTCCACGCTCACCGGCATCGGCCGGGACAAGGCGCTGCAGATCTGGTACAAGGCGCTGACGACGTACTTCACGTCGACCACCAACTACAAGTCGGCGCGCACCGGCACCCTCTCGGCGGCGGCCGCCCTGTACGGCTCCGGCTCCACCGAGTACAACGCGGTGGCGGCGGCCTGGACGGCCGTCAACGTGACCGCGTGACCCGATAGCAGCGGTACGGGCGGACCCCGGGACGAAGGCATCCCCGGGGTCCGCCCTACGCTCTCTCCCATGTCCTTCACGTACGAGGCGGTCGGCGCGACCCGCGAGGATCTCGCCGCCTGCCCGCCCGGCTTCCACCCGCTCCATGTGCGCACGCGCATAGGCGAGGGCGCGGAGGTCTTCCACAAGTCCGCCGAGGCGGTCCTCACCTGGGAACTCCACCGCGCCCTGGGCGTCGGCATCGAGGCCTCCGCCGACCGCGCGGCCCCCGGCGTGGACGTCACCGTCACCCTCGCCGGTCTCATCAAGGCCCCCTGCCGGGTCGTCTGGACGGCGGAGGAGTCCCGCCGCGCGGGCTGGGCCTACGGCACCCTCACCGGCCACCCGGAGTGCGGCGAGGAGGCCTTCCTGGTCACCCGCACCGGCGACGGCACGGTCTGGCTGACGGTCGCGGCCTTCAGCAAGGCCGCCAAGTGGTACACCCGCGCGGGCGGCGCGGCGACCCGGGGGCTGCAGCACGCGTATGCGCGCAGGTGCGGCAAGGTGCTGCGGAATCTGTGCGGGGACGAGACGGACTCGTTCTGAACGGGCCCGCCCGGCCGGCGGGCATCGGCCGACGGGTCCGGCGGCCGGGAGGCCTGGTGCCCTGCCCGGGCCGCCGGACCGCCCGCCTCACCGCATCAACAGCCCCGCTCCCTCCACCGCCCCCTCCGAAGGCGCCGTCACCAGGCCCAGTTCCGCGCCGGACGCCAGCAGCCGGTGGGACGGGAGGATGCGGACCGTGTAGCCGTAGGGGCCCGTGCGGTCCAGTGCCAGGGGGCCCTCGTAGGTCCAGTGGCCCTCCAGGTCCGGGCCTCCGGTCGGCTTCAGCGGCACCGTCGTCGCGTCCGTGATGCGGTCCTCGGAGTCGACGCGGCCGGAGACCGCCTGCACCTCCACGTCGTCGGGTGTGAGGTCGCCCAGCAGGACGCGGACGCGCAGGGCGAGGGTGGTGCCCAGTTCGGCGGTGGCCGTGGCCGCGGTGGTCGCCACGTGGCCGACCGACACCCCGTGCCAGGCGGCCCGCACCCTGCCCTTCCAGGCGGACAGTTCACGGGCCGTGTCGGCGGTCATCGAGCGGTGGGCGTGGGCCGCCGGGGTGTAGAGGCGCTCCACGTACTCCCGGACCATGCGGCCCGCCAGCACCTTCGGGCCCAGCAGGGTCAGCGTCTGGCGGACCATCTCGATCCAGCGGTCCGGGAAGCCGCTCTGCCCGCGCTCGTAGAAGCGGGGGGTGACCCGCTGTTCGAGCAGGTCGTAGAGGGCGTCCGCCTCGATGTCGTCCCGCCGCTCCGGATCCGTGCCGGCGCCGTCGGCCGTCGGGATCGCCCAGCCGAAGTCCGGCTGGAACCATTCGTCCCACCAGCCGTCCAGGACCGAGAGGTTGAGGCCGCCGTTGAGCGCCGACTTCATCCCGCTGGTCCCGCACGCCTCCAGCGGGCGCAGCGGGTTGTTCAGCCAGATGTCGCAGCCGGTCAGCAGCTTCTGCGCCATCGCCATGCCGTAGTCGGGCAGGAAGACGATCCGGTGCCGGACCCGCGGATCGTCGGCGAACCGGACCAGCTCCTGGACCAGCCGCTTGCCGCCGTCGTCCGCCGGGTGCGCCTTTCCGGCCACCACGACCTGGATCGGCCGCTCGGAGTGCAGCAGGAGGTCCATCAGCCGGTCGCGGTCGCGCAGCATGAGCGTGAGCCGCTTGTACGACGGGACCCGCCGGGCGAAACCGATGGTCAGGACGTCGGGGTCGAGGGCGTGGTCGATCCAGCCCAGCTCGGCCGTCCCGGCACCCCGCTGCCGCCAGGACGCCCGCAGCCGCTCCCGCACCTCGAGCACCAGCTGCTCCCGCAGGTTCCGGCGCAGGTCCCAGATCTCCTGGTCGGTGACGTCGGCGACCGCGTCCCAGCGTTCGGTGCCGCCGACGGTCAGCGCCTCCTCGGTACGCCGGTCGCCCAGCTGCCTCGCCCCCAGCCGCACCACCTCGGGCGCCACCCAGGTCGGGGCGTGCACCCCGTTCGTCACGGAGGTGATCGGCACCTCGTCGGCGTCGAATCCCGGCCACAGCCCCGCGAACATCTCGCGGCTGACGTTGCCGTGCAGGAGCGAGACCCCGTTGGCGCGCTGGGCGAGCCGCAGCCCCATCACGGCCATGTTGAAGAGGTTGGGTTCGCCGCCGGGGTAGGTCTCCATCCCCAGGCGCAGGATGTGCTCCACCCCGATCCCGGGCAGTTCGGCGTCGGGGCCGAAGTGGTGGGCGACCAGCTCCCGGTCGAAGCGGTCGATGCCGGCCGGGACGGGGGTGTGGGTGGTGAAGACGGTGCCGGCGCGCACCGCCTCCAGCGCGGAGTCGAAGTCCAGCCCCTGGGCGCACAGCTCGGCGATCCGCTCCAGGCCCAGGAAGCCGGCGTGCCCCTCGTTGGTGTGGAAGACCTCCGGCTCGGGGTGGCCGGTCAGCCGGCAGTACGTCCGTACGGCGCGCACACCCCCTATCCCGAGCAGCATCTCCTGGAGCAGCCGGTGTTCGCTGCCGCCGCCGTAGAGCCGGTCGGTGACCCCGCGTTCGCCGAGGTCGTTCTCCTCCACGTCGGAGTCCAGCATCAGCAGCGGCACCCGGCCCACCTGGGCCAGCCAGATCCGGGCGCGCAGCAGCCGGCCGCCGGGCAGGGCGAGGGAGACGTGTGCCGGGGTGCCGTCGGCGTCCTTCAGCGGCACCACCGGGAGTTCGTTCGGGTCGAGGACGGGATAGTGCTCCTGCTGCCAGCCGTCCCGGGACAGGGTCTGCCGGAAGTACCCGTGCCGGTACAGGAGGCCGACACCGATCAGCGGCACACCGAGGTCACTGGCCGACTTGAGGTGGTCGCCGGCCAGGATGCCGAGGCCGCCGGAGTACTGGGGCAGGGCGGCCGTGATGCCGAACTCGGGCGAGAAGTAGGCGACGGCGGCCGGTAGTTCGGCGGCCTGCGGCCGGGACTGGTACCAGCGGTCGCCGGTCACGTAGTCGCCCAGGTCGTCGGCGGCCGCCGTCAGCCGGCGCAGGAACCGGCGGTCACCGGCCAGCTCGGCCAGCCGCGCCGGCGGCACGCTGCCGAGCAGCCGCACCGGGTCGCCCTCCGAGGCGGCCCAGCGCTCGGGGTCGACGGCCTGGAAGAGGTCACGGGTCTCGGTGTGCCAGGACCAGCGCAGATTTCGGGCCAGGTCGCTGAGGGGGCGGAGGGGGTCGGGGAGAACGGGACGGACGGTGAACCGACGGATCGCCTTCACATTCCACTCCACGCGTTCGTGGTGAGAGCCGTACGGCGGTGTGCGGCTCGGCGTCCCTCAGACGGTACCGGTGTCGAGGGGGCCGTTGTCGGAGCTCCGCCACCGGACCCCGGCTTCGTCCCCCGGTGGGCGGACCGAGATGCGTCACGCCTCCTTGTGGGACCCGGCCCCGCACGAGACGCTGCCTCCCTGAGCTGAGGAGGGGGAACTCACAGCCATGTCACGGACGATCAACCGGCGTCCGCGTCTGGCGGGGGGCTTGACCGCGGTCGTCACGGCCGCGGTGCTGTCATCGGCCACCCTGCCCGCGCACGCCGTACCGGAGGGGACCGTATTCGGCGCCGGCCGACCGGGCTCGGTCGGCGGTAGCTATCTGGTGACGCTGAAAGAGGGGATCAAGGGGGCGTCGGCGGCCGGGAAGGGCGTCGCCACCCGCTATGGGGCGAAAATAAGCCATACTTACGACAGTGTGCTGAACGGGTACGCCGTCCAGGCAAGCGCCAGACAGGCCCGGCGGCTCGCCGCGGACTCCCGGGTCGCCTCCGTCGTCCAGGACAGCCGGATACGGCTCGACCGCACCCAGACGAACCCGCCGTCCTGGGGCCTGGACCGCGTCGACCAGGCGGGTCTGCCGCTCGACAAGGCGTACACCTGGCCGGGTTCGGGGGGCGCGGGCGTCACCGTCTACGTGATCGACACCGGCATCCGGATCACCAGCCGCGACTTCGGCGGCCGGGCGAGCTACGGCTGGGACTTCGTCGGGAACGACAGATCCGCCGGCGACGGCAACGGCCACGGCACACATGTCGCCGGCACCGTCGCCGGGACCCGGTACGGCGTCGCCAAGAAGGCGAAGGTCGTCTCCGTACGGGTCATGGACAACGCGGGGTCGGGCACCACCGCGCAGGTCATCGCCGGTATCGACTGGGTCACCGCACACGCCCGCAAGCCGGCGGTGGCCAACCTCAGCCTGGGCGGTGCGCACAACGCCCAGCTCGACGCCGCGGTGCGCAACTCGATCAGGTCCGGGGTGACGTACACGGTCGCGGCCGGCAACGACGGCCTGCCGGCGGGCCGCTACTCGCCGGCCGACGTACCGCAGGCCCTCACCGTCGGTGCCACCGACCGCGCCGACGCCCGCGCGGGCTTCTCCAACTTCGGCGCGGCCGTGGACCTGTTCGCCCCGGGCGTGGCGATCACCTCGGACGCGTACACGAGCGACACCGGCAAGGCGACCTACTCGGGTACGTCGATGGCGTCACCGCACGTGGCGGGCGCCGCCGCGCTCTATCTCGCCGGTCACCCGAAGGCCACCCCGGCCCAGGTCGCCAAGGCCCTGATTGCGGGGGCGGCGAGCGGGAAGGTGACCGATGCGGGGCTCGGGTCGCCCGACCGACTCCTCCGGGTGCCGAAAAGGTAAAGCGTTTTCTCCTACGCGAACACGCCACCGGTCCCGTTCGTACAGAACGGGGCCGGTCTTGTGCGTAGACATACGGCTGAGTAGTTAACAAAGTGCCGGATTGCCCACCCGAATAGGGTGGGAAGGCTCCTCCGGTACACCCCATGGACACAGCGCTGATACCCCGTACAGGTAGACCCTCAAGTACACCCTCGGATACAGCCGCAGGATGCATCTCCCACCATCCATCCGCCCACACCCTCGTTGCCGCGGACAGGAGCGGTCATGCCCGCCACGCACCAGTCGTCAGCACCTCCGACACAGCGCACGTCACCTCGTGCCACACCCCCCGCGGACGAGGCCACCGCCGTCGGCCGCATACCCGTCCTCGACGTCCGTCCCCTGGTCCAGCAGGGGCGCCGGCCCGCCAAGGCGGTGACCGGGGAGTCGTTCGAGGTCACCGCCACCGTCTTCCGCGAGGGCCATGACGCCGTCGCCGCCAATGTCGTACTGAAGGACCCCAGGGGCCGCCAGGGGCCCTGGACCCCGATGCGGGAGCTGGCCCCCGGCACCGACCGCTGGGGCGCCACCGTCACCGCCGACGGGAAACCGGGCCGTTGGACCTATCAGGTCGAGGCCTGGGGAGATCCGGTCACCACCTGGCGCCACCACGCCCAGATCAAGATCCCGGCGGGCATCGACACCGGTCTGGTCCTGGAGGAGGGCGCACGGCTGTACGAACGGGCCGCCGCCGGTGTCCCGAAGTCCAGGAAACGGGAGATCCTGCTGGCCGCCGCGGCCGCCCTGCGCGACGAGGAACGGCCCGCCCCCTGGCGCCTAGCCGCCGCCCTCACCCCCGAGGTCGACAAGATCCTGACCCGGTATCCGCTCCGGGAACTGGTCACCCGCTCCGAGCCGTTGCCGCTGCTCGTCGAGCGCGAGCGGGCCCTGTACGGCTCCTGGTACGAGTTCTTCCCGCGCTCCGAGGGCACGCCCGAGCGGCCGCACGGCACCTTCCGGACAGCCGCCCGGCGGCTGCCGGCGATCGCGGAGATGGGCTTCGACGTCGTCTACCTCCCGCCGATCCACCCCATCGGCACCACCTTCCGCAAAGGCCGCAACAACACCCTCGATCCCACCCCGGACGACGTCGGTGTGCCCTGGGCGATCGGTTCCCCGGAAGGCGGGCACGACGCCGTGCATCCGGCTCTGGGGACCCTGGAGGACTTCCGGTGGTTCGTGGCCGAGGCCGGCCGGCACGGCCTGGAGATCGCGCTGGACTTCGCGTTGCAGTGCTCGCCCGACCATCCCTGGGTGGAGAAGCACCCCGAGTGGTTCCACCACCGGCCCGACGGGACCATCGCCTACGC
>NZ_JBHXSK010000105.1:0-16166 GCF_042716195.1 Streptomyces sp. NPDC058683
CCCACCTCCCCCGCACCCCCCCCATCCCCCCAGTCTTCTCTGCAACCGCGTCCCCCGAGAGCTAGCCCTCCATCAGCCGGGCCCGCCCGCACCGCCCGGCTACCCGCAGGAGACCGGCAGGCCCCCGGCCGGCGGCCCGTCCTTCGGCGGCGCCGACGACGACTGGGTGATCTCCCCGCCGGCGGCCGGCCCCGGCGGGCCCGCCGCCCCGGGCGCCCGCCCCGGCGGCTACGGCTATCCGCAGCCCGCCGCCCCGGCCGGTCCCGGCTTCCCGCAGGCCCCGCAGGGGCCGGCGACCTGGACGGCGACGATCGGCCCGGACCGCGAGTACTTCATGGCGATGATGCAGCGCTCGGGCCCGGAGGCGGCCGGCCTCAACCTGCCCGCGTACTCCCCCGAGCAGCAGCGCACGCTCGCCGGCAACCAGGTCACCATCGGCCGCCGCCGGCACTCCACCGGTGACACCCCCGACATCGACCTGTCGGTGCCGCCGGAGGACCCGGGCGTCTCGCACCAGCACGCGGTCCTGGTCCAGCAGCCGGACGGCAGCTGGGCGGTCGTCGACCAGAACTCGACGAACGGCACGACGGTGAACGGCGGCGAGGAGCCCATCCAGCCGTTCGTCCCGGTGCCGTTGCAGGACGGGGACCGGGTGCACGTAGGGGCCTGGACGACGATCACCGTCCGGCGCGGCTGAGCCGCGGCACTCCGTACGGGGCTCAGACCGGGAGAGGCCAGACCCACGGCCCCTCCCGGTCGTCCAGCCACACCCACTCCCCGTCCCCCTCCACCGTGACGCCGTACCGTTCGCGCCCGGGCATCCCCTCCCGCTCCCACACCTCGTAGGCCTCCCGAGGGCTGAGCACCCCCTGGGTCAGCTCCATCAGGAACCGGAACAGCTCGTCCTCCAGCGCCCAGGACGGCACCTCGCCCACATCCCCAGCCGCCGCCCGCTCCACCCCGCGCAACGGCACGAAGAACGCGGCCGACGGCAGAAACCGGCCCTCGGCACACCCTCCGCCCCGCACGGCCAGCGTCAGCAGACCCGTGGCCACCGGCGCGAGAATCCGCGCCCCCGCCGCGCACTGCGCGACCCACGCCGGCGGCACGCCCGGCAGCGCACAGGTCGCGATGATCCGGTCGAACGGCGCCCGCTCGGGCACCCCCCGCGCCCCGTCCCCGGTGACGACGGCCGGCCGATGACCGGCCGCGGCCAGATGCAGCCGCGCCGACTCGGTGATCTCCGGATCCACATCCACCGTGGTGACGAGACCGTCGTCGCCGAGCCGATGGGCCAGCAGCGCCGCGTTGTACCCGGTCCCGGCGCCGATCTCCAGCACCCGGTCGCCGTCGGCCACCCGCAGCGCGACCAGCATCCGCGCCATCAGCGAGGGCTGGCTGCTGGAGGACAGCAGCTCACCGTCGCGCAGCCGGGTGGCCAGCGGAACGTCCTCGTAGGCGCCGCGCACCCAGCGTTCCCGGGCCCCGGGATCGGCGCTCTCGCCCCACCGGCGCTCATAACCGCGTGCCCCGGCGACGTAGTAGTACGGCACGAACAGATGCCGGGGCACCGTCTCGAAGGCCTCCCGCCACACCGGCTCCGCCGCCCAGACCCCCTCGGCGTCGATCTCCCGCACCAGCTCGCCCCGCGCCACGGCGGCCAGCCCCTCGATGTCCGGGATCTCCGAGTGCTCAGGGATCTCCGGGGTCTCGGAGTCGTGGGTGCCCATGTGCCCACACTAGAACCCCGCCCGCGCACCGGGTCCTAAGCCTTGAGTCCTCGGTCACCGCGTCTGAGACCATGTAGGGGTGAGAGAGATTCGGCGCGGCACGCTGCAGGAGAAGACCTTCTACGAGCAGGTCGGCGGGGAGGAGACGTTCCGCAGGCTGGTCCACCGTTTCTACGAGGGCGTCGCCGAGGACCCGCTCCTCAAGCCGATGTATCCGGAGGAGGACCTGGGTCCGGCCGAGGAACGGCTCACCCTGTTCCTCATCCAGTACTGGGGCGGCCCCACGACGTACAGCGACAACCGCGGCCACCCCCGGCTGCGGATGCGGCACGCCCCGTTCACCGTGGACCGGGCGGCGCACGACGCCTGGCTGCGGCACATGCGGGTGGCCGTGGACGAGCTGGGTCTGTCCGAGGAGCACCGGGAGACCCTCTGGAACTACCTCACCTACGCGGCCGCCTCGATGGTGAACACCCCGGACTGACCGCGGGAACCGGTTCAGCGGACGCTGACGTCCAGCGCCCCGAGTCCCGCCCGCCGTACCGCGATCGACCCGAACGGCGTGCGCAGCCGCAGCCATGCCCCCGCGGAGAGCAGCACGGCCTCGTCGGCGGGCCGCAGGAAGCGCAGCGACTGGGCCGCGTGCACGGCCCGTACCGGGAGCCGGGTGCCGCCCACGGTCCGGGACCAGATGTCCCGCCCGATCCGGTCGAGTTCGGCGCGGGTACGGTCCTCCGGCCCCAACTCCGCCGTACGGGACCGGAATTCACCCACCGCGGCCGCCACCGTGGCCGCCAGCGCCTGCGGCGCGGGCAGGCCCGGCTCCGGCCGCCAGCCACCGCGCGGCGGCAGCACGCCCGCCCAGGGCGGCCCGGTGACCGCCCCCGGCACTCCGGCCGTGGCGGCCCGCGCGTCCACCGACTCCAGCAACTCCCCCGCGGAGACGGTCACATCGAGCGTGACGTCCAGACCCTGCTCGTACGGCTTGGCGAGCCGCACCGCGCGGATCGCCAGCACCTCGAAGGACGGCGGCCGCCCGAAGACGGCCAGCGCGGTGCCGGCCGCCTGGAGGCGTACCGCGGCCGAACGGTCGTAGTGGAGCAGCCGGGAGAGGAAGGCCGCGAGATCCGCCGCCTCCCCTTCGTCGGCGAGGTGGAGCACCGTCATGCGGCGACGGCCTCCTCCTTGTCGTCCCGGTACTCCTCCAGGAAGTCCCGTTCGTCGGCGGTGATCCGGCGCGGCCGGCCCGTCGCGAAGTCGAAGGGCACGACCACCGTGGAGGCCCGTACGTAGATCAGGTCGTCGTCCTTCACCTCGTAGGTGATGGTGAAGGAGGCGGCCCTGATCTCGGTGATCCACAGCTCGATGTCCACCGGGTGGTGCCGGTGGACGAGCTGCCGCTTGTAGTCGATCTCGTGGCGTGCCACCACCGACCCCTGCTTGAAATCCTTTTCCGGCCGGAACAGGAAGTCGATGCGGGCTTCCTCCAGGTAGCGGATGAAGACCGCGTTGTTGACATGGCCGTAGGCGTCCATGTCGGACCAGCGCAGGGGGCAGCGGTAGTGGTGACGCAAGTGTGATCAGCCCCGGGTCAGCTTCTTGTAGGTGGCGCGGTGCGGACGCGCGGCGTCCGGACCGAGCCGCTCGATCTTGTTCTTCTCGTACGACTCGAAGTTGCCCTCGAACCAGAACCACTTGGACTCGCCCTCGTAGGCGAGGATGTGGGTGGCGACCCGGTCCAGGAACCAGCGGTCGTGGGAGACGACCACGGCGCACCCGGGGAACTCCAGCAGCGCGTTCTCCAGGCTGGAGAGGGTCTCGACGTCGAGGTCGTTGGTCGGCTCGTCGAGGAGCAGCAGGTTGCCGCCCTGCTTGAGGGTAAGTGCCAGGTTGAGGCGGTTGCGCTCACCGCCGGAGAGGACGGCGGTCGGCTTCTGCTGGTCCGGGCCCTTGAAGCCGAACGCGGACACGTAGGCCCGGCTGGGCATCTCGACCTGGCCGACGTTGATGTAGTCGAGGCCGTCGGACACGACCTCCCACAGCGTCTTCTTCGGGTCGAGGTTGGCGCGGCTCTGGTCGACGTAGGAGATCTTGACGGTCTCGCCGACCTTGATGTCACCCGAGTCCGGAGTCTCCAGGCCCTGGATCATCTTGAACAGCGTCGTCTTGCCGGCGCCGTTCGGGCCGATCACGCCGACGATGCCGTTGCGCGGCAGGGTGAAGCTCAGCCCGTCGACCAGGACCTTCTCGCCGAAGGCCTTGTTGAGCTTGTCGACCTCGACGACGATGCTGCCCAGACGCGGGCCCGGCGGGATCTGGATCTCTTCGAAGTCCAGCTTCCGCATCTTGTCCGCCTCGGCGGCCATCTCCTCGTACCGCGCGAGACGGGCCTTGGACTTGGCCTGCCGCCCCTTGGCGTTGGAGCGGACCCACTCGAGCTCGTCCTTCAGACGCTTCTGCCGCTTGGCGTCCTTGGCACCCTCGACCTTGAGGCGGGTGGCCTTGGTCTCCAGGTACGTGGAGTAGTTGCCCTCGTAGGGGTAGGCGCGGCCGCGGTCGAGCTCGAGGATCCACTCGGCGACGTTGTCCAGGAAGTACCGGTCGTGGGTGATCGCGACCACGGTCCCCGCGTACTTGGCGAGGTGCTGCTCCAGCCAGTTCACCGACTCGGCGTCGAGGTGGTTGGTGGGCTCGTCGAGGAGCAGCAGGTCGGGCGCCTCGAGGAGGAGCTTGCAGAGGGCCACGCGGCGGCGCTCACCACCGGAGAGGGTGGTGACCGGCCAGTCGCCCGGGGGGCAGCCCAGGGCGTCCATGGCCTGCTCCAGCTGGGCGTCGAGGTCCCAGGCGTTGGAGTGGTCCAGCTCCTCCTGGAGCTTGCCCATCTCGTCGAGCAGCGCGTCCGAGTAGTCGGTCGCCATCAGCTCGGCGATCTCGTTGAACCGGTCGAGCTTGCCCTTGATCTCGGCGACACCCCCCTGGACGTTCTCCAGGACGGTCTTGTCCTCGGTGAGCGTGGGCTCCTGCATCAGGATGCCGACGCTGTAACCGGGCGAGATGAAGGCGTCGCCGTTGGACGGCTGCTCCAGCCCCGCCATGATCTTCAGCACGGTCGACTTACCGGCACCGTTCGGACCGACAACGCCGATCTTCGCCCCCGGCAGGAAGCTCAGGGTGACGTTGTCGAGGATCACCTTGTCGCCGTGCGCTTTGCGCGCCTTGCGCATGGTGTAAATGAACTCAGCCAAGAGAAACCGTCCGGCAGCTTGAAACTGGCAGTGGGCAGATACACCCCATCTTGCCTGACGTCCAGCCTCGGGTGTTAACCCGTTTGGTCGGGGAGCTGTGACCTGGGGTTTCACTGGCGGTTGCGGTGACCGGTCTGTCACCGCCACCGCGAGTGCCCGTCGGTCTCGGTCTCCCTCGCACAACCTTCGCGTCCCGGTGTGTGTCTAGTGGCGGGCGGCAGCACCGCGCCGCATTGAAATCAGGAGCACCATGATGTCCAGCAATGCGCTGATGACCTTCAAGAGCCACATCGACGGCAAGAACGCCGACGTGTCCATCTATCACGACCGGGTCGAGTGGGCCCGAGCCCGCGGTATGAGCGCCAAGAAGCTCACGGCGGGCCTCCTGACCGGCGGTGCGTCTCTCCTGGCCACGGGGGTCCGCAGCTCCGACGCGGGCACCGAGATGATCCCGGCCAAGAGCATCTCCAGTGTGGTGACCAAGCGGGACGGCCTGATGTACACCAAGGTCGTGGTGGTGGCTTCGGGCAACACGATCGAGTTCCGAGTGCCGCACGACTCGGCGCCCGGTATCAAGGCGCTGCTCACCGACTTGGTACTCGGAAAGGTCCCTGCCCCCGGCCAGACCCCTCCTGCCACCACTCCCCCTGTTCAACCTGCGGCTCCCGCGCCGCAGGCAAGTACGCCCGTCGAGCAGCTGCGGCAGCTCGCGGAGCTGCGGGATGCGGGCATCCTCTCGGAGGAAGAGTTCGCGGCCAAGAAGGCGGAGATCCTCGCCCGCATGTGATGCGCGCCGACGCGGTGATCGCGAAGTGGACGGCCGTCGCGGTGGCGTCGCCGGGTGGTTCGATTCCAGCAGAGTGTCGCCGGCCAAGCCCAGGCCCTGAATAATCTTGAAAACCGTCGTGGCAGCAATGTCACCGTGGGTTCACATCCCACACCCACCGCAGGTGAACGGCCCCTGACCAGGTAGATCGGCCAGGGGCCGCCGTGCTGCATGCTGTCCGTGAGTACCCGTCGTTACCCGGTGCTCCCCGCTGGATCGGGCACGGGCCTTCTGATTCGTAGCTCTGAACGGATCGATCGGTCGACAGCGGTCCTACCGGTTGCGCTATAGCCCTGTGAGGACGCTGCCGGATGCGCATGGTTGCAGTGGTTGCTGTACTCCGCTGCTGTTCGTACTGGGTGCCTTGATCAGAACGCGTCGATCTGCCAGGCGATCACACCCGTAGATCCTTTGGCGCCCTCGACATCAATACGTATCGGCGACTTGCGCGCGGTGATCCGTTGCTGCACCACTGACTGATCACACGGGACCACGGCCTTCGGCCCGGTGCTTGCCGGCGTGAATGTCAAGTGTGCGTTGCCGCTACCGACGCATACCAGGTTGAGTCTGTATGCCTTGCCCTGGCTCAGCGTGGGCTCTGTGTGGATGCCGTCGGTCACGCGCTCCGCACCGGCCTCGACCATCGTCCCGCTCTGAACGGCGGCAAGGGCTGCCTGGGCCTGGTCTGTGAGCTTCTTCTCCTGTGCCTTGGCGCCGGCCTGAGACGCACTCACCGTGGGCGGTGACGACTGGGGGTTGGTGGCCCCACCGTCACCGCTATCGGAGGTGCACGAGGTCAGCAGCAAGACCGACGCTGCCACAGCGCATCCGGCGAACCAGGCCCGCGGGCTCATCTTGGTCATGAGGAGGTTTCCCAGTACTTCCAACCGGTTTCGGACGTGGGGAAGGTCGCTGATCCATGACCGATCTCGACGGTGTCGCAGCTACTTCCGCTGCTGGAACGCCACTTCTTCCAGGTCGTCTTGTAGCCCCACGAACCGTACTGCAAATGGCCGTACTTGTTTCTGCTGATGTCGTGAGAGTACGTGTGTCCGGTGGCAACGGTTACGCTACCCGCGATCTTGACACTGATGGTGGTCTTGGCCTTCGCGAGGATCGCCCCGGCAGACCACTCACCGCTGCCCGATATTTCGAGGGAAATGGTGCCGCTCTTGGTCACGGACACGTTCATGGTGCTACCCGGACCGTCCTTGTATTTGGTGCCGTTCCACCAGGACGGGACGTGGTAGTTCTTCTTCGACGTGATGGTGTACCACGTCTCCGGCCTGTCACACATGGTCGGTGTCCGCTCGCTGAGCGGCTGATCGTCGGCGTCTTCCCAACCCTGTCTGTCGTTGACGTCCGTCGTTTGATCGGCAGATATCGCCGGGCTGTCGGACGGCCCCTCCTCAGCGGCGGCAGTGCCCGCAGTCGTGAGGCAGAGAAGCAGTACTGCGGCAGCGCTGGTCAATGCGCGCCGTGAACTGATGCCCATGTGACACCTTTGTTTGGTCGACCGCCCCCGTGGCGATCTAGCATTTGAACCCTATGCACAGGGCATGTCCGCGACAATCAGAAGATCGTGGTTCTGAGGGCAACTTGAGGATCCACCGTGCCGCTCCGGTGTTCTCGTTTGGAGCGGGCGACTCAGAGCCCAGGTCGGCGGAGTGATTTTGGCCGGGAGCTGCTTCGGCGCGAGTGATCATGGCCCCGTAAGCTTGCGGCCCGTCGGGCGGACTGTGGACCCGCCCGTTAAAGCACGGCGTTGGGGCCATGCTCTTCGCAGGCTCGCGCCAAAGTGGCTGGCTAACGTCGTGGAGCCGACCGCCCCAGCCGCGATGGGTTCTGACCTCCTGTCGTCGGCCAACTCGCTTCAGAGCGCGCGTCGGCGCAGCGCGGGCGGAGCGGGCCGAAGGCAGGAGCGGTGCCCGGAGCGGAGCGCAGCCGGGGCTTGATCGAGCGGGGAAAGTTCTACCGCGCGCCATCTTGCCTGACGGCCGGGCTTGGGTGTCAGCCCGTTTGGTCGGGGGCTGTGAGCTGGGGGTTCGCTGGTGGTTGTGGCGGGGTCAGGGGCGGTCGGTGGTGGCGGAAACGGACCGGGACCGGAGGGTGCTGTGCAGGAGCAGGGCGGTTGCCGCCAGGGCTCCTGCCGCTCCGGCCGCGCGGAGGGCGTGGGAGGAGTGCCAGGAGAGGACCGACCAGCGGGACTGTGCCGACAGGACGGATCCCGTGCTCAGCCATGAGCCGGCCGAGATCAGGGACAGCGCGGAGCCGATCGAACCGACCGAGAGGGCGCTGCCGATCGAGCCGACGGACAGGGCCGAGCCGACCGACCCGATGGACAGTACGGATCCCACCGAGCCGATCGACAGCACCGAGTCCTGCGACCACAGGGACAGCACCGAGTCGGAGGCGGCGGCGCGGGGCGACTTGGTCATGGGGTCATACTGCCCTGCGAGGCCTCTCCGCGGGGCTCACTCGCCCATCGGGTTCTCCCGGCGGCGGAGGATCACCAGGACCGCGCCGCCGATCACCACCAGGCCGATGGCGACGCCCGTGATCACGCCGGTCGCGGAGTCGCCGCCGGTCGCAGCGAGGTTGACGTCGGAGGCGGTGCCGCCCACCGAGGCGGGGCTGGGCTCGCTGAGGGTCTGGGTGGTCAGGCCGCTCTCGGCGGCCTGGGTCTTGCAGTCGAAGACGCCGGTGAAGCGCCGTTCGAGGCTGTTGGCGCCGGTGATCGTGAAGTCGTAGACCTGGTCCTCCTGGAGCGGGATGGTCACCGTCCGCGAGGTGTTCGCGGGGATGGTGTGCTCGGTGCCCATCAGCTCGAAGGTGAACGGCTGGTCGCCGGTGTTGGCCGCGGTGATGTCCACGCCGCCCGCGGCGCAGTTCTTCTCGGCCGACAGTGCCGGTATCGCGCCCTGCTCCGCCCAGGTCGCGTTCGCGGTCGCGGCGACCGTGGACTCGCTGGAGCCGGCCAGGATCTGCGTCTGGCTGCGGCTCTCGGAGGTGAAGGCGCGGCCGACCGGGACGGTGGTCGACGCCTGGACGGCGAGTTCCGCGGAGGCGTCCGTGGCGTCGTCGGGGACCTTGAAGTACAGCTCGGTGCCGTCCTGCGCCGTGGTGACCGGCTTGCCGGTCCTGTCGGTGATCCGCACCCCGGTCAGGGCCGCGTCGGCGGGCGGGACCACGGTGACGGTGCGCGCGTTGGTGTGGACCGTGACCGGGCCGAGCAGGCCGCCCGGCCGGCCGGAGACCGCGGGCGGGCCCAGGGTCAGCGAGGCCTGCGGCTCCGTCTGGCTGCGGGCGCTCTTCTCCAGGTAGTCGGCGAGCTTCTCGGCCTGCGGATCGACGGCGTCGACGTCCACACCGTCCGAGTACCGCCAGATCGCCACCTGGGTGCCGGCCGCCGCGTCCTGCTCGGTGAGGCTGCCGGCCCCGGCCTTGCGGGCGAGTGCGGCGAGATCGTTGACCTGCGGGTAGGAGTTCTGCAGGATCCAGCGGATCTTGCCGGCGTTCTTGTTGGCGCCCAGCGAGGTGCCGCTCCAGGCCGCCTCGTGGTACTTGGCGTCCCGCTGGGTGGGGTTGTGGAGGTCGACGCAGTACGTCTGGAGCATGCCGCCGCCGTCCACGGACATCTCGAACAGGCCCGCGGCCACCTGCTCGTCACCGCTGTCGCCGTGCACGACGGCCTCGCCGTAGGTCTTCAGGCCGCCTATGGTCGCCGTCGCCCCGCTCTGGCTCTGGGTGGTGCCGTCGTCGGCCGCGGCCCGGCCGGCACCGGTCAGCGCGACGACGGCCACCAGCCCGGACGTCAGTGCCGCGGCGGCGAGGCGAGCCACGCCTCTCGCGGACACGGGCGTACCGGAGTGCCTGGCGGACGCACGGGGCGCCGAGGAACCAGAGAACGCAGCGAGCACAGAATTCCCCTTCGAGCAGGACCCCTTGAACGCGGGGGGTGGTCCCACCAGCAGAATCAGCGGCCCCAGGGGCCACGCCCGGCATCCTATGGATCAGTCGGACCGCCCATTCCCGGTGAGATGGTCGGATGAGCGATCCGATCCGTAATCGTTATCGCGGGACGCCGGATGAGCAGCGGTTATCGACAAATCCACCCGGTCGCCTCGGTGGGCACTTCGCGGTGCACCCGCCGATAAAGCGTCAAGAGGCGATCAATCGGCCGCAGTTCGGTCAGGCCGTGGTGAACAGCTCGCCGCCCGGGGGGACTTCACGTCACCGCCACCGGTTCCGACTGCTGTTGCACGGCGGTGCCGGGGGACTCCGCCGGTGTCTCCCAGTCCGGCTCCGGCCGGGGCGGTGCCGGTGCCGCCGTCTCCGGTTTCCCGGCCCGCCGGAAGGCCGCCGTACCGCGGGCGAGGTCGTGGCCGATCGCCACCGCGTCGATGTCGGCGGAGGTCCACTGCTGGCCCTCCCGGGTCTCGGTGCGTACCTTCAGCCGCCCCTGAACGACGACCGGGTCGCCGACGGACAGCGAGGCCGCCGCGTTGGTGGCGAGCTGCCGGTTGGCCCACACCGTGAAGAAGTTGGTGTGGCCGTCCGTCCAGGTGCTCTTCTCGCGGTCCCAGTAGCGCGAGGTCACCGCCAGCCGGAAACGCGCCGACGGTCCCGCCGCCAGCTCCCGGTAGACCGGCTGCGTCGCCACATTGCCCACCGCGCAGACCAACGTCTCGTTCATCACGAACCCCTCCCACGCCCGGCCGCCGGGGCCGGGGCGGATCCGCGTACGGGCCCGTCCCGTACGGCTGTGTCCACCGCGGCGGCCGCCCTCGTGGCGATCGCCGCGGGACCAGACTGCCGCGGCCGGGCCGGACCCGCCGAGCGCTGTGGACCACCGGCGGCCTGTGGAAAACCCCACCACCCGGACGAGTGACCCACCTCCCCCACGACGGACCTCACCCGGCCCGGCGGACCTCACGGCACCCGCCCCCCGCCGGCGTCACCCCACCCCGGCCCCCGCCCGTGTCACCCTGCCGTACTGCTCCCGTACCTCGCGGTAGCGCAGCAGTTCCGCCGCCACCGGGTCCAGTACCCGGGCCCGGCCGCACCCGGCCGCCGCCTCCCGCAGGCGGCGCTCCGCCTCCAGGCCGTACCGGCGGGCCGGTCCCCGTGCCGCCAGCCGGCAGCCCCACTCGACCAGCGGCCCGCCGATGATCCCGGCGATCATCAGCAGCACCGGCACGCCCAGGTTGGGCGCCATCACCCCGGTGATCTGCCCCACCAGCCACAGCCCGCCGACCACTTGGAGGAGCGTCATGGCGGCCTGCGCGAGCACCGCCACCGGCCACCAGCCCGGCCGCGGCGGCCGCCCCGGGGGCAGCCCGGCCCGTGCGGCCAGGTCGTCGAGCGCCTCCGACAGGCCCTGCGAGCCGCGTACGGCCGCCTCCCGGACCGCCTGCGCCCAGGGCGCGGGCAGTCCGGCCGAGGCCCGGTCGCAGACCGTGCGCACCGCCTGCTCGACGCGCTGCCGTGCGGTGGCCTCCTCCTCCGGCTGGGCCTGCTGGAGGCGTCCGGTGGGCTGTTCGCCGCGCCCCTGGTACCAGCGCCACAGCCGCAACCAGGGCGTGCCGCAGGCCCGGTTGGCGTTGCGCAGCCAGGCCCGTTCGGCGGCCTCGCCCGCGGCGGTGGCGCCCACCGCGTCGGCCAGCTGCGCGGCGAAGTCGTCGCGCGCCTCCTCGCTGAGCCCGGCGCGGCGCCCGGTGGCGTAGACGGGCCGCAGCCGGGCCGCGGCGGCGTCCACGTCGGCGGCGACCCGGCGGGCCGCCGCGCCCCGCTCGGAGACGAACTGGCCGAGGGTCTCGCGCAGTTCGCCGATACCGTCCCCGGTGAGCGCGGACAGCGCGAGCACGGTGGCGCCCGGTTCGCCGTACTCGCCGAGCGCGACGCCGTCCTCGTCGAGGACCCGGCGCAGATCGTCGAGGACCAGGTCGGCGGCCTCGCCGGGGAGCCGGTCGGTCTGGTTGAGGACGATGAACATGACCTCCGCGTGGCCGGACAGGGGCCGCAGATAGCGCTCGTGGAGCACCGCGTCGGCGTACTTCTCGGGGTCGACGACCCAGATCACCGCGTCCACCAGCTTCAGGATCCGGTCGACGTGTTCGCGGTGCTGGACCACGGCCGAGTCGTGGTCGGGCAGGTCGATCAGGACCAGCCCACGCAGTTGCGCGTCCGCCTCCGGGTTGTGCACGGGGCGGCGGCGCAGCCGGCCCGGGATGCCGAGCCGGTCGATGAGGGCCGCGCTGCCGTCGCTCCAGCTGCACGCGATGGGCGCGGCGGTGGTGGGGCGCCGTACGCCGGTCTCCGAGATGGCGACTCCGGCGAGCGCGTTGAACAGCTGCGACTTGCCGCTCCCGGTGGCGCCGGCGATGGCGATGACGGTGTGCTGGCCGGAGAGCCGGCGCCGGGCGGCGGCCTCGTCCAGGACCCGGCCGGCCTCGGAGAGGGTCTGGCTGTCGAGCCGGGTGCGGGAGAGGCCGACGAGTTCGCGCAGCGCGTCGAGGCGGGAGCGCAGCTGTCCGTCGTACGCCAGCGGGGCGGGGGGCGGGGCGCCCGGGCCCCGGGTCTCCAGGACGGGAGCGGCCGGTTTCGCGGTCTCGCTGACCCGGCGGGCGATGAGGCCGTCGTCCCAGACGTCGTCGGCGGCGCCCGGGTCTTCGTCGGCCGGTTCCCGCGTCTCGCGTTGCTCGCGTTGCTCGCGCTGCTCCTGCACGCGCGCGTGCGGCACGGTCTCGGTCTCGGCGGCGCCCTCGGCCGGGTCGGCGGGGGCCGTGCCGGTCCCGTCCCGCCGGGTCCGGGACCCGTCCGGTACGCAGTCCTTCACGAGGCGCGCCCCGGGGGCATGCACGGCTTCCTTCACGGAGTCCGGCGCGGAGTCCTTCCCCGAGCTCTTCGCCGAGCCCTTGGCCGAGTCCCTCCCTGGGCCGCTGCCCGAGTCCCTCCCCGGGCCGCTCCCCGGGCCGCTCCCCGAGTCCCTCTCCGGGTCCTTGGCCGACTCCATCACGGTGCCCTTCGCGGTGTCCTTCACAGCGGCCCTCACCGGGTCCGGACCGGGGTCGGGTACGCGGTCCGGTACGGGCTCCCGTCCGGCCCCCCGCCCCGGCTCACGTCCGGGCTCACGCACCGGCTCACGTCCGGGCTCCCGCCCCGGCTCACGTCCCGGCTCCCGCACCGGCTCGCGTCCGGCGTCCGGTGCGGGGTCCGCCGCGGTCAGGCCGCTTTCGAAGTCACTGGTGCAGTCACTCGTGTACTCACCTGCGTAGTCACCGGTGTGATCCATGCGTTCCATGTGATCCGTGTGGTCGTGGTCAGTGACGGCGGTCACCGGTCACCTCTCCTTCTGGAGGACGGACAGGGCGGCGATGAGTTCGGCCTGGGGTTCGGGGTGGACGTCCAGGGCGTCCAGCGGGGCGAGGCGGCGTTCGCGTTCGGCGTGCATGACGCGGTCCACGTGCTCGCCGAGCAGCCGTCCCGCGCGGTCGCGCAGCCGCAGCGCGCCATGGGCGCCGATGCGTTCGGCGAGCCGCTCCCCCGCCACCCGGGTGCGGCGCCCGCCGAGCAGCGCGGTGGCCACCAGGGCGGCGACCGCCTCGGAGTCCGGTGCGACGCTGCGGTCGAGTTCGCGCACCTCGTCGTCGGCGTACTCCTCCAGCTCGCGCCGCCAGCGCCGGACGGCGATACCGATGCGGTGCTCGGCGCTCTCCAGGGAGGGGTCGCGGTCGGTGAGTCCGGGGGCGGCGGAGGCGGGTTCGCGGCGCCAGGTGTCGTCGACGCGTTCGTCGGCGGCGGTCACGGCGCACAGCAGCAGCGCGGCGAGGCTCTCCACCAGGGCGTCCAGGAGTTCGTCGGCGGCACAGTCGACGGGGAAGGCGCGCCAGCGCTTGAGGGCGTCACCGGCGAGCACGGCGCCGTTCTGGAGCCGGCCGCGCACGCGCGCGTGCTCGCTGTCGTAGGCCGCCTCGACGGCGGAGGTCAGGCGCAGGGCCGCGGCGTACTGGGCGGCGGCGGCGGCGGCCAGCTCGGGCATCCGGGCCTTGAGGGAGTCGAGGACACCGTGGGCGGTGCGGGCCAGGGTGTGCTGGCGGGCGCCGGGGTCCTGGGCCTGTTGCAGGAGCCAGGCGCGCAGCGGGGCGACGGCGGTGGCCGGGAGCAGCCCGCCGCCCCACGCGGACTCGGGCAGCTCGGGCACCGTGAACCGGGGCACGTCGCCGAGTCCGGCCTTGGTGAGGAGGGCGCCGTACTGCCGGGAGACCTCGGAGACGACCTGGTGCGGGACCCGGTCGAGGACGGTCACCAGGGTGGCGTCGTACTCCTTGGCGGTGCGCAGCAGATGCCAGGGGACGGCGTCGGCGTAGCGCGCGGCCGTCGTGACCATCACCCAGATGTCGGCGGCGCAGATGAGTTCGGCGGCGAGGACACGGTTGTCGACGACCAGGGAGTCGATGTCGGGGGCGTCGAGGAGGGCGAGTCCGCGCGGGAGGCTGTCGACGGTCTCGACGCGCAGCACGCGCTCGGGATTCTCGCCGGGGAGGAAGGGGTCGTCGCCGGGTTCCTGGTTCGGTACCCACACACGCGTGAGGTCGGGCAGCACGCGCATGCCGCTGAACCAGTGATGGTCCTCCGGATGACAGACCAGGACCGGTGTGCGGGTGGTCGGCCGCAGCACGCCCGCCTCACTGACCCGGCGGCCCACCAGAGAGTTGACGAGGGTCGACTTGCCGGCACCGGTCGATCCGCCCACGACGGCCAGAAGCGGCGCTTCGGGCTCTTTGAGCCGGGGCACCAGATAGTCGTCGAGCTGGGCGAGCAGTTCGTCGCGATTGGCACGCGCGCGTGCGGCCCCGGCCAGGGGCAACGGAAAGCGTGCGGCGGCGACACGGTCGCGCAGAGCGGAGAGTGTGTCGAGCAGCTGAGGCCGTACGTCCAAGGTCACCACATGCGAAGAATGCCCAATTTTAGGGGAATTCTGAAGCATATAGACATGTCTGCGCGCCGACAGAACACAACGGGCGGAAGGGATGACTGGGACAGAGGCACAGTCCAGGCATAACGAGTGCACAACACCCGGTGCGTCAGGCGCCAAAAGCGATGCACGATTCGTACCTGCCTGCGATTATCAGGACCGCTTCACCGAACCTCCACATTGAGCCACGGAGGCGAAGCAACCGGGACGAGGACCGGGGAGTTCTATCCTTGTCCCCGGCAACGTCACGAACCGGCCCGGCCAGGGCAGGACGTACGAGGCCAGCACAGCCGGCCCCCGTAGCTCAGTGGATAGAGCAGGCGCCTTCTAAGCGCTTGGCCGCAGGTTCGAGTCCTGCCGGGGGCGCCCACTCCACAGTCATCCGTTTTCCCGGGAAACCGCAGGTCAGACGCGCCTCCTGGGCCGTTCGGGCAGGATTTCGCCGATCATGGGCGCGGGCGCCGCGGGCAGCCGAGAAAGGGCTTGTTGTCGACGTCGTACGCCGACGCCCCGCACAGCCGCCCGCCCGCACCGTCGGCCAGGGCCCGCCCGCACCGCCGTTCAGGACAGCGGGCCCTGTTCGCAGACCCTGCGGGCGACCTCGCGGAGCTTGATGTTGTTCTCCTGCGAGTAGCGGCGCAGCACGTCGAAGGCCTGTTCCTCGGTGAGGTGGTGGCAGCCCATCAGGATGCCCATGGCCTCGCCGATCAGGTGACGGGTGGCGACGGCCTGTTCCAGCTGGGCCTGGGTGCGGGCGCTGGAGAAGGCGACCGCCGCGTGGGAGGCCAGCAGCCAGCCGGCCAGTTCGCTGGCCTCGGTGAAGGCGCCGGGCCGGCGGGAGTAGATGTTCAGCGCGCCGAGTTCTTCGTCCTCGGTGTACAGCAGGAAGCCCATCATGCTGCCCACGCCCAGCCGGTGGGCCCGGGGGGCGAATTCCGGCCAGCCGGGCTGCTCCTGGGTGAAGTCCCGGATGCGGTACACCCGCTCCGCGTTCTCGTCGCGGGCGACGTCGAAGCACGGTCCCTCACCCAGCCGCTCCTGGAGCCGGTCGCTGTCGACGACCAGTTGCTCCGTGGGTGCGAGCGTCCGCACCTCCTTGCCGCGCACCACCAGGATGCCGGCCGCGTCGCAGCCCTCCACCAGCTCCGTGGCCGAATCAGTGATCCGGGCCAGGGTGGCGTCGACCGACTCCTGCGCCAGCAGGTCCCGCGCCAGGGACGCCAGCCGCTGCGCGAACCGAGCCCAGTCCATCGCGTCCGCCGCCTCCCGGTCCGTCCCGCTCCCAGCATGTCACGCGGCGGGCGCAGACCCCCGGAGAGGACGAGGTCTGACATCGTTGTCAGAAGGCTCCTGTGCCGTTGGGTGCGAGATGCCGGGCATCTCGCACC
>NZ_JBHXSK010000106.1:0-3563 GCF_042716195.1 Streptomyces sp. NPDC058683
CGGTTACATTCCGAACCCGGAAGCTAAGCCTTACAGCGCCGATGGTACTGCAGGGGGGACCCTGTGGGAGAGTAGGACACCGCCGAACAAATTTTAGGAAAGGCCCACGCCATATGGTGTGGGCCTTTCTGCATTTACGGGCGTTTTTGGATTCGCGTTGGATTCGCGGAGGAACGGGCAGGCCCGACGGCGGGCCTGCCGCGGAGTTTCAGAGCCGGCCCGCCGCTTTCAAGGCCAGATATGCGTCGGCCAATGCGGGAGCGAGATCTTCAGGCGTCGCGTCCACAACCGTCACACCGTGCCGGCGGAGTTGTTCTGCCGTGCGGTGCCGTTCGCTCTGCGCCTGTGCTGCTGCTGCCGCCTCGTACACCGCGTCGGCGTTTCCGCGTGCCGTCGCCATGCGGGCGACACGCGGGTCGGCCACCGAAGCGAGCAGGACCGTGTGGCGTTGAGTCAGTTGCGAGAGAACGGGAAGCAGGCCCTGTTCGACCGGTGCCGCGTCGAGCGTCGTCAGAAGGACGATCAGGGAACGGCGTGGAGCCGTACGGAGCGCCGTGGCCGTGAGTCCGCGCGCGTCCGTTTCGACGAGCTCGGGCTCCACCATGGCCATCGCGTTGACCAAGGACGGGAGGACATCGCCTGCGGCGCGGCCCTGGACGAGGGCGCGGACTCGGCGGTCGTAGGCGAGCAGATCCACGCGGTCGCCCGCGCGTGAGGCGAGGGCGGCGAGAAGGAGTGCCGCGTCCATCGAGGCGTCCAGGCGTGGGGCGTCGCCGACGCGGCCGGCGGAAGTGCGGCCGGTGTCGAGGACCAGGAGGATGTGGCGGTCGCGTTCGGGACGCCAGGTCCGTACGGCGACCGCCGACTGGCGTGCCGTCGCGCGCCAGTCGATGGAGCGGGTGTCGTCGCCGGGAACGTACTCGCGCAAGCTGTCGAATTCGGTGCCCTCGCCGCGGGTCAGGACGCTGGTGCGGCCGTCGAGTTCACGCAATCGGGCGAGTTTCGATGGCAGGTGCTTGCGGCTGGTGAACGGGGGCAGAACCCGTACGGTCCAGGGCACTTTGTGACCTCCCTGGCGGGAGAACAGGCCGAGGGGGCCGTAGGAGCGGATCGTGACGCGTTCTGCCTGCCGGTCGCCGCGGCGGGTGGGGCGCAGGCGGGTCGTCACGCGCCGGCGTTCGCCCGGCGGCACGGTGAGGCGGTGGCGTGAAGCGTCGATCTCCGTGCCGGGCTGCCAACTGCTAGGCGGCCAGCCGTCCCTGAGCCGGGCCCGGAGGGTGCGTCCGGACGTGTTGGTCACGGTCAGGGTGATGTCGGCGGTCTCGCCGAGGCGCACGGATGTGTCACCGGAGCGGGTCAGCACGAGACGTCGTACCGGAGCGGCCAGGGCGAAGTCGCAGGCGCAGGCCAGGGCGAGCGGACCGTTGACCGCGAGGATGCCCGTCCAGCTCGGTTCCCAGATGCCGATGGGGATCGATCCGATTGCCGCGAGGAGGGCGGCGCGTCCGGTGAGGGGCATCAGCGGGGGACCGGGACGTGGGCGAGGATCGCGTTGATGACGGAGTCGGCCGTCACGCCCTCCATCTCTGCCTCGGGGCGCAGCTGGACACGGTGGCGGAGGGTGGGCAGGGCGAGGGCCTTGACGTCGTCCGGGATGACGTAGTCGCGGCCGGTCAGCCAGGCCCATGCGCGCGAGGTGGCCAGGAGGGCGGTGGCGCCGCGTGGGGAGACGCCGAGGGTGAGGGACGGCGACTCGCGGGTGGCGCGGCAGATGTCCACCACGTAGGCGGTGATCTCGGGGGAGACGGTCGTCTTGGCGACCGCGGCGCGGGCGGCTTCGAGGTCGGCGGGGCCGGCCACGGGGCGTACGCCGGCGGCGCGCAGGTCGCGCGGGTTGAAACCCTCGGCGTGGCGGGTGAGGACGTCGATCTCGTCCTGGCGGGAGGGGAGAGGGATCGTCAGCTTGAGGAGGAAGCGGTCGAGTTGGGCTTCGGGGAGGGGGTACGTGCCCTCGTACTCGACCGGGTTCTGGGTCGCGGCGACCAGGAACGGGTCGGGGAGCAGGCGCGGTGTGCCGTCGACTGTGACCTGGCGTTCCTCCATGGCTTCCAGGAGGGCCGACTGGGTCTTGGGCGGGGTGCGGTTGATCTCGTCCGCGAGGAGGAGGTTGGTGAAGACCGGGCCGGGCTGGAAGGAGAACTCGGCGGTGCGGGTGTCGTAGACGAGGGAGCCGGTGATGTCGCTCGGCATGAGGTCCGGGGTGAACTGGACGCGCTTGGTATCCAGTTCGAGTGCGGAGGCGAGGGTGCGGACGAGCAACGTTTTGGCGACCCCGGGGACTCCTTCAAGTAGTACGTGTCCGCGGGCCAGGAGAGCGACGACGAGGCCGGTCACGGCGGGGTCCTGGCCGACCACGGCTTTGGCGATCTCGGCGCGCAGGGCCTCCAGGGAGGCCCGTGCGTCGGCCGGGTTCCCGGTGTTCCCGGCGTTGTCAGTGGTCGGGTCCATCATGGACGGCGTACCTCTCTTTCGAGGGCGTCGAGTTGGTCGGTGAGGGCGATGAGGGCCGCGTCGTCGCCGGGTGGCGGACCGAAGAGGAGGGAGTGCAGGGCCTGCCCGTCGCCGTGGAGGTGGGCGGAGAGGGCGGGGAGCAGGGCCTCGGGAGAGTGCGCCTGGGAGACGGGGACGCCGACGAGGGGGGCGAGGCGGGTGCGAGCGGTGGAGCGAAGAGCGGCGGCCGCGCGGTCGCGGGCGTTGGCTTTGCGGTAGAGGCGGGCGCGGCCTTCGACGGTTTCGGAGGCGCGGATCGCCACGGGGAGTTTCTCGGGTACCAGGGGGCCGAGTCGGCGTGCCCGCCAGAAGGCGGCCAGGACCGCGGCGAAGAAGAGCTGGAGTGTGCCCCAGAGCCAGCCGGAGGGGAGCAGGTCGAACAGGGACTTCTGGTCGCCCGTACCGGCGGCGGAGGCGTCGGAGAGCGAGGGGAGGTACCAGACCAGATGGTGGCGGGAACCGAGGAGTTGGAGGGCGAGCGAGGCGTTGCCCTGTTCGTCGAGCCGGTCGTTGAGCAGGATGTCGGGCGCGCCGAGGACGATGGTGTCGCCGCCTCCGGAGGCCGCGGGGACGCGGATCAGCGTGGCCAGACGCTGGCTGGGGTAGCAGAAGTCGGCGTCGAGGTGGGTGGTGGTGTAGCGGATGCCACCGGTGTCGGCGCTGCCCGCGCGGCGGGCCTCGGCCAGGTTGCAATGGGGGTCGAGCGTGGACTTCAGGCTGGTGGCGGGGTCGGCGGTGACGCCGGGGGCGAGCCGTTCGACGGACGTGCTGCCGGCGGCGACCAGGATCGTGCGGCCGCCCGATCCGGCGGTCGACACCCGCAGTTGGGACTGCTGACCTGGGGTGAGCAGGTCGGGGACGGCGACGAGCAGGGTGGTGTCGCGGCCGGGGGGGGGGGGGGGGCGCGCCGCGGGGGGGGCCCCCCGGGGCCGGGGCCCCGCGCCGCGTCCGTGCCCTGGACGCCGAGGACGAGTGCTCCGGCACCGGCCGCGTTCAGGCACATCGCCCAGACC
>NZ_JBHXSK010000106.1:3573-14999 GCF_042716195.1 Streptomyces sp. NPDC058683
GCCAGGGTGGTGACCACACGGGTGGACACGCCCCGGTCGGCGAGGAGTTCGGCGACGGCGCGGCTGCCGTAGGGGTCGGCGGAGCGCGGGTCGAGGTCTCCGTGCCTGCTGTCGGAGCGGACGACCGCGATGGCGACAGCACCGGCCAGGAGGAGCACCACGGCGAGGACGATGCCCCGGGTCCGGGTCCACACCTGGCGGGTGGTGGGCGCGGTGGAGGTGGGCGGAAGGGCTACGCCGGTGGTCATTCGGCGGCTCCCTGGCGGGTGTTGTGGGCCGTGCTCGGGGTACTGCTGGCGAGCATTGGTTTGGTGCGTTCCAGGTCGCGGTCGAGTTCGGCGATGCGCTGGTACGACGCCTGGGTCGCCCTGCGGCCGCCGTACGTCACGTCGTCGAAGTCCCGCGCGGCGGCGCGCAGCCGGTCCGTGTGGGCGGGCAGGACGCGGCCGGCTTCGGCGGCGGCCTCGTCGGCGGTGCGGCCCGGGCGGACATCAAGCAGGGCGCGTTCCTCCAGGGCGCGGACGACGGCACGCATGCGTTCCTGGAGGGCCTGGTTCCAGTGGCCCTGGGCGGCGTGTGCCTCGGCGGCCGCGCGGTGTTCGGCGGCACTGCGGGGGCGGTCGTCGAACAGGGCGGCGGCAGAGGCGGGTTGGCGGCGCGGGGTGCCCAGGCGCCACCACAGGGCGCCCAGGACGGCGACGACGGCCAGGACCACGACGACGAGGCCCAGCGGGCCTCCGGGCGTCGCGGACGCGGCAGTGGAGAGCATGCGGTCGACCCAGTCCAGGAAGGCGTTCAGGGCGCGCTGGAACAGCCCCGGGTCGTTCTCGTGGTACATCCGCTTGGACAGCTCACGCCGTGCCGCCTCCCGTGCGGGGTCGCGCGGGATCGTCACGGGCGGTTGGTCGCCCGAGCCGGCCAGGGACAGCAGGGCCGTCTCCCGGGCCCGCAGCAGGCCGCGTACGGCCTCGTCGGCGGCGCGCGGCAGGGCCGTCGGCACCGCTGTGAAGACTCCCCCCGTCGAGCTCACCGCATCAGCTCCCCGGGACGGGGCCGGGGGTGCTGGTGCCGTAGTTCTCGACGCCGGCGGCGCGGGCCAGTTCGAGGTCGAGGGCCTCGCGGCGGATGCGCTGGTCGATGTAGAGGAGCACGGTGACGCCCGCGTTGATCGGGAAGGTGAGCATGGAGCCGATCACCGAGCCGATGCCGCTGACGATGAGGAACGTCCAGCCGACGTTGGCGTTGGTGCTCTCGAGGAAGCCGGTGAAGCCGTCGCCGCTGAGGAAGGCGGCGCCTACGGCGAAGGGGATCACGGCGATCGAGGAGACGATGTTGGCGATGATCGTCGCCAGGATCTGGATGCCGAAGACCCGCCACCAGGAGCCGCGGACAAGCTTGGCGGAGCGGCCCAGGGACTTCGTGATGCTCTGCTTCTCCAGCATCAGGGCGGGGGAGGCCAGGGAGAGGCGGATCATCAGCCACAGGGTGACGACGGCGCCCGCGAGGATGCCCACGATGAGCAGTGCGGCGATGGCGCCGTCCGGGCCGCCGGCGATCGCGACGACGATGCCGGGCAGCGCGCCGACGAGCAGGACGCCGACCGCGATGAGTCCCATCAGCACGATGAGGCCGAACAGCTTGATGACCTGCGGGCGCGCGTCGCGCCAGGCCTCGCCGGTGGTCACGGACTTGCCGAGCACGGCGCGGCTGGTGACGGTGGTCAGCAGGGCTGTCGCGATGATGGTGCCGACCAGCGAGATCAGCAGGACGGCGCCCGAGCTGAGCATGACCTCGCCCGCGGCGCGGGACACCTCGCTGAGGGAGGCGCTCGGGTCGTTGAGGGCGTCGGTGGTCTCGGTGTCGTTCAGGACGAGGCCCTGGAGGAGGATCACCGCGACCTGGGTGACGACGGCGACCGTCAGCGAGATGCCGAGGACCGTGCGCCAGTAGGTGCGCATCGTGGAGACGGTGCCGTCGAGGATCTCGCCGACGCCGAGCGGACGCAGCGGGATCACGCCGGGCTTGGCGGCGGGCGGGGGACCGCCCCAGCCGCCGCCCCAGGCTCCGTATCCGCCGGGCGGGCCGTATCCGCCGGGTGGCCCGTATCCGCCCGGGCCGCCGTAGCCGCCGGGCCCACCGGGGCCGTTGTAGCCTCCGTAACCGCCGCCGGGGGGCTGTCCGCCCCAGCCGGGGCCGGGGGGTGGGGGCGGCGGTGCCTGGCCCGGTGCCGGGGCGCCCGTGGGGGCGGACCACTGACCGGGCGGTGGCTGCTCCTTGGACCACTTCGAGCCGGAGCCCTGTGGGTCCGTACCCGGCTGATCGGTGGGCTGCTCGGCAGGGCCTGCGGGGACGGGGCGGTCGGCAGGGGCGGACGCGCCGGGTTCCCGCCCGTCGGACGGGGCGGATCCGGGCGAGGCCCAGCCCGGAGTGTCGTTCATCGAAGCTCCTTCACGGTGCCCGTCCGCGGTCGCGGTGGCAGGTTGGCTGCCATCGTGCCATGGGGTGGTCATCCAGTGACCTGCCGCGGTACAGGCTCCGCACCTTCAATTGTCCGCCGGATACGGGGCAGACTGACGGCATGGCTGATCAGTACGCGCAAACCGGCGAGGACAAGCGGCCGACGGGAATGCCCGTGATCCGGTGGGAGGAGCCGCCCGAAGGTCCTGTGGTGGTCCTTCTTGACCAGACCAGACTGCCGGCCGAGGAGGTCGAGCTGGTGTGCACGGATGCGTCGGCGCTGGTGGAGGCGATCCGGACGCTCGCCGTGCGCGGGGCGCCGCTGCTCGGGATAGCGGGGGCGTACGGCGTCGCGCTCGCCGCCGTGCGGGGTTTCGACGTGGACGAGGCCGCGGTGGCGCTGGCGGGTGCCCGGCCCACGGCCGTGAATCTTTCCGTCGGGGTGCGCAGGGCCGCTTCGGCGTACCGGTCGGCTCTGGCCAAGAGTGGTGACACCGGGGCGGCGGCCGTGGCGGCGCTGGTTGCGGCGCGGGCGCTGCACCGGGAGGATGCCGAGGCCAGCGCCCGGATGGCCAGGAACGGGCTGGCGCTCCTGGACGAGTTGCTGCCGGGCGGAGGGCACCGGATCCTCACCCACTGCAACACCGGTTCGCTGGTGTCGGGAGGGGAGGGAACGGCGTTCGCGGTGGCCCTCCGGGCCCATCGGGCAGGGCGGCTCAGGCGGCTCTGGGTGGACGAAACGCGTCCGTTGCTGCAAGGTGCTCGCCTGACGGCATACGAGGCGGCTCGCAGCGGCATGGCGTACACCTTGCTCACCGACAACGCGGCCGGTTCGCTGTTCGCGGCGGGGGAGGTGGACGCGGTGCTGATCGGGGCGGACCGGATCGCGGCCGACGGTTCGGTGGCGAACAAGGTGGGGAGCTATCCGCTCGCGGTGCTCGCGCGGTACCACCATGTGCCGTTCATCGTGGTGGCGCCGGTGACGACGGTGGATCCGGAGACGCCGGACGGGGCGTCCATCGAGATCGAACAGCGCCCCGGATATGAGGTGACCGAGGTCACAGCACCGCAGGTGCCGGTGACGGGAGCGGGAGGCGGGATTCCGGTGGCACCCCTGGGGACCCAGGCGTACAACCCGGCGTTCGACGTGACGCCGCCCGAGCTGGTGACGGCGATCGTCACCGAAGAAGGCGCCGTTTCGCCCGTGACGGCTGAGGCTCTTGCCGAGCTGTGTGCCAGGTCACGCCAGGTAACGATTAGCTAATGGGATGATGTCGGCTCGACCGACGGAAACGGCCCCTCCACCTGCGGCGATTCGCAGGTCAAGGGGCCGTGACATCCAACGGTGACATCAACGGGCGTCGGAAGCCGGCTGTGAGGCTTCCAGCTCCCGGATCCGAGCCGGCTGCCGAAGCAGACGATCGAGCTGACCCACCGCAGCGATGACGTCCGGGTCCAGCGCCTCAGCGTATATGTCCATGGTCGTGGCGATCCGGCTGTGCCGGAGGACGGCCTTGACGATCCTCGGGTGCACCTTCAGGTGGACCAGGAGCGTCCCGCAGGACTTCCGCAGCCCCTTGGGGTTCATCTTGCCCAGCCCCTCAGTCGTGATCACCCGCTGCATGGTCAGGTACAGGTTCGAGGCCAACAGCGGATGCCCCGTCCGCGAGATGAAGACGTGCCCGTCGGGATCCTCGTACCAGGACCGTCCCGCAGCCAGCGCACGCTCACGCAGCATGGCCGTACGCATCCGGGTCCACCGCAGAGGCGCGATGCACTGCGCCGGCAGCGGTAGGGGAGCCTTCGACGTCTCGGTCTTCGGATCCAGATCGATCGTCCCGGCGCTTGAACGCTGCCGTTGCTGCTCCACCCACAGCACCCGGTTATCAAGATCGATGTTCTCCCACCGCAGACCACACACCTCGGCCCGGCGCAGACCGAGCAGGCAGAGGAGCAGGAACGCCGGGTAGTACACGGTCAGACGCCGAGCCGCCGCCAGGAAGCGGAGGACGGTGACGGCATCCCAGCTCTTGCCGCTGTCGGTGGTCGCCCGGATGTGCACGAGCTTGGCCACGTTCCGGGTGAGCCCGATGTCCTCCACCATGGCGGCCGTGAGTGCCGCCGAGAGGACCCGAAGGGCCTGCCGAGCAGTCTTGGCGCCCTTGTCCTCCGCAAGGCGCTGCATGGCCTTGCGCAGCTCCGTGACGCCCAGCTTCACCATGACCTTGGAGCCCAGACGCGCGCGCAGATGGTTGCGCACACCCTGTTCGTAGGTCTCATAGCTCTTCGGTTTCAGGTTCGGCTTGACGATCACCTCAAGCCAGTAGTCGAACCACTCGCCCAAGGTCATGTCCCGAGTCGGCGTCGGGATGCCGCCGTTGGCCCGCTCAATCAGCTCCCGACGCTTCCGGTCGCACTCGTCGAAGTCCTTGCCGTACGCGAACTTTCGCTTCACCGTGCCGTCCGGCTGAGGGACGTACACCGCTGCCTGGTAGCGGCCGTCAGAGCGCTTCGTGACCGTGCCCGAACCGTTGGGGTTCCGTTTGCGCTGTGGCATCAGGCAGCCTCCTCAAGACCCGCGCGGATGTACTCCTGAAGCGCGCTCTCCGGAATCCGCCGGCAGCGCCCCTCTTTGATCGAGGCGAGCCGTTTCGTGCGGATCAGGTCATAGACCTTGGAGCGGCTGTACTTGAGCCGCGCCATGACGTCAGGGACCTTCAGCAGCACGGGAGTGGGAGTGGTCATGTGGCAGCTCCTTCCAGTTCGAGCAGGGCGGGTAGTTCCTCGCGGGCGGTGTCGCGGTTGAGCTGGATCTCTTGGCGGATGTTGGCGGCGAGCCAGGATTCACCGGGGGTGTGGCCGTGGCCGGCGTAGGCCCAGTGGGCGAGGGTGAGCGTCGACGCCTCGGTCTCGTCGTCGGGGTCGGGCAGGCCGAGGGAGCGACGTTGCTGGGCTGCGCGGTAGTCGGCGCGGACCTGGCGCAGGGCGCCGAGGGTGGTCGAGTAGCGGCGCGACTTCGTGGAGAAGTGCCCGCGGAAGCCGAGCATGTGGGCCCAGTCCCGGAGCTTGCGGTCCGGGTAGAGGGCGTGCAGGTCGAGGCAGGCTTCGATCAGCTGGCGCGGGTGGTTGGGGACGCCGAGCAGTACGAGGGCTTCCTTGTTGCCGATCCGGCGGTCAACGGTGCCGGTGGTCTCGGCTGCTTTGGTGGCGTACTTGGCGACGTAGGAGGCGACGGCTGCTTCGGTGATGTCTTCGCCTTCGCCGAAGGCGCGGATCGGGCGTACGTCGACCTGGGTGCCCCAGGTGAGGGTGCGGGCGGGTTGGGTGCGGACCGGCTGGTCGGGGTCGGGCTGGTGGTGGGCGGGTTTGACGTCGACCTGTGCGCGGCCGGCGGCGGCGTGGATGGCGTCGGTGAGCAGGTCGAGGGTGGCCCACGGCGGGGGCGGGCTGTCGGGTCCTTCGGGTCCGTCGAAGCGGATCACTGCGTGGAAGTGGACGGCGCCGCGCTTTTGGTATTCGGCGACCTTGCCGAAGGCGACCCGGGAGGCTTCGTGGGCGGCTTTCTGGGTGAGGCCGGCGCGGCGGGCGATCTCGCGGCGCAGGTAGATCGTGAAGTAGCGCCACAGGTCGGAGGCGTGGTTGTTCCACAGCACGGCGCCCGCGTAGTCGTAGGTGTCGGGGTCGAGCGGGGTGCCGAGTTCGGGCGCGTCCTCCCCGTGGCGGGTGCCGCAGCGGCAGGGGTGGGTGCTGGGCCGGTTGTGGACCGGTCCGAACGAGGGCGCGGTCAGGGTGGCGAAGACCCGCGGGTGATCCCGGATCGTGTGCGGGGTGCCTTTGGCGGGGTCGCCGACGAGGCCGGCGCGGATGAGGTGGTAGGTGTCGCCGGCGTAGGTCCAGGCGCAGGCGGGGCAGCGGGAGGCACGCCGGTTGCCGCACGCAATCCGCAGCCGGCCGCCGGGCTCGTTGTCGGTGTCGTACCCATGCAGCACCTGCCCGGTTGCGCGGTCGCGGGTGACGGTGGAGCCGCGCAGGTGGATCGGGTCGGAGCAGCCGCCCGTACGCCGGATCTGGTCCTGGGTGCGGTCGAAGCCGGGGGACCCGGCCAGCCTCAGCACGTCGGCGAGGGTGGCCGGGTCCTCCAGGCCCGCCATGATGGCGGGGGCGGTCACTGGTCGTCGTCCTTCCGAGGATGGGTGTCGATCCACTCTTCGGCGCAGACCTTGTGCACGGGCTTGCCCCGGTCGGAGCGGAGCGGGGTGGGCTTCTCGCAGATCACGCAGGGCTGATCACCGGTGTGGTCGAAGTGCTCCGGGGAGCGCCAGTCGAGGAGAGCCACGTCGGTCACCTCCCGGCCCGTGCGAGGGCGGCGGTGCGGCGGGTGCCGGCGCCGTGGCAGGCCGGGCAGTTCACGGGGAGGGTGGTGCGGGTGCCGTCCGGGTTGCGGGTGCCGGTGGTGATGGCGACGACGGGGAAGCCGTCGCAGTCGGAGCAGACGCGCGGGCTCGGGGTGTTCCGGGGCATGATGGGGCTTCCCTTTCGGGTCCGTTGGATCACGAAGTGGGTGGAGCCGTCCGGGGCGGCAGATCTTTGGCGAGAGAGGCCGCCCCGGAGGGCGTTACTTATGCTTGCTGCGGTTGATCGTGTAGCTGAGCCCACCGGACGCGGACAGGACCGCGACGGCAGCGCCGGCGATGACCTGAACGACGAAAGCGATGACCAGGAGCACGACGACCGACCCAGCGATGACCACGAGGCTCAGGACGATCGGCCCCTTGTACGAGCGCGGGGCTTCCTGGACGATCACGACCTTGCGCACGTCCGTGCCGGCCGGGATCCGCTGGTAGAGGTCGGCGGGGATGTGACCGGCGCGAAGCTGGTCTTCGGGCAACTGCATGGGACCGGTCTCCTTCCGGCTCAGACGGTGCAGCGGTGGGTGCGGGCGGCGAGTTCGGCGGCCGAGCGGTCGTGGTGCTCGGTGGAAAAGCCGCAGTCGGGCGCGGTGCACGCGGCGGTGTGCTTGGTCTGGCCACGGCCGTTGTTGAACGTGCCGACCTGCACGGGCCCGATACGGATCACGTCGTAGAAGCGGTTCGGGCGCATCTCAGCCGTCCCGTCCGGTGAAGTCGTCGGCGTGGTCGGTGAGCCACTGCCGGACCTCGTCCTGTTCGTCGTCGTTGGCCTGGTTGATCGCGGTCTCTCCGAGAGCGAAGCCGTCGACCAGGCGGTTGTTCCGGGTGAGTTCGGCGGCCTGTTCCAGGGCCGACCGGATGAACGGGCGCACAGGGATCTCCTTGTCTGTCAGGCGAGTTGGGCGACGATGGCGCCGGCGAGGTCTTCCGGGATGCTGAGCCGGGCGCGCAGGGTGGCGGTGTCGATCTCGGTACCGGTGCGGGTGCGGTGCTCGGTGGCGACCTTGCGGGCGTGGTCGATCAGCGCCGGAGGCACGCTCACAGCGGTCTTCGGCAGCGCCGGGACCGGCTCCGGCTCGGGGATCCCGGGGGCCGGTTCGGGCGTCGTGGTGCGGTCGACTTCGACCACCGCGCGCGGCTCGGGGTCCGGGGCGGGTGCCGGGTCCGGGGTGTGGTCGGTGTGCTGGTGGGCGAGGAGGGTGCCGCCGAGGAAGGCCAGGGCGGGCCAGCCGGCGACGCCCAGGCGCAGCAGGGCGGGCGGGTGTTCCATGTCGAGGAACCCGGCCGTGGCGATGTTCGCGCCGAGGGAGGCGACCAGGGCGACCAGGAACCAGCACCAGGCCAGCCGGGACCGCTGGACCCGCAGCCGGCGCCACGCGGCGACCAGGAGCAGGTCAACGCTGATCGGGTAGGCCCAGGCCTTCCATCCGGTCTGGCCGGCGGCTTGGGCCAGGTCGTGCAGGTGGGCGAAGGACAGCGCACCCGCGATCACGGCCTGCACCAGTACGGCGTCCGGACGGATCGAGCGCTTCATGTCTTCACCTCCTTCAGGGCTGGTCGGTGGGGGCTTCGCCGGAGCCGAGGCAGTTCAGGCACAGCCCCGTCTGCTGACCGACCGCGCGGCGTTTGCGGCCGACCAGGACGGTGCGGGAGACCTCACCGGTGCCCTTGCACACGGAGCACTGCGCGGGCGTCGGCTCGGGGGTCTTCGTCGCGGCCATTTGGTGATCTCCTTCCGGGTTTTGGCATGGCGCGGGTAGGGACCTGGCGCGAAGCGGTCGCGCCGACCGTGGAACAAGGGGTGTGTCAGTCGCCGGCCGGCTGAGCGCCCACGAGCGGCGGTTCGCTCGGCATCGGCGGGATCACGGTCTGTTCGACCGGGCGGAACGGGGCCAGGAACGGCAGGTCCGGGGTCAGGTGCGCGAACTCCCGGCAGACAGCCTTCGCTTGATCCGGGGTGATCTCGGGGGTGCGGATGCGGGACCAGTAGCCCGACGCGTCGCCGGCCACCGCGACCCCGGGGCGATCCGCCCGGATCCCGGTCACTGAGACCACCGCGTCCGGGGCGATGTCACCCAGGCCCATCTCCGCGGTCTGCTTGTCGTTGACGCGGTGCACCACGCGGCCGGTGAGCTGGGCGCGCAGGGCGGTAGCGCCCCTGCCGAGGTCGGAGCCGAAGCGCTGCCCGCAGACCTCCAGGTAGATGCCGATCGCACGGGCCATCTGGCCGAGGCGGACCAGTTGCATGACGGTGTGGTCGCGGTCGGCTTCCTCCTTCTTGGAGGTCACCAGGAAGAGTTCCGCCACCTCGTCGATGAGCACGACCAGCGGGACCGGGCGTACCTCGTCGGGCAGTTCCCACAGGTCGGAGACGCCGTAGAGGGCGAGCAGGTCGAAGCGGTCTTCCATCTCCCGTACGAGTGCGTCGGCCAGGTACCCGGCAGTCTCGCGGTCGGTGGCCAGGCCGGACAGGCGCGGGGCGTAACGGGACTGCTCGACACCGCGCTTGCAGTCGATCCCGACCAGCCCCACCGGCAGCTGAGCAAGCCCCTTGACCAGGTTGCGTTGGAACATGGACTTGCCGGACTGGTTCGCGCCCAGGGTCAGGCTGTGCGGGATCTGCCGGTAGTTCCGCTCGAAGACCGTGCCGTCCTCCCGCAGCGCGACCGGGACGACCAGATCACGAGGCTGCGCCTTGCGCGGCATCCGCACCCGGCTGAGCACGTCGTAGCCGGTCATCCGGAGCTCGACATAGCCGGGCTTGGTCTCCGCCACGGTGACCGAGTGGACGCCCCAGGCGTGACGCAGGCGTTCGGTCGCTGCCGAGATGTCCGCGGGCTCCAGGCCGGCGGGAAGCCGGAGGGTGACCCGCAGACCGGTCGGCGTCGGGCGGACCCGGCGGACCTTCGGCGGGGCCGGACGGACCTCAGCGTGGGTCAGGTTGCGCTTGACGAAGGCGCGGAAGCCGGACGGCTGGACCGTCAGCCCGCACACCTCCATCGTGTCCCGGTAGGTCCAGGTGAACCGGCCCCAGGTGACCGGCAGACCGACCAGCGACCAGTACACGCGCGGAGCGCGGACCTTCGCGTAGCCGACCCCGCCGACACCCGCGGCTAACCCACCGAGTTCGAGCCAGGGCATGACATCGGTCATGATCAGACTGCCGAGGTGATCGCGACCGCGCGGAACGAGATTCCGTGCCGCTTCTCGCCGTTGAACGTGTTCTCCCAGTCACGAGCCTTCAGCCCGACGACCCGCACCGGCACACCCGGCGCCAGACCCTCCGGGAGACCGGTCTCCGGCACGGTCACCTGGTAGAGGTTCCCCTCGCCCTCGTCCGAGACCAGCAGACCCACGGTCGACAGGCTCGCGTTGGTCTCCCGGTCCACGGCCCGCTCACCGGTCTTCTTGTTGACCATCTTGGGTTCCGGCGCGGTCGCCACGAACACCACCGCGGTCGAAAGGTCGATCTTGAAAGACGGCATGGGCCAATCCCTCGTTCCTGGAGGCCGCCTTGCGCGACCTCTCTAGACATCTCCATGGGAGCACATCTCTAGAGATGCCGTCAAGCGAGATGTCTAGAGAGGTTTCGGGGAGGGTTGAGTGATCACCCGCAAAAGGCGGTGTACTAGCTCACCGGGAGAGCGCGTGTGCTAGTACACGGTCTAGGCTGTCTAGAGAAGAGAGGAGGGCTTCCTAATGGCCACCACCGACGACGACCGTCGGCCGAAGTACCAGCGGATCGCAGACTCCCTACGCGAGGCGATCCAGTCGGGCGAATACGGTCCCGGTGATCGGCTTCCGGGAGAGAATGAGCTCATGGCCTCGCACGGCGTGGCCCGCATGACGGCACGTCAGGCGCTGGGGGTACTCAAAGACGAAGGCGTAGCCGAGGCCCGCAAGGGCGCCGGCGTCTTCGTCCGGTCCTTCCGACCCTTGCGTCGCCGGGGCATCCAGCGGCTTTCCGAGGAGCAGTGGGGTAGCGGTCGGTCCATCTGGGCGGCCGACACGGAGAACCGCACGCTTGAAGTGGACCAGGTGGCAGTGTCGGAGGAAGCCGCCCTGGAGAACATCGGGCGCGTGCTCGACCTTGCCGATGGGGAGACGGTGTGCGTCCGTCGGCGGCGGTACGTCCTGGATGGGAAGCCCGTCCTGCTGGCGACCAGTTACCTCCCCACATCAGTGGTGGGAGGCTCCGCCATCACGCACGCGGATCCGGGGGCAGGTGGGATTTATGCCCGCCTCGCCGAACTCGGCTACAAGCCCGTGCACTTCCGCGAGGAGATCCGCTCTCGCATGCCCTCGAAGGATGAGGCGTCACAGTTGGGCATCTCCTCTGGCACACCCGTCATCCTGATCTGCCGGACCGCATTCGCGGACGAAGGGCGCCCGGTCGAGATCAACGAGATGACCTTGGACGCGGCCTCTTACATTCTGGAGTACGACTTCGACGCGTAGGCCAGCGGTGTCTAGCGTCAGATGAGGCTTGACGGTTGTGCGTCGGTTGAGGCTTTCCGGTTCCTAGCCTGTTGTGCGGTTCGTCGTGCCGTAGGCCTTGAA
>NZ_JBHXSK010000107.1:0-13078 GCF_042716195.1 Streptomyces sp. NPDC058683
GAACATCCCCGCGGGCGCGGGGAGCAGGGTCCGTCCGCCTGGAAGGCGGTGGCCGCGGAGGGAACATCCCCGCGGGCGCGGGGAGCAGCCTGACCGAGGAGGGAGCCCCCCGACCGGCCGGGGAACATCCCCGCGGGCGCGGGGAGCAGGCCAGCAGGAAGCCCAGCGCGGCCACCGCGTCGGGAGCATCCCCGCGGGCGCGGGGAGCAGACTGCTTGACCTGGGCGTTTACCTCCGAGGCGGCGGGTTCCAAAGCACTTTCACTGGAACCGGCAATTCACCTAAATCCATCACAGTGCCCTTCATGTTCTTCCGAAGCGCCGCCGTTTAGCCGCCTTGCTCCATCCGGGACGGGGCGTGGCGGGTTGGGGCGCCTGCGGGGACGGGGGGTTCGTGTCAGGGCGGTGGATGAGGGTGACGCCGTCGTGGTCGACGGGGTGCCATGCGTGGTCGTGGGTGCGGAAGGTGAAACCCTGTTCGTTGTTGGTGGTGTGGGCGAGCAGGGCGCGTCCTTGGCCGGCGTATTGCTGGACCTCGTGCCAGAGTGCGTCGCGGATGCGGGCTGACGGGTTGCCCACGAACACGCCTGCGGAGATTTCCAGGAGCCAGCGGGTGAGGAAGCCACGGAGTCCTGCGGGGCAGTTGGTGAGGACGATGACGGTCACCAGGCCACCTGTTCGTAGTCGCTGGTGTCGTCGTGGTTGAAGCCGGAGGGGACTTCGCGGCCGCTGTCGCTTTGGAGGGTGACCACGTCCCGGTCGCCGCCGGGGTCGGTCGGGCTGGTTTCTGCTGGCAGCAGCAGGTGTTTGATGTCGTCGACGCAGCGCTCCAGCAGGGACGTTTCGTTGATGCGGTCCCGCAGAGCGCGGCGGGTGCGGGGGCCGACGTCCTCCTCGTCCTGCGCGGCGACGTCGAAGGCGAGTGGGATGCCGATCTCGGTCTTGTAGAGGTCGGCGATGTCGAGGACGAACGACAGTTCGTGTCCGGAGTGGACGAAGCCGAGGGCTGGGCTGCAGCCCAGCGAAGTGACGACGGCGTGGGCGATGCCGTACAGGCACTGGGCTGCTGCGGTGATGCCCTGGTTGACAGCGTCGGCGGCAGTGAAATCACCGGGGGCGTACTGGCGGCCGCGCCAGCGGATGCCGGTGCGGGCGGCCTGGGCGCGGTAGCAGTCTTTGACGCGGCGTCCTTCCCGGCCGAGGAGTTCGTGGCGGGTCAGGCCGGCGGGGTCTTCGTCGGGGAAGCGCAGCCGGTACATCGCGCGGGCTACGGCGAGGCGGCTGCGCGTGTTGGCCCACTGCTGGGCTTGGGCTTCCATGAGTGCTGAGGAGCGGGTGAGGGCGCGGCCGGCGGCGTAGTAGCGCACGCCTCGTTCTCCGACCCAGCAGACGGCCGCGCCGGTTTCTCCCAGCACGCTCATCGCCTGGTGGGTGATGCGGGTGCCGGGGCCGAGGAGGAGGGTGCCGATGGTCGCCGAGGGGATGTGGGTGGTGCCTTCTGCGTCCTGGGCGGTGATGGCGTTGGCGTCCCGGTGGACGGTGCACCGTTCCAGGTAGATGAAGGAGATGCGCTCGCCGGTGCGGGTGAGTTGTCGCGGTGTCAGTGCGGCGTGCTGGGAGATTGTGGTCATGGTGTCTGCCGGGCGGGTGGGGTGAGGGGTGCCAGGGTGATCAGACCGCAGCCGTAGGCCTTGGCCCGGCCGATGCCCTGGGTGAGGGTGCGGCGCAGGGCCGCGGGGTCGGTGACTTCGAGCCGGCCGTCGAAGGTGACGGCGACGAGGGTGACGGGTTTGCTCTTCCTGCCCTCGTCTGTGCGCCGTTTGTCGAAGGAGCGATTGTTGTGGTCGCGGATGGACAGCTCGTAGCGGTCGCCGTGGTGTTCGTGTTTGCCCTGGTAGGTCGTGCCGCTGGGCAGGAGACGTTTGTCGTCGGCCTTCTCCAGGATGCGGAAGCCGCTGCGCTTCTGGCGCTCGATCAGCCATGCCGTCTGGTGGACGGGGGTGAGGTGGGCGGTGATCTTGCGGGGCTCGTTGGGGGTGCGGCGGATGGTGTGGACCGGGTTGGCGGTCAGCCGGAAGGCCCAGCGGTCGCCTGTGGAGAGCTTGTCGAGGAACGGGGTGTAGGGCCTGGTCTGCCAGCCGGGGGTGTGGGGGTCGGCTGCGGCTGCCGCCGGCCAGCCGGCCTGCTCGACGAGGTGGGTGAGGTCCGGGCGGTCGGGGCTGACGATGTACAGCAGCACCTCGGCGCGGGCCTGGTGGTCCAGGCGCCACAGCACCCGTGGCGCGTCCGGTGTGGGGACGTCCGTGGGCAGCAGGCCGGGGAACGAGGACATGACGGCTGCGTGCAGGGCCTGCGGCGAGGACAGCAGTCGGCGGGCGCCGGGACGGGCGGTGTTCAGGCGGAAGCGGGAGAGGAACATCAGCTGCTCTCATCCTCCAGAGCATCGAACGGGTCATGCCGCGGGGCGCCGGCCGCGACGGCGCCGGGCACCGGCACTTTGGTGGTGACGACGGTGCGCAGGGCGTGGCGGCGGTGTGCGGCGGCGAAGCTGAGCGGCTGGTCGCGCAGCGTGTCGGCACCGCCCTGCTGGTCGGCTGCCGCCTCCCAGAGCACCGTCAGTCCTTCCTCCGGACGGAAGCGGTGCTGCTTGCGGTACCAGGCGGACGCCTGCCACGGCACCTCTCGGAGTACACGTTCCAGGCAGGCGTCCTCGTACAGGCCCAGTTCGAGCGGTGCGGCAGGCGGGCAGGAGCGGCGGCCGAGGAACGGCAGGTAGACCGGGGATTTCAGCGCGGCATGCAGATCGGTGAGCAGGGTGTGCTCGCCTTCGAGGGCGGCGACGAAGACGGCGTCGGCGAGGTAGAAGCGTTCCGACAGCGGCATGGATTTGCCGGTGACGGCGTGGTGCGCGGTGTGGAAGTCCCGGATGCGGGTGCCGGGTTGGTCGATCCGGACGCCGAACCGCAGGGCCGCCAGGGGCGCGAGTGCCGTGTCGTCACCACGTTCGATGCCTGCCGCGGCCGCGAGTAGGCCGATGACTCCGCTCTTGGTGGGGGCGGACTCGGTGGTACGGCGGGTGAAGCGGGAGGAGGCCCCCCAGGACTGCAGAGGGCCGGCCAGCCGCAGGGCGAGCACGCCGCTCATGCGGGCTTGCCCAGGTGTCCGGCGACAGCTTGGCCCACGGCGGTGACAAGATCGCCCAGGGTGTCGGACTCGGTGCCGAGGCCGGCGAGTTTGAGGGTGTTGGGGCCGACGCGCAGGACCCAGCTGAGGGTGGAGTCCTGGTCGCCGTAGGCGCGTTCGATGTCCGGGACGTAAGCGGCAAGGCGATCGGACGCCTCCCGGACGTGGCCGCCCTGGTCGCCACGGACGGGTTCTTCGAAGGCGGCGACGAAGCTGATCGGGCGCGTGGTGCGCAGCTTGACCACGACCGCGTCGGGCAGGGTGTGGTGCCCGAAGGTGTTGATCTTGCCCGTCGGCAGTGAGGCGACGAAGCTGTGCACGAACGCCTCGACCGCACGGCGTACCGGCTCGGTCCTCGGCTCGTCCTCGCGCAGGCCCTGGCCGAGGTTGGCGGCGAGCTGGTGGACGCCGAGGGCGGCGTAGCGGTAGAGGGTGGCGGAGTTGAAGTCGACGGTGCCGATCATCCCGGCTCCGGTCTCCTCCTCGGTGTTCTCGTCGTCGACGGCCGTGTAGTAGTCGGACTCGTTCTCCACCCGGTGCACGCTGATGGCATGGGCGACCTGGACGGCGCCGTCGACGTTGAAGTCGGCGGCGTCGGCGACCATCCGGCCAAAGAGGGCGATGTCGACGGAGTGGCGGCTGTCCGCGATCTCCTTGGCCTTCTCCTTGTTCGTCTTCTCCTTGAGGAAGGCCGTGATGTCGGCGGCGCCGTCGACGGCGAGGCGGGCGAGGCCGTCGAGCTGGCGGGCGCTGAGGAAGACCAGGTACTTCGCCTCCGGCGCCGGGGTGTCCCCAGACTCCTTGGCGGCGTCGGCCTTCCGCTTGGGCACCTCGGTCTTCAGCCCAGTCGCCTTGACCGTCTCGTCGGCGAGGGTGAGGGCCGTGTCCGTGCCGAGGGAGGGGGCGAGCTCGGTGATGCGCCTGGCGAGCAGCTCCACGACCTTCTTGGTCCGCACGCCGAGTTCGCTCGGATCGAGCAGGCGCTCGTCGTCGAAGTACGTGCGGGTGGCCCGCTTCCACGCCTGACTGGAGACGCGGGCACGCGGGACACCGCCGTACACGGCCGTCTTCGGCGCGCCCGTGTCGTCACGGTTGAGGTTGCTGGGCGGGACGGTCTGCAGGGCGTGCACGTCCAGGAAGATGCGGTTCACGAGGCGTCCTTGTCGCTGTCGTCGAGGCCGGCGGCGGTGTCGTCGAGGCTCTGGCCGGTGGTTTGTGCGGCCGGTTCCTGCCAGGAGTGGAAGGAGCGGCCCCACTCGCGGCGGACGGTGTCGGCGCCACCGGGCCACTGCCAGGTGTAGAGCTGTCCAGCGAGCAGGCCGTAGTCGAGGGGGATGTCCGCGCGGCGCAGCAGGACGATCAAGTCGCGCAGCCGCTGGGACAGGCTGGTCAGGTCGGGGGCGGTGCCGGCTCGCACCAGGCGCTTGCGGACGGGCTCGTCGACGCCGTCCGGCGGCATGAGACGCCGCACAGCCGCACCCAGTCCGGCCGGCCGTTTGTACGTGTGGGGGCGGTGCATGGGCGCGCCGCGGGACTGCTGGTGCAGCGCCCAGAGCGTGAGGGCCGCGTGCAGGGCGTCCTCCGCACGTACGAGTTCCTCCTCGCCGAGCGGCCGCACGCCTTCCAGGCGGGCTTGCAGGGGGGAAGTGTCGACCAGCTCCCACAGGTCGGGCAGATCGGCGGCATCGCGGCCTGCGCCACGGCGCAGACGGGCCAGCACTGCGACATCCTTCGGCCTGTCCCTGAGGTAGCCGTCCTGCCACGGCTTGATCTGCGCGGCGGCGAGTTCGGCGATCCGTGAGCGAGCGGTCGGCGGGGCTGTGATGGTGGTCATGCGGGTACCTTCGGGTCGGTCGCGGACGGGTCGGACTCATGACGGCCGGGCGGACCTGACAGAGGTGTGCCTGCGTCGTCTCGCTCACCGAACTCCGATGGGCGGCCCAGAGCCTTGGCCAGCCGGCCGCGGAACCACTTGTCGGCCAGACCCGCATTGAGCCACAGAGCGCCCTTCTTGTCAGTGACGGTCCTGCCCTGCCAGGCGGCATCCCCCGCCTGTGCGATGAGTCGGTCGCCGAGACCGTCGACGATTCCGTGTACGTCGCGCTGCCATCGACGGCGGCCCTCGAACGGGTCACCGGCGTCCGCCAGGGCGGCGATCCAGGTGCGGTAGGGGTTCTCCAGTGCGGTGAACCCGAGTTCACGTGCTGCCGATCGTGCCCCCTCACCCTCGGTTCCGGCCGCACGGGCCAGATCGGTGGCCAGATCGCCCAGCGCCCGCACCGCAAGGTCAGCGTCCTCGGCAGCTCCGATCGCCTGCCGGGCACACGTACGGTCCTGGCGGTGAAGCAGCACAACTGGCATGGCGAGTTGGTCGTCGACCACCTCATCGATCACGGACTGTTGCGTCCCGTACTTGGCGCCGACGATCCGGGCCCGGATCAGGAAGCCCCGCGGCAGTTCCCCCTCGGTGACCAGGCGGGCGATCCACTCCAGGAGCCTGGGCCGCAGGTAGGCGGCTGCCTCCGCGCCCTGCACCGTATCCGTATCCGACCGGTCCGCGACGAGGGAGGCGATGCCCCGCCACGCCGAGCGGGCCGGATCGTGCTCGCGAGGCAGGTAGACCGGCGACTGACGCAGCTTCTTCTCCTGCGCCAGGCTGCGCCGCCACGCGGTCATCGGCTCACGACGGTGCATGTTCCGGGACGCGAGCGGGTCTCCGTAGCCGAGAACGACGCCCGTGACCGCGTCCTCGTCGTGGTGGAGGCGCAGTCGGCGCGACTGCCATGTGTACAGATCGCGCAGCCCAGTCGGCGTACGTTCGGATCCGCCAGGAGGGCACGGTTCACGCCGCCAGGCCGGCCGGTCGTCCGCCGCGAACTCCAGGGCGTCGGTGTCGGCGGCCACCAGGTTCAGCAGCAGCGTCTCGCGCAGGGTGTCGCCTTCCGCGAAGACGCCGCCCAGGCCGCCGGCCCATCCCGTTCCCAGCGGATACACCTTGCCGCCCTTGACCCGGTCATCGCCCACCGCACCGGACTTGATCCCGGACGTGTCGTAGGCGTGGGCGTGGACGACCCAGCGGGCCGCCTCGGCGAAGGTGAGCCGTTCGACGGTGGGCATCCGGGCGGTGAAGAAGGGCTCCCCGTTGGGCACGTCGGCCACGATCCGGTTGAGAGAGGAGACCTCATCCTTCGCCGTCCGCAGCCCAGCGGTCTGGAAGAACGGGGCGGCCGGGTGGAAGAGGTCGAAGCGCTCGCGGTGCGTGTCCAGATAGGCACCGACCGGCGCGAAGCACCGCGGGTCGGCCCACAGTTCACCCCAGGACTCGACATCGCGGGGGCCGTCGAGGGCGTCGTGGGCGATGGCCAGCAGCAGGCGCAGCAACGCGAACTCCTGGGTGGGCAGGTCTCCCGCGAGGCGCCGCACCTCGGCCGCCTGAGCGAAGACCTGACGCAGCGACAGCTCCTCCTGCAAGCCGTCACATTTCAGGACCCCGATCCACGGCTCGGTGGTCAGGTCGAATAACGGGACATGGGCCGTGCTATCACCAGCCGGTTCCGTCACGGGTCACCTCCAAGCCGTCGGAAGGGCTGTAGTGGAGCGCATAGCCTGCCAGCAGGGTCTGACAATCCTCATCGAGCGCGAGTATCAGCTGGTCAGCCAGCCACGGGCTGTTCTTGCCCTGCCATGCGGGCACGTACAGCTGCTCCAGTTCCGCGATGGCCTTGTCGAGGGTCTCGGCGTAGGAGAACTGGATGGGCAGCCGCAGCCCGCAACTCGCCGCCGCCCTAGCAGCGAACGACGTGGGCACCTGATCCTGCGGCAGCTCAAGTCCCCCGCGCCGACGGCCCCGCTTGTCTGCTTCCAGCCACGGGAGAGTGGCGAGAGTGCCATCGGCACGCCGCTGCATGACGACGACTTCCAGGCTCTCCCGGCTGTCGCGGACCTGGGCCCGCCCAGTGCGGGTGTCGTCGGCATCGCCCACCCCGGCCGCTACCCAGCCGAACAACGCCCTGCCGGGACGGCCGACTTCACCGAGGCGGAACACAGCCGCCCGCTCGGCCTGGTCGGCCCGGTGCCGCTCAAACCGCGCCCTAGCTTCCTCCAGCGCCGGCGCCCAATGCTCCGGCCCGACCGGAGCCTCGGCGTACGCGCCCTGGACGAGCGGGCTGATGTCAGCGGGCAGCCGCACGGGGCGCTGCGGCTCGCCGTCGAGATGGGGCAGCAGCACCGCGGCCGACCGCAGCAGCGCATACGCGCCGTATACCGCGACCGATCCGCGCACCGGGACTGGCACGTCCGCCTCCCAGTCGGCGCCGGTCAGCAGGCACCGTGGCGCACGCAGCCGCGCGGGCCGCTCGCTCTGGCCCTCCCCGCGCTGGTGACGGTGTAGTCGGCCCATCCGCTGCAGCAGCAGGTCCACCGGGCACAGGTCGCTGACGAGGAGATCGAAGTCCACGTCCAGGGACTGCTCGGCTACCTGGCTGGCCACCACGATGTGCCGGCCCGAAGGCCGCCCCGTCGCCTTGTCCGGCGGACCGAACCGCCTCAGCAGGTCACGGTCCTTGGCCGCCCGGTCGACGTCCACGAAACACGACTGCGCCACGCTGACGTTCCCGTCGCCGAACCTCTCCCTCAGCACACGGGCCGTCTCCAGCACTCGCTTGACCGTATTGCGGACGACCAGGACACACCCGCCGCCGGCCAGCTCCGTCTCCAGCCGGTCGGCCAGAACATCCAGACCGTCCGCAAGGCGCTCGACCCGGACATCCGTGCACCGGGCCGAAGCAGCCGGCTGGCGCACCACGGGCCTACCGCCCGGCGCGACAACGGTGAGCAGCGGATACTCCCCGTCTGCCGGAGCGCTGTCGGCCTGCGTGCCGGCCACCCCGGAATACGCCTCGACCAGCTGACGCCGACGCGCAGCAGGCAGGGTCGCAGAAAGAACGACCACGGGAACCCGGTAGGCGCCCAGCCAGGCCAGCACCCGGTCCAGGTAGACGCTCATGTATGTGTCGTAGGCGTGCGCCTCGTCGATCACAACAACCTTGCCCGCCACCGCCAGATGACGCAGCGCCAGATGTCGGCTCTTAAGCCCGGCGAACAGCAGCTGGTCGACGGTACCGGCCACGAACGACGCCAGCATCGCCCTCTTACGGCCCCGCAGCCAGGTGTGAGCCACCAGCTCGGCGCCCGCGGACCGCGTCGCCTCACCCAGCCGCCCGGACACAGGCGCGGCGGCATCCACATCGACCGCCGTCACCTGCCCGCCACGGGCCAGCAACCCGGCGAAGTCCTCATTCAGAGCCGCCTTCGAATGCACAAGGTGCACAGAGTGACGGCGACTGTCGTCGTCCGGCAGCCGCTTCAGCCACTCCAGCAGCCGCGGGAACATCGCATTGCCCGTCGCCATCGTCGGCAGCGCGAAGAACACACCGCCCGCACCCGAACGCGCCGCGAAGACCTCGGCCACAGCGAGCGCCGCCTCCGTCTTCCCCTCCCCCATCGGAGCCTCGACGACCATCAGCCCGGGCGCCTCCATCTCCCGGGCCAACGCCAGCGCCGCCTCCTGAACCGGCCGGACCCTCGCCCCCTGCGGAAGCCCGAACCGGGACACGAACAGCTCCTGCGCATCCCCGGCAGGCTCTGCCGCCCGCCACGGCGCCGGGAGATCCAACCCCCGCCACGCCGCCGCCAGCCGCTCCTCACTGCCACGCGACGCGGCATCCGGGAAGTACGGGAAGAGGTCCGGATTACTGGCAATCCAGTCGGAGACGATGACCAGCGCGGTCAGCAACACCTGCACGGGCTGCGGCAGTCTCACCTCCCGCCACGCCTGGAGCCGATCCCCCACGCCGAAGCACCCCGCGCACGCGTCGAGCAGCTCCGTCTGCACCTGCCGCCACACCCCACTGCTACGGCCAGGAGTACGCAGCAACTCCTCATGGTCGTACAGGGCCTTGATCTGACCGTTCTCCGGCGGCACCCCATGATGCCCACCCACCGCCACAGTGAACTGCCCAGTCTGCCTGGCCGCCCACCCGTGACGCTCCTCCAACCACTCCCCCAGCAACACCTGACCAGCCAGCCCGTGCGGTGCCAGTCGCCGATCCGGCCCCATCGCCTGACGGGACCGCATCTCCAGACCCTTCTCCCGCATGACATCGGCGAGTTGATCGACCTGACAGGCGAACGCCGGCGTCGCCTTACCAATGTCATGCACACCCGCAAGCCACACAACAAGCCTGCGCCCGTCCCCCTCCCCACCGGGCAACGCCTCAGCAATCAACCGCCTCACACCGAACGGCAGCCACTCGTCCCACAGAAGACCGGCAACGGCAGCGCTGTCCTCCATGTGCCGCCACAAGGGCAACCATCCGTCAGCATCACGGTCATGCTTCGCCCATACCGACCGCGCCGGCACCTGAAGCCGCGACAACAGTCCGCAACCGAAAACACCCCCACTGGTCATGCAAGATACCTACACGCAAACCAACACCCAGCAGGCCAAATTGAGGAATCGGACTCGATCTGCAGCCGATGGAGCTATCCAGCCCCCGCCAGGCGCTATAAGCACCCACCCCGGAAAGAGATAAGCGCGAAATGCACCCTTTGTCGAGATCGGCGAAAGTATGTGAAACCGCGCCGCCCTAACCCTAGACCAGCAGGTCAGACAGTCTGCTCCCCGCACCCGCGGGGATGTTCCCGGTCCGGAGCCTGCGCCTGCGCCGCCGGAGGGCTGCTCCCCGCACCCGCGGGGATGTTCCCGATTCAGTGACTCATTCAGTGAATCCTCAATGCTGCTCCCCGCACCCGCGGGGATGTTCCCCTGGGGCCAGCCCGTCCACTGCCAACGCTGCACTGCTCCCCGCACCCGCGGGGATGTTCCCCTCCGGCAGAACAGCAGGCCGGTCATCTTCAACTGCTCCCCGCACCCGCGGGGATGTTCCCGGCGGCATCGTCGGCGTCTGGAACAAGGTCGCCTGCTCCCCGCACCCGCGGGGATGTTCCCGCCCTCAGCGACCTCGTCAACGAGGGCAGGCTCTGCTCCCCGCACCCGCGGGGATGTTCCCGACGGCCCCGTTGACGATGAACGGTCCCGGCCCTGCTCCCCGCACCCGCGGGGATGTTCCCGCTGACCGCCTCCTGGCGATCGGCCTGGATGTCTGCTCCCCGCACCCGCGGGGATGTTCCCTGCCTCCGCTGCGGCAGGACGCTGAAGTCGGCCTGCTCCCCGCACCCGCGGGGATGTTCCCGACACGTTCACGGTGACCGTGTCGGACAGCTTCTGCTCCCCGCACCCGCGGGGATGTTCCCCGTCGATGTTCGGGAACGGGGCCGCCACGGTCCTGCTCCCCGCACCCGCGGGGATGTTCCCAACTCGACTTCGTCACCGTGGACGACCCGGCCCTGCTCCCCGCACCCGCGGGGATGTTCCCTCCAGGAAGAGATCGGCCGTGAATTCACGATCCTGCTCCCCGCACCCGCGGGGATGTTCCCTCCACCAGCTCGGTGCGCGGCTTGGGCGTGGTCTGCTCCCCGCACCCGCGGGGATGTTCCCGAGTCGCCAAACCCGGAAGCCACGCCGGGTCTCTGCTCCCCGCACCCGCGGGGATGTTCCCCGGCCGCTGCACACGGAGCACTGGCCGGTGACCTGCTCCCCGCACCCGCGGGGATGTTCCACAGGGGTACGGCGGGGCCGGCTCCTGTCCGACCCTGCTCCCCGCACCCGCGGGGATGTTCCAGGATGCTCGATGTCCTGCAAACCTTGAATCCCTGCTCCCCGCACCCGCGGGGATGTTCCCCCGCGCACCGTCTGCATCTGCGGCCACACCAACTGCTCCCCGCACCCGCGGGGATGTTCCCTGGCATGACGGAAGCGACTGTTCGGACGCGCCCTGCTCCCCGCACCCGCGGGGATGTTCCCGACCGGGGTGAGAGCCGGGACCACCGTGGGGACTGCTCCCCGCACCCGCGGGGATGTTCCCTCGCCATAGTGCGAGAGCGCGGCGCCGTAGCGCTGCTCCCCGCACCCGCGGGGATGTTCCCTGGCCGATTTCCCGCGAGATCCGCGTGAGGAACCTGCTCCCCGCACCCGCGGGGATGTTCCCCTCGCGATGTTCTTCGGGAAACAGGCCCTGCGCTGCTCCCCGCACCCGCGGGGATGTTCCCCTCGGTCATGTCGATCTGCTCTCTCAGGTCGGCTGCTCCCCGCACCCGCGGGGATGTTCCCCACCCCGCAGCAGGACCAGACCGACCAGCTGACTGCTCCCCGCACCCGCGGGGATGTTCCCGCTGGGACGGCATGCCGCCCCTCGGGTTCGTCCTGCTCCCCGCACCCGCGGGGATGTTCCCCGGTAGCCCTTGCGTGTTCCGAGGACCGAGAACTGCTCCCCGCACCCGCGGGGATGTTCCCAGAAGACGCCGGAGCAGCCGCCGGCCGCACCGCTGCTCCCCGCACCCGCGGGGATGTTCCCTTCATGACCTCGTTGGCGGCCGGCGCGCTGTTCTGCTCCCCGCACCCGCGGGGATGTTCCCGCCCTTGTGGCGAGCGCGGATCGCGTCCCACGCTGCTCCCCGCACCCGCGGGGATGTTCCCGCCGTGATGCACGCCCACGGGAGCGCCGTCACCTGCTCCCCGCACCCGCGGGGATGTTCCCACCGAGAGCATCATGGGCCGTTACCTGTCGCCCTGCTCCCCGCACCCGCGGAGATGTTCCCACCAAGGGCGGCGCCAAGGTCGCCGAGCTGGCCCGCTTGTCAACGGCCATTGAGATGCCCAGGTGGGCGGGGTCAGAACCCGAGGTCTTGGTCTGCTCCCCGCACCCGCCGGGATAGTCCCGAACTGCTTGACGCCCGGGACCCGGAATACCTGTACGTCGCTTTCGATTGCTCCTGCCGTAATGATCGTGGGAGGGGGACACAGGTGACCGACCTGAAGCTGTTCCGGCTGGATGTCGATGGCCGGGACATCGAGCTGCGGGGCTCGACGGTGGCGCTGGAGGTGGAGCTGCAGCGGCGGGTCGAGGCCGGCCTGGAGCAGATGCTCAGCATCCGGTTCCTGGCGTCGGAGTACCCGACCGGTCCGTGGCACCGGGGCCGGATCGACACCCTGGGGCTGGACGAGAACGGCAGCCCGGTGGTGATCGAATACAAAAAGGGCTCCGACAGCGGCGTGCTGTCGCAGGCCGTCTCCTACCTGTCCTGGCTGGAGTCGGCACACCATGAAATCGAGGCGCTCGCCAGGAAAGTGTTGGGACCGGAGGCCGCCGAGTCCATCGACTGGCGTCGGCCGCGGATGGTCTGCATCGCTGCCAGCTTCTCCCATCACGATCGCGTGGCCGTACAACGACTGCCCCAGCGAATCGACTTGGTGCGCTATCGCGTTTTCGAGGGCGACCTGCTGAGCCTGCTGCTCGTGGACTCCTCGCCCGGTTCGCCGAGCACCGTTTCGTCTCGGCGGAACCAGGAACGCGACGCAGCGGCCGACAGCATGCCAGCGACCTCGGTGGTTCCCTCGTCGACGAGGCCCAGCCTTGTCCCAGATTGCCTACGGGACTTGTACGCGGAGCTGGACGACGCTCTCACAGCGTGGGGTGAGGTCGAGGTGGCGCCCCTTCGGCACTACATCGCCTACCGGCGGCTGGTGAACGTGGCGTCGGTGATCTTCCGCCCGAAGCACGAGGCGATCCTGATCTACCTCAGACTCGACCCGGACACCGTCACGCTGGAGGACGGCTTCACCCGGGACATGCGCGGCATCGGCCATCTCGGGACTGGCGCCCTGGAGGTACGCCTCGCTTCGGCGGCTGACCTGGAGAAAGCGGCACCGCTGATCCGGCGGGCGTTCGAGGCTGCCTGACGCAAGCGAAAGGGCGGCTGGCGCATCGGTTACTCGA
>NZ_JBHXSK010000108.1:0-12583 GCF_042716195.1 Streptomyces sp. NPDC058683
CATGCGTCACCCCCTCACGACCCAGAAACTCCCCCAACCCCACACCCAACCGCACCTCCTCCGGCACCACCACCAACACCGCCCCCGTCAACAACGCCATCGACCACTCCCACCCGAACGTGTCAAAACTCGGCGACGCAAACTGCCCCACCCGACACCCCGGCCCCACACCCAACAACCCCCGATGACCCGCTACCAAACCCCCAAACCCCCCATGCGACACCACCACACCCTTCGGCACCCCCGTCGACCCCGACGTGTAGATGACATACGCCGCGTTACCGGGACCGCCCGAACGAGAGCCCCTCCACTTCGCCGCTCCCGCCACAGCCGGATCGTCCACACACACCACGGGCACACCAACCCCCGACGGAGCCTCAGGCGCCAGAGCCCCGGACGTCACCACACACACCGGTCCCGCATCCGCCAGCATGAATTCCACCCGCTCAGCGGGATACGACGGATCCAGCGGCAGATAGGCACCGCCCGCCTTCAACACCGCCAGCAACGCCACGACCAGTTCCACCGACCGCTCCAGCATCACCCCCACCACCGACTCCAGCCCCACCCCACGCTCCACCAACACCCCCGCCAGCCGCGACGCACGATCATCCAACTCCCCGTACGTCACCTCCTCATCCCCACACACCACCGCCAACGCACCCGGATCACGCGCCACCTGCTCCGCAAACACATCCGGCACCCACACCCCCGCCACCGACCCCGAGTCATTCCACTCCGACACCATCCGCCGACACAACTCCTCCGACAACACCCCCAACCCACCCAACGCCACCCCAGACCCCACCCCACCCAACGCAGCCACCAACCCCTCCACCGCAGCCTCCAACAGACCACACACCACCCCCGCATCCCCCGGATCCACCACATCCACCGTCACCCCGAACCCAACCCCCACATCATCAACCGCCACAGCCAACGGATAGTTCGTACGCTCCTGAGCCAGGAACATGCGCATCCCCTGGCCGCCGACCGGCCTGCCGGTGTCATTGGCGCGCCCACCGTGGCGGTAGTTGAACAGGGCGGTGAACAGCGGAGCCGGCGCGGGTACACCGCTGGCCTGCTGCGCCAACACCAGCGGCGCGTGCTCGTGCACCAGGAGCCCGGCCAGTTGGGACTGCATCACCCGCACGGCCTCAACAGCGTCATGAGCCCCGACATCCAGCCGCACCGGCAAGGTGTTCATGAACGGACCCGCAACCCGCTCCGCACCCCGCCCACCAGTCATCCGACCCAACAGCACCGTCCCGAACACCACGTCCGAGCGCCCGGACAGACCCGCCACCACCCTCGCCCACGCCACATGGAACAACGTCGCCGGACTCACCCCCAACTCACGCGCCCGCACCCGCACCCCCTCCGCCAACCCCTCCCCCAACATCAACCGCGCCTGCCGCAAACCAGAACCATCACCACGCGCATCAGCCAGACCAAACGGCAACGTCGGCTCCGTGACATCGCCCAGCAAACCCGCGAAATACTCCTCATGCTCCTCACGAGACACTCCGAGCCGCGCCTGAGCGACGAAATCACGGAACGGCAGCGGCGCCGGCAACTCGTCGTCGTGGCCCGTCATGAACGCGGCGACCTCAGACATCACCACGTCCAGCGCCGTGTGGTCCTGGAGCAAGTGATGCACCTGTACCAACGCCAACCACCGCCCGCTCTCCGGCTCCTGCGCCACATGCACGCGCAGCAACGGCGCCTGGCGCAGGTCCAGCCACGAACCCGCCACAGCGAGCAGCTCGGCCGCCGGGTCCTCGCTCTCCGGCAGGACCACTTCGGTGACCGGCACGACCACGTGACGCCGTACCACCTGCACCGGCTCGGGCAAGCCCTCCCACACCAGCGCGGTGCGGTAGATGTCGTGCCGGTCCACGACCTGTTGCAACGCCGACAGGAAGTCGTCCAGGCGCCGGCGGCCGTCGAAGGCCAGCGTCATCGGTGCCAGGTACACATCCGCGGCACCGGGACCGGCCAGCAGGTGGTGGAAGAAGATGCCCTCCTGCAACGGAGCCAGCGGATACACGTCCGCCACGTTCGCCGCGCCGCCCTCGACCGACGCACACACCAACTCGACCTGCGCGGCCGTCAGATCCACCAGCGGCAGCATCTCCGGCGTGATGTGCCGCGCACCAGCCGGAATACCGTTCGGCGGCACCTCGACCACACCGCCGCCGTCACCGGCCGCGGCCACCCCGGCCGGCGTCGGCGACTCGAACAACGCCCGCACCGACACGCTCAGTCCGCGCTCACGCAACCGCTGCACCAATGACACCGCCAGCAGCGAATGACCACCCAACTCGAAGAAGTTGCCCTCCGCCCCCACCCGCTCCAGGTTCAGAACCTCGGCGAACACCTCACACACGATCTCTTCCGACACCGTGGCAGGCCCGCGCCCACCACCAGCCACCGCAGACTCGGGAGCCGGAAGCGCCGCCCGGTCCACCTTCCCGTTCACCGACAACGGCAACGCATCCAGCACCACCACCGCCGACGGCACCATGTACTCCGGCACCCGCTCAGCGGCGAACGCCCGGACCCCCGCGGTCAGATCACCGGCACTCCCGCTCTCCTCCACCGGCACCACATAGGCGACCAACCGCCTGTCACCAGGCACATCCTCACGAGCGACGACCACCGCCTGAGCCACCCCCGGGTGAGCGGTCACCGCCGCCTCGACCTCACCCGGCTCAACACGGAAGCCACGGATCTTCACCTGATCATCCGTCCGCCCGACGAACACCAGCTGACCGTCGGCAGTCCACCGGACCAGGTCCCCGGTCCGGTACATCCGCTCACCCGGCGCCCCGAACGGACACGCCACGAACCGCTCCGCCGTCAAGGCCGGCTGAGCCTGGTAGCCACGGGCCAGCCCAGCCCCTGCCACGTACAGTTCCCCGGCCACTCCCGGCGGTACCGGCCGCAGCCAACGGTCCAGCACATAGACGTGCATGTTCGCCACCGGCCTGCCGACCGGCGGGGCTGTCACGGGATCGCGCTCCACGGACGTGGTGGTGACCATGACCGTCGCCTCGGTCGGCCCGTACGTGTTCACCAGGTCCAGGCGGTCGGCCCACACCCGTGCCAGGTCGCCGGTGAGCAACTCGCCGCCCACCAGGACGCGTTCCAGGCTCCGCACCGCGTCGGGATCCATGACGGCCAGCAGAGAGGGGACCACGCTCGCCACCGTCACGTCCGCCCTGTTCAGCGTCGCCGCCAGCAGCGCGGGATCGCCGCGCTCCGCCGTGGTCGCCACCACCAGCCGGCCGCCCGACGCCAGCGTCACCGCCAGGTCCAGCACCGAGCCGTCGAAGCCGAACGACGCGAACTGGAGCATCCCCGTTCCCGGTCCGACTGCGGTCACCGGGCCCAAGGCCGCGACCAGATGGACGACGGCCGCGTGTGAGACCACCACGCCCTTCGGCCGTCCGGTGGACCCCGAGGTGTACATCACGTACGCCGCCGCACCGGGCTGTCCCGCCACCGGCTCCCTGGCCGCTTCCGTCGCCTCCCCGAGCTCGTCCATCCGCAGTACCGGTACGGAGATGCCCACAGGGAGTGTCTCCGTCGGACCGCTGCCGATCACCACACACGCCGGTCCCGCGTCCGCCAGCATCGCCGCCGCCCGCTCGGCCGGGAGCGCGGGATCGACGAACAGGTACGCGGCCCCCGCCTGCCACACCCCGACCACCGCCGCGACCACGTCCGCCGACCGCGGCATCACCACGGCCACCATCGACTCGGGACCCACCCCCAGGTCCGTCAATGTCTCCGCCAGGCGTGTCGCGCGCTCGTTCACCTCCGCGTACGTCAGCTGCTCATCCCCACAGACGACCGCCACCGCACCCGGATCCTCATCCAACCGCTGCGCGAACAGCACCGGCCAGGTCGCCTCAGCCACCGGCACCGCCGTGTCGTTCCAGCCCGCCACCACCTGATGCCGCTCGGCGTCCGACAGCACCGGCACCTGGCTCACCCGCACGTCGGCATCGGCGGCCACCGCTTCCAGTACTCTCACCAGGCGGCCGGTGAGCGACGCGACCGTCTCCGCGTCGAACAGGTCCGCGGCCCCGGTCACCGACCCCCGCAATCCCAGCGGGCGGCCGAGCCCGTCGACCACCTCACCGACCGCCACGTCCAGATCGAACTTCGCCGGCGCAGGGCCGGCGGGCATCGGCGCCACCTGGAGGCCGGCCATCTCGAGGGCCGTCCGGTCAAGGTTCTGCACGGTGAGCATGACCTGGAAGAGCGGGTGCCGGGACATCGACCGGTCCGGAGCCAGCAGTTCCACCAACCGCTCGAACGGCACATCCTGATGCTCCAGAGCCGCCAAGCCGGTCTCCCGCACCCCCTCCAGCAGACCGGCGAAGGTCGGGTCACCTGACACATCGGTGCGCAGCACCAGGGTGTTGACGAAGAAGCCGACGAGGTCGTCCAGCGCCTGGTCGGTCCGCCCTGCCACCGCCGTGCCGACCGGGATGTCCTCCCCCGCGCCCAGCCGCGACAACAGCACCGCCAAGGCGGCCTGAACCACCATGAACAACGTGACGCCCTGCTCACGCGCCAACGCGGCCAACCGTGCGTGCACCTCGGCGGTCACCTCCAGCGCCACCGCATGGCCCTGGTGCGTCGCCGCCAGCGGACGCGGCCGGTCCACCGGCAGCTCCAGCTCCTGCGGAATCCCCGCGAGCGACTTCCGCCAGTACGTCACCTGCCGGGCCAGGAGGCTCTCCTGGTCTCCTTCGCCGCCGAGCAGGCCGTGCTGCCAGAGGGTGTAGTCGACGTACTGGACCGGCAACGGCTCCCACCCCGGCGTACGTCCCTCGGACCGGGCCGCGTAGGCGACGGACAGGTCACGGGCCAACGGTCCCATCGACCAGCCGTCCCCCGCGATGTGATGAACGACCACCACCAGCACATGCTCGTCCGGACCGGCCTCGATCAGCAGGGCTCGGAACGGGATCTCCACCGCCAGGTCGAACCCGTGCCCCGTCTCGGCCGCCACCAGGTCCGCCACCTCGTCCTCGGTGCCGGAGGCGGCAGTCCGCAGGGTGTCCCCCAGTCCGTCCATGCCCAGCACACGCTGGAACGGCTCTCCGTCCGGAGCGGGGAATGTGGTGCGCAACACCTCGTGCCGCGCCAGCACATCAGCCAGCGCCACTCGCAGTGCTCCGGTGTCCAGCTGTCCGGTCAGCCGGAGCACGACGGGCATGTTGTACGTCGGGTTGGAACCTTCCAGTTGCGCCAGGAACCACAGCCGTCGCTGCGCGAACGACAACGGCACCCGCTCGGGACGCTCCGCCTGCCGTACCAGACCGACCCGCGCCGACCCCGCACCACCGACCCGCGCCGCCAGGCCCGCCGGCGTCGGCGACTCGAACAACGCACGCACACTCAACTCGACACCGAACAACAACCGCACACGCGACACCAAACGCATCGCCAGCAGGGAGTGACCGCCCAGCTCGAAGAAGCTGTCCTCCACACCCACCCGCTCCACACCAAGCACATCGGCGAACGCCCCGCACATGAGTTCCTCAACCACGCTCGCGGGCGCACCAGCACGATCGGTCCCCGCATACTCGGGCGCCGGAAGCGCGGCCCGGTCCACCTTCCCGTTCACCGACAACGGCAGCACATCCAGCATGACCACCGCGGACGGGACCATGTACTCCGGCAACCGCAGCCCCACAAAGCCACGCAGGTCCGCAGCAGCAACATCCGCGTCCTCGGGCACCACATACGCGACCAGCCGCTTGTCACCGGGCGTGTCCTCGCGAACAACGACGACCGCCTGAGCCACCCCCGGATGAGCCGCCAGAGCTGCCTCGACCTCGGCGGGCTCGATCCGGAACCCGCGGATCTTCACCTGGTCATCCGTCCGGCCCACGAACACCAACTGCCCATCAGCCGTCCAACGGGCAAGATCCCCCGTCCGGTACATCCGCTCACCCGGACCCCCGAACGGACACGCCACAAACCGCTCCGCCGTCAACCCCGACTGAGCCCAGTAACCACGGGCCAGCCCAGCCCCGGCCACATACAACTCCCCCGCCACCCCCGGCGGGACAGGCGACAGGCCTCCATCGAGGAGATAGACACGGGTGTTGTCCATCGGCCGGCCGATCGGCAACACCGCCGCCGCCCCGGCATCCACCACAGCATGCTGGGTGGCACACAACGTGATCTCCGTCGGCCCGTACAGATGCCGCACCACCACACCCGGACACGCCTCCACCACCCTCGCCACCGACAACGCCGGCACCACATCCCCACCCGTCAACACCTCAACCAACCCCGCGAAGCACCCCGGATCCTCATCCGCCAGCACCCGCAACAACCCCGCCGTCACATGCACACGACTCAACCCATACGCAGCAACCAACGACCGGATCGCCCCGCCGTCCAGCTCACCCGACGGAGCCAGCACCACCGAACCACCACGACCCAACGTCACCCACAGCTCAAACACCGACGCATCAAACGCATACGGCGCAAACCCCAACACCCGCCCCGGCTCACCCCAACGCCCATCCACCGTCAGCGCCACAACATCCCGCTGAGTGACCACCACCCCCTTCGGCGCACCCGTCGACCCCGACGTGTACATCACATACGCCGCACCATCAGACCGCGAACGCTCCCCCACCACCGCCGGATCCACCGCCGCCATCTCCGCCACCACAGCCGGGTCGTCCACACACACCACCGCAACCGCAGCCTCCGACGGCAGCACCCCCGCCACCCCACCAGCCGTCACCACACACACCGGAGCCGCATCCCCCAGCATGAACCCGACCCGGTCCACCGGATACGACGGATCAACCGGCAGATACGCAGCCCCCGCCTTCCACACCGCCAACAACGCCACCACCAGATCAACCGACCGCTCCAACACCACCCCCACCACCGACTCCAACCCCACCCCACGCGCCACCAACACCCCCGCAAGACGCGACGCACGATCGTCCAACTCCCCGTACGTCACCTCCTCCCCGCCACACACCACCGCCACCGCACCCGGCGCAGCCGCTACCCTCTCCGCGAACAACACCGGCCACGACACATCCCCCACCACCACACCCGTGTCATTCCAACCCACCACCACCCGATCCCGCTCAACCTCCGACAGCACCTCGACCCGCCCCACCCGCGCATGAGGATTCGCCGCCACGGCCGACAGCACTCGCGCGTACCGCTGGGCGAACGTCTCCACGCTGACCAGGTCGAACAAGTCCGCCGACCCGGTCACCGAGCCGCGCAGCCCCAGCGGCCGGCCGTCGCCGTCGGAGACCTCGCTCAACGTCACGTCGAGATCGAACTTGGCCGCTCCCGGACCGGCGGGCATCGGCGCCGCCGCGAGGCCGGGGAGTTCCAGATGGGCTCGTCCGAGATTCTGAACGGTGAGCATGACCTGGAAGAGCGGGTGGCGGGACATCGACCGGTCCGGGGCCAGGATCTCGACCAGTCGCTCGAACGGCACGTCCTGGTGGTCGAGCGCTGTCAGGCTGGTCTCCCGCACCCGCTCCAGCACGTCGGCGAAGGTCGGGTCGCCGGTCAGATCAGTGCGCAGGACCAGCGTGTTGACGAAGAAGCCGACCAGGTCGTCCAGCGCCTCGTCGGTCCGCCCGGCCACCGCCGCACCGACCGGGATGTCCTCCCCCGCGCCCAGCCGCGACAACAGCACCGCCAACGCGGCCTGAACCACCATGAACAGCGTCACGCCCTGCTCACGGGCCAACGCGGTGAGCTGGGCATGCACATCGGCGGGTATGTCGAGGGCCATAGTGTGCCCTCGGTGCGACGCCACCGCCGGACGTGGCCGGTCCACCGGCAGGGCGAGTTCCTGCGGCGCGCCCGCCAACGCCTCCCGCCAGTACGCCACCTGGGCGGCCAGCACGCTCTCCGGGTCGCCCTCGTCACCGAGCAACTCCCGCTGCCACAGCGCGTAGTCCGCGTACTGGACCGGCAACGGCTCCCAGGCCGGTACCCGCCCCTCACACCGCGCCGCGTACGCGAGGGAGACATCACGGGCCAGCGGCCCCATCGACCAGCCGTCCCCCGCGATGTGGTGCATCACCACCACCAGGACATGTGTATCCGGGGCCGTCTCGACCAGCAGCGCCCGTAGCGGAATCTCCTCCGCCAGGTCGAAGCCGTATCCTGTCTCGGCCGCCACCAGCCCCGCCACCTGCTCCTCGACAGCGTGGGCGACCCGCAGCACCTCGCCCACCTCGGCAGGCGTCAGCACCCGCTGGAACGGCTCCCCGTCCACCACCGGGAACACCGTGCGCAACACCTCGTGCCGAGCAGTCACGTCCGACAGCGCCAACCCCAGCGCGTCGGCATCCACCTGCCCCGACAGCCGCAGCACCAGCGGCATGTTGTACGTCGGGCTCGGCCCCTCCAACTGCGCCAGGAACCACAACCGCTGCTGGGCGAACGACAACGGCACCTGAGCAGGTCGCTCTTCCCGCCGGGCCAGGCCTGCCCGGGCAGGACCCGCACCGCCGATCCGCGCCGCCAAGCCCGCCGGCGTCGGCGACTCGAACAGCGCCCGCACGCCGACCTCGATGCCGAACAGCGAGCGCACCCGCGACACCAGCCGGGCAGCCAGCAGTGAGTGGCCGCCCGCGTCGAAGAAGTTCTGCTCGGCTCCCACGCGATCGACACCGAGCACGTCGGCGAACGCCCCGCACATGAGTTCCTCTGCCACTGTGGCAGGACCTCGCCCACCACCGGAACCCGCGTACTCCGGGGCCGGCAGCGCGGCCCGGTCCACCTTGCCGTTCACGGTCAGCGGCAGCCGCTCCAGGATCGTGACGGCGGCGGGCACCATGTACTCCGGCAGCCGCTCGCCCGCGAAGGTGCGCAGTTCACCGGGCAGGTCGTCGACTTCGGTACCCCCGTCCGGCACGACGTACGCCACCAGGCGCATGGTGCCGGGGGTGTCCTCGCGGGCCATGACAGTGACCTGAGCGACCAGGGGGCAGGCGGCGAGGACAGCCTCGATCTCGCCCGGCTCGATCCGGAATCCGCGGATCTTCACCTGGTCGTCCACCCGCCCGGCGAAGGTGAGCTGACCGTCGGTGGTCCGGCGTCCCAGGTCCCCCGTCCGGTACATCCGCTCGCCCGGTGTGCCGAACGGGCATGCCACGAACCGCTCAGCCGTGAGGGCGGACCGGCCGTGGTAGCCACGTGCCAGCTGTGCGCCGGCCACGTACACCTCTCCCACCACACCTGGCGGGACCGGTGACAGGGAAGCGTCGAGGACGTACACCCGGGTGTTGGCCAGTGGCCGGCCGATCGGCGGGAGACCGGGCCGTGCCGGATCCACCGGGGTGGTGGTGACCATGACCGTGGCCTCGGTCGGACCGTAGGTGTTGACCAGCTCACGACCGTTCGACCACGCGCGGGCCAGCTCACCGGTGAGCAGTTCCCCGCCCACCAGCACTCGCCTCAGGCCGCTCAGGGCGCCGGCGTCCAGGGCGGACAGCAATGACGGGACCACACTGGCCACGGTCACCCTCGACCCGTTGATCAGCTCCGTCAGCAGTCCGGGGTCGGCGCGCTCCGTCGCGGTCGCCATCACCAGTCGTGCGCCCGCGGCCAGCGCGACCGCCATGTCCAGCACCGAACCGTCGAAGCCGAACGACGCGAACTGCAACATGCCCGTGCCCGGCCGGGCTCCGACCACCGGGCCCAGGCCCACCGCCAGGTTCACCACGCTGCGCTGGCTCACCACCACCGCTTTCGGCGATCCCGAGGATCCGGACGTGTACATCACATACGCGGCGTTCGACCCTGTCGCCTTCTGCGGGGTCACCGGTCGCATGATGTCCGTGTCCCCGCGGCCGGTCGCCCGGAGATCCTCCAGGCGCACCACCGGCACAGCCGGCTGCCCAGGCGGCCCATCCGTCGGTGCAGTGCCGGTCACCACGCACACCGCCGCGGCGTCCGTGAGCATGAAGGTCACCCGCTCGGCCGGCAGGCCCGGCTCGGCGAACAGGTACGCGCCTCCGGCCTTCCACACGCCGAGCACGGACACCACCACGTCCACCGAGCGCTCCATCATCAGCGCCACCACGGATTCGGGGCCCACCCCCAGCCCGGTCAGGACCTCCGCCAGCCCAGACGCCCGCTCGTCCAGCTCCGCGTACGTCAGTTCCTCGGTCCCGCACACCACCGCCACGGCGGCGGGATCAGCGGCCACTCGCTCCGCGAACAGTGCCGGCCAGGTGACATCGGCGACGGGCAGTGCCGTGTCGTTCCAGCCCGCCACCATCAGCTCATGGCTGGACGGGGAGAGAGTCCTCAGGTCACCCAGGGGGGTGCCGGGCGCGTCCTCCAGGGCCGCGACGAGTTCCTCGATCACGGTGTGCAGCGCCGCCAACACCGTTCCCGGCTCTCCCGGTGCCAGCGCTTCGACGGTCAGCCGGAAGTCCGAGCCGTTGTCGTCGACCGCCACGGCGAGCGGGTAGTTGGTGCGCTCCTGGACGAACAGCACGCCGATGTCCGGGGTCCGGCCGTCGTGCGGACGAGAGGTGTTGCCCGGCCGGCGGTTGTGACGGTAGTTGAAGAGCGACGTGAACAGCGGGGCCGGTGCGGGGACGCCGCTGGCCTGCTGGGCGAGGGTCAGGGGCGCGTGTTCGTGTACCAGGAGGCCGGCCAGCTGGGACTGCATGGCGGTGACCGCGCCGACCGTGTCCAGGCCGCCGACGTCCACCCGTACCGGCAGGGTGTTCATGAAGGGCCCCGGGGTGCGGTCCGCGCCCGCACCCGCGTTCATGCGGCCGAGCAGTACCGTCCCGAAGACCACGTCCGTGCGGCCGGACAGACTCGCCAGTACCCGCGCCCACGCGACATGGAACAGTGTCGCCGGGCTCACCCCCAGTCGACGCGCCTGCTCTCGCACCCGCTGTGCCACGGTGTCGTCGACCATCACGTGCTCCTGCTCCGCGCCGGAACCGTCACCACGGGCGTCGGCCAGGCCGAACGGCAGTGTGGGCTCCGTGACGTCGCCGAGCAGACCGGTGAAGTACTCCTCGTGCTCCTGACGGGAGACGCCGAGCCGGGCCTGGGCGACGAAGTCACGGAACGGCAGCGGCGCCGGCAGTTCCTCGCCGCGACCGGCCATGAAGGCCGCGACCTCACCCATGACCACGTCCAGTGCCGTGTGGTCCTGGAGCAGATGATGCACCTGCACCAGCGCAAGCCACCGGCCGCTGTCCGGCTCCTGCGCCACATGCACCCGCAACAACGGCGCCTGACGCACGTCCATCCACGAACCCGCCGCAGCCAACAGCTCAGCCGCCGGATCCCCACCCTCGGACAACACCACCTCAGTCACCGGAACCACCGCACGACGCAACACCACCTGCACCGGTTCCGGCAGCCCCTCCCACACCAGCGCGGTGCGGTAGATGTCGTGCCGGTCCACCACCCGCTGCAACGCCGAAAGGAGGCTGTCCACCCGCCGGCGGGTGCCGAGGGCCATGGCGAAGGAGAAGAGATAGGGGTCCGCGTCGCCGGAGGCGGCGAGCAGGTGGTGGAAGAAGATGCCTTCCTGCAGCGGGGCCAGCGGATACATGTCCGCGACGTTCTGCGCGCCGCCCTCCACCGCCGCGCAGACCGAGTCCACCTGCGCCGCGGTCAGGTCCAGCAACGGCAGCATCTCGGGAGTGATGTGCCGCGCTCCGGCCGGGATGCCGTTCGGTGGCGCCTCGGTCACCGGAGCGCCACTCGACGCAGCCACCCCTGCCGGGGTGGGGGTGGAGAACAATGTCCGCACCGAAACGCCCAGTCCCTGCTCGCGCAGCCGCTGTACCAGCGAGACGGCCAGCAGGGAGTGACCGCCGAGTTCGAAGAAGTTGTCGTCCGCGCCGACCCGTTCCAGGCCAAGGACCTCGGCGAACGCCTGGCACACGATCTCCTCGGCCACCGTCTCCGGACCCCGCGCACCATCACCGCCCTGGTACCCGGGCGCCGGCAACGCGGCCCGGTCCACCTTCCCGCTCACCGACAACGGCAACGCGTCCAGCACCACCACCACCGATGGAACCATGTACTCCGGCAACCGCCCGCCCACGTGGACCCGCAGTTCCGCAGCCAGAGAAACACCGTCATGGCCGGCAGCCACCACATAGGCGACCAGCCGCTTGTCACCGGGAACGTCCTCACGCACGACCACAACTGCCTGATCGACATCAGGGTGGTCGGTCAACACACTCTCGATCTCGGCGGGTTCGATCCGATACCCCCGGACCTTCACCTGCTCGTCCGCACGGCCCACGAACACCAACTGGCCCTCGGCCGTCCACCGGACCAGATCCCCCGTCCGGTACATCCGCTCACCCACACCCCCGAACGGACACGCCACAAAACGCTCCGCCGTCAACCCCCCACGACCCCGATACCCCCGCGCCAACTGATCCCCCGCCACATACAACTCACCCACCACACCCGGCGCCACCAACCCCAACCCACCATCCAGAACAAACAACCGCACCCCAGGAACCGCACGACCCACCGGCACCACCTCACCCACCACACCACCCAC
>NZ_JBHXSK010000109.1:0-12529 GCF_042716195.1 Streptomyces sp. NPDC058683
ACCCCCCTCAAAGACGGCGGCGAGGAATACCTCGACTCCGAGAAGTACCAGCTCAAACCCCGCGACTGGACCCGCGCCGAGACAGCGGGCATCGCGCCCCTCGTCACCCGCCTCAACACCGTCCGGCGCAGCAGTCCGGCCCTGCGGCAGTTGCGCGATCTCCACTTCCACCACGCCGACCAGGACTCGGTGATCGCCTACAGCAAGCGGAGCGGATCGAACACGGTTCTGGTGGTCGTCAACCTCGACCCCCACCACACCCAGGAGGCCACGGTCTCGTTGGACATGCCGCAACTCGGCCTGAACTGGCACGAGTCGGTGCCGGTGCGCGACGAGCTCACCGGTGAAACCTTCAACTGGGGCAGGGCCAACTATGTGCGCCTGGAACCGGGTCGACGACCTGCGCATATCTTCACGGTTCTGCGACCGTCCCCGCGGATCGGAGGGTCACCCACAACATGATCGTCAACGAACCCGTCCAGGACACCTTCGAGGACACGCCTGCCAAGGACCGGGACCCCGACTGGTTCAAACGGGCCGTCTTCTACGAGGTCCTGGTGCGTTCCTTCCAGGACAGCAACGGTGACGGCATCGGCGACCTCAAGGGTCTGACCGCGAAGCTCGACTATCTGCAGTGGCTCGGTGTCGACTGCCTCTGGCTGCCGCCCTTCTTCAAGTCCCCGCTGCGGGACGGCGGTTACGACGTCTCCGACTACACCGCCGTCCTCCCCGAGTTCGGTGACCTCGCCGACTTCGTGGACTTCGTCGACGCCGCCCACCAGCGCGGCATGCGCGTGATCATCGACTTCGTCATGAACCACACCAGCGACCAGCACCCGTGGTTCCAGGAGTCGCGCAAGGACCCCGACGGGCCGTACGGCGACTACTACGTCTGGGCGGACGACGACAAGCAGTACCAGGACGCGCGGATCATCTTCGTCGACACCGAGGCCTCCAACTGGACCTACGACCCGGTCCGCAAGCAGTACTTCTGGCACCGCTTCTTCTCCCACCAGCCGGATCTCAACTACGAGAACCCGGCCGTCCAGGAGGAGATCCTCTCCGCGCTGCGGTTCTGGCTGGACCTGGGCATCGACGGCTTCCGGCTGGACGCGGTGCCGTACCTCTACCAGCGCGAGGGCACCAACTGCGAGAACCTGCCCGCCACCCACGACTTCCTGAAGCGGGTGCGCAAGGAGATCGACACCCAGTACCCGGACACCGTGCTGCTGGCGGAGGCGAACCAGTGGCCGGAGGACGTCGTCGACTACTTCGGCGACTACCGCAGCGGCGGCGACGAGTGCCACATGGCGTTCCACTTCCCCGTGATGCCGCGGATCTTCATGGCGGTGCGCCGGGAGTCCCGCTACCCCGTCTCGGAAATCCTCGCGAAGACCCCGGCGATTCCGTCCGGCTGCCAGTGGGGCATCTTCCTGCGCAACCACGACGAGCTCACCCTCGAAATGGTCACCGACGAGGAACGCGACTACATGTGGGCCGAGTACGCGAAAGACCCGCGGATGCGCGCCAACATCGGCATCCGCAGGCGGCTCGCCACCCTCCTCGACAACGACCGCAACCAGATCGAGCTGTTCACCGCCCTGCTGCTGTCCCTCCCCGGCTCGCCGATCCTCTACTACGGCGACGAGATCGGCATGGGCGACAACATCTGGCTCGGCGACCGGGACGCGGTGCGCACGCCGATGCAGTGGACGCCGGACCGCAACGCCGGTTTCTCGTCCTGCGACCCGGGGCGCCTGTACCTGCCGGCGATCATGGACCCCGTCTACGGCTACCAGGTCACCAACGTCGAGGCGTCGATGTCCTCCCCGTCCTCGCTGCTGCACTGGACGCGCCGGATGATCGAGATCCGCAAGCAGAATCCTGCCTTCGGACTGGGGTCCTATACCGAGCTGCAGTCGTCGAACGCGGCGGTGATCGCGTTCCTGCGGGAGTACGAGGACGACCTCGTCCTCTGTGTGCACAACTTCTCCCGGTTCGCCCAGCCCACCGAGCTGGATCTGCGGCGCTTCAACGGCCGGCATCCGGTGGAGCTGTTCGGCGGGGTGCGGTTCCCGGCCATCGGCGAGCTGCCGTACCTGCTGACCCTGGCGGGGCACGGCTTCTACTGGTTCCGGCTGCGCGCGGACGGGTGACCGGAACCCGGCATAGTCCACCCCGGGCGGCGGCGGTTTCCTCCGGCCCGCCCGGGGCACGCATCACTAACGCCCCCGACGACCGGGGAAAGGACGTACCCGCCATGGCGGAAACGGTCACCCCCTCCACGCCCCCTCTCCTCGCCTCGCTCGATCCCCTCCTGCGCGAATGGCTGCCCCGGCAGCGCTGGTTCGCGGGCAAGGGCACTCCGGTCACCGGCTTCGCCACGGTGGCCGAGACCGAACTCCTGCCGTCGGACAGCAGGCTGGGCCTGCACCATCTGCTGGTCCGCGCCGAGCAGCCGCCCGCCCCCGCCGAGGCCGGCGACTGCTACCAGCTCCTCATAGGCGTGCGCGAGGCGCTGCCGCCCCGGCTGGCGCCCGCGCTGATCGGCCACGTGACCGACGGCCCGCTGGCCGGACACACGGTGTACGACGCCCTGTACGACCCCCGGCCCGCCGAGGTGCTCCTGGAGGCCCTGCGCACCCGGGCCCGCATCGGCGGCCTGTTCTTCGAACGCGACCCCGGTCCGGAGATACGCGACGGGCTGGTGGCCCGGCTCCTGACCGCCGAGCAGTCCAACTCCTCGGTCGTCTACGGAGATACGTTCATCCTGAAGCTCCTGCGGCGCGTCGTGCCCGGCGTCAACCCCGACCTGGAGATACCCCTGGCCCTGGCCCGCGAGGGCTGCGCCCGGGTGCCCGCCCCGACGGCGTGGCTGCGGGCCGAGCTCGCCGGGGAGTCGTACGTCCTGGCCGTCCTCCAGCCCTTCGTACGCGGCGCGACCGACGGCTGGGAGCTGGCCCTGCGCGAGCTGGCCAAGGGCGAGGACTTCGCGGCGGACGCCCGGGCGCTGGGGCGGGCCACCGCCGAGGTGCACACCGCGCTGGCCCGGGCGCTGCCGACCGTCACCCTCGGGCACAGCCAGCTGGAGTCGATGGTCGCGGGCATGACCGAGCGGCTGGCGGCGGCCGTCCAGGCGGTGCCGGCGTTGCGGCCGTACGAGGACGGGCTGCGCTCGGCCTACGAGGCGCTGGCCGGCCTGGCCGCCGAGGGCCGCACCTGGACCGCCCAGCGGGTGCACGGCGATCTGCACCTGGGGCAGTGCCTGCGCTCGCCGTCCGGGGAGTGGTCCCTGATCGACTTCGAGGGCGAGCCGGCCCGCCCGCTGGCCGAGCGCCGGATGCCGCAGCCGCCGGTGCGCGACATCGCCGGCATGCTGCGCTCCTTCGACTACGCGGCCCACTCGGTGACCCCGCCGGCCCGCGCCTGGGCACATCTGTGCCGGGCGGCCTACTGCTCCGGGTACGCCGAGATCGCCGGCGTCGACCCCCGCACCGACCCCGTGCTGCTGCGGGCCTACGAGACCGACAAGGCCGTCTACGAGGTCGTCTACGAGGCCCGGCACCGCCCCGACTGGCTTCCCGTGCCCCTCTCGGCCGTCCACCGCCTCGCCACCTCCGACTCGACCTGATCACCGGGAGACCCGTCCGTGACCTCCAAGAAGTCCGTATCCGTAGCCGCCGACGACCGTGCGCGGCTGCTGCACGGCACGCATCACGACCCGCACTCCGTCCTGGGCGCGCATCCGGTCCCGGACGGCGGGGTCGCCGTGCGGGTGTTCCGCCCGTACGCCCGCGCGGTGACGGTGGTCGCCGGCCGGGATCTGCGGGCCGGCCTGCACGACGACGGCGACGGCTTCTTCTCCGTCCTGCTCCCCCTCTCCGACGTGCCGGTCTACCGGCTGCTGGTGGAGTACGACGGCACGGTCCATGAGACCGAGGACGCGTACCGCTTCCTGCCCACCCTGGGCGATCTGGACCTGCATCTGCTCGGCGAGGGCCGGCACGAGCGGCTGTGGGAGGCGCTCGGCGCGCATCCCACGACCCACCAGGGCGTGCCCGGCACCCGTTTCTCGGTGTGGGCGCCGAACGCGCGGGGCGTCCGGCTGGCCGGGGGGTTCAACTTCTGGGACGGCACCGGGTATCCGATGCGCTCGCTCGGCTCCTCGGGGATCTGGGAGCTGTTCGTGCCGGGCATCGGCGCGGGCGAGCTGTACAAGTTCGACATCACCCGCCCGGACGGCTCGCACACCCTGCGCGCCGACCCGCTGGCCCGTCGTACCGAGGTCCCGCCCAGCACGTCGTCGATCGTCCACGCGTCCTACCACGAGTGGACCGACGAGGAGTGGATGACCCACCGGGCCGACACCCCCGTGCACGAGGCCCCCTTCTCGGTCTACGAGGTGCACCTGCCGTCCTGGCGCCCCGGCCTGACCTACCGCGAACTGGCCGACCAGCTCCCGGACTACGTCCGTGACCTGGGCTTCACGCATGTCGAGCTGATGCCGGTCGCCGAGCACCCCTTCGGCGGCTCCTGGGGCTACCAGGTCACCGGCTTCTACGCGCCGACGGCCCGCCTCGGCACCCCCGACGACTTCAAGTACCTGGTCGACGCCCTGCACCGGGCCGGCATCGGGGTGCTGATGGACTGGGTGCCGGCGCACTTCCCGCGGGACGACTGGGCGCTGGCGGAGTTCGACGGGCGGCCGCTGTACGAGCACTCGGACCCGCTGCGGGCCGCCCATCCCGACTGGGGCACCCTGGAGTTCGACTTCGGGCGCCGGGAGGTGCGCAACTTCCTGGTGGCGAACGCGCTGTACTGGTGCGAGGAGTTCCACATAGACGGGCTCCGGGTGGACGCGGTCGCCTCGATGCTCTACCTCGACTACTCGCGCGAGCCGGGCCAGTGGACGCCGAACGAGCACGGCGGCCGGGAGAACCTGGACGCGGTGGCGTTCCTCCAGGAGATGAACGCGACGGTCTACCGGCGGATGCCGGGCGTGGTGACGATCGCCGAGGAGTCGACGGCCTGGGAGGGCGTGACCCGCCCCACCGACACCGGGGGTCTCGGGTTCGGCCTGAAGTGGAACATGGGCTGGATGCACGACTCGCTGGAGTACATGTCCCACGAGCCGGTCCACCGCAGGTACCACCACCACGAGATGACCTTCTCGATGGTGTACGCGTACAGCGAGAACTACGTGCTGCCCATCTCCCACGACGAGGTCGTGCACGGCAAGCGCTCGCTGGTCTCCAAGATGCCCGGCGACTGGTGGCAGCAGCGCGCCAACCTCCGCGCCTACCTGGGCTTCATGTGGGCCCACCCCGGCAAGCAGCTCCTCTTCATGGGCCAGGAGTTCGCCCAGGGCGCGGAGTGGTCGGAGGCGCACGGCCCGGACTGGTGGCTGCTGGATCCGGCCTACGGCGCCGAGGCCGACCACCGGGGCGTCCGCGACCTGGTCCGCGACCTCAACACCGTCTACCGCGCCGCCCCGGCCCTGTGGCAGCGGGACACCTCGCCCGCCGGCTTCCAGTGGATCGCGGGCGACGCGGCCGAGGACAACGTCTTCGCGTTCCTGAGGTACGACGCCGAGGGCACCCCGCTGCTCGCGGTCTCCAACCTCGCCCCCGTGGTCCGCTCCGACTACCGCCTGGGCGTCCCGGACGAGATCCCCGCCTGGCACGAGACCCTCAACACGGACGCGGCCCAGTACGGCGGCAGCGGTGTCACCAACCCCGACCCGGTCAAGCCGGAGCCGCAGGGCAGCCATGGCCGCCCCGCGAGCATCCGCCTGACCCTGCCTCCGCTGGCTACGGTGTGGCTGCGGCCTGCCTGAGCCCGGCCGGCAGGCCGCCGGTGTGCAGTACGCCCAGTCGCTGGGTGGCGCGGGTGAGGGCCACGTACAGGTCGCTGGTGCCGTAGCGGCCCGGTTCGACCACCAGGACCGAGTCGAACTCCAGGCCCTTGGCCTGGCGCGGGTCCAGGAGCACGACTGTCTGCGTCAGGTCGGGTTCGGCGCCGGCCGTGACGCCGGGCAGGCGGCCGGCGAGGGTGCGGTGGAGATCGCGTGGGGCGATCACCGCCAGGCGGCCCTCGGCGGGGGTGAGTTCGGCCACCGCCTTCTCCACGGCGCCGGGAAGGTCGTCGTAGGCCTGCCGGATCCACGGACGTACGCCGGTGGAGCGGACCGAGCTCGGGGGCTCGAAGTCCGGGTTCTCGGCACGGACCACGGCCGCGGCGAGGTCCATGATCTCGGACGGGGTGCGGTAGTTGACGCCGAGACGGGTGTGGTCCCAGCGGTCCTCGACATACGGTTCGAGGATCTCCGCCCAGGAGCCCACGCCCGCCGCCTCCGCGGTCTGGGCGGGGTCGCCGACCAGGGTCATGGAGCGGGTCGGGCTGCGCCGCATCAGCAGCCGCCAGGCCATCGGCGACAGCTCCTGTGCCTCGTCGACGATGATGTGCCCGAAGGCCCAGGTGCGGTCGGCGGCGGCCCGATCGGCCGCGCTGCGGAAGTCCTCCTCCTCCTGGCGCTCGGCGAAGCGTTCGGCATCGATGATGTCGTGCGCGGACAGGACCTCCGAGGCTTCGGGATCGCTGTCCTCCTTGTCGTCGAACTCGTAGGTCCGGGAGGCGTAGGAGACGTCGAGGACGCCCTGCGCATAGGCGATCTGGGTCTCGCGCTCGCGTTCGGCGCGGGCCCGGGCGACGCGCTCGTCGACGCCCAGCAGCTCGGCCGCCTCGTCGAGGAGGGGGACGTCCGAGACCGTCCAGGACCGGGTGACCGGGCGGCGGACCGCGGCCGCGTCCTCCGCGCCGAGATACCCCTCGGGGGCGGCGAGGAAGTCGGCGACCAGGCGCTGCGGGGTCAGCCGCGGCCACAGCTGGTCGACGGCGGACCAGACCTCGGGGTTCTCGGCGAGTTCGTCGCGGATCTGGGTGATGTCGGAGGCGTCCAGCAGGCTGCTGCCGTCGAAGGGGTCGGTGCCGACCCGCTCGGCGTACAGCTCGGTGAGGGTGTTGAGGATGTGACCCTCGAAGTGCTCGCGGGCCACGTTGTGCGGGAGCCCGGCGGCACGGGTGCGCTCGCGGGCCATGTTGACCAGGCCGTCGTCGAGCATCAGCACCTCGCGGTCGTGCTCGATGGTGACCACCGGGTCGGGCAGTGCCTGCCGGTCGCGTACGGCGGCGGCGAGTACGTCGGCCATGCCGGCGCGGCCCTTCACGGCGGCCGCCTCCGGGGTGTCGGCCGCCGTGGCCTTCACTCCGGGGTAGAGCTCGCCGACCGTCGCCAGCAGCACGCCGGTCTCGCCGAGCGAGGGCAGCACCTCGCCGATGTAGCCGAGGAAGGCGGGGTTGGGGCCGACGATGAGCACGGCCCGCTTGGCGAGCAGTTCCCGGTGTTCGTAGAGGAGATAGGCGGCCCGGTGCAGCGCGACCGCGGTCTTGCCCGTCCCCGGCCCGCCCTCGACCACCAGAACCCCCCGATGGGGCGCGCGGATGATCTCGTCCTGTTCCGCCTGGATGGTCTGCACGATGTCGTTCATCCGGCCGGTGCGGGCCGAGTTGAGGGCGGCGAGCAGCACCGCGTCGCCGGACGGGTCCTCGTGGCCGGTGCGCTCCTGGTCGCCCAGGTCGAGGATCTCGTCGTGCAGGGAGACGACCCGGCGGCCGTCGATGGCGATGTGCCGGCGGCGGCGCAGGCCCATCGGGGTGTGGCCGGTGGCCAGGTAGAAGGGGCGGGCGACCGCGGCGCGCCAGTCGATGAGGACCGGGGTGCGCTCGGCGTCGTTCCGGCGCAGTCCGATCCGGCCGATGTGATGCTTCGTGCCGGAGACCAGGTCGATCCGGCCGAAGCAGAGGGAGCCGTCCACGGCGTTCAGCGCGGCGAGCAGCCCGGACCGCTCGGCGACCAGGATGTCCCGCTCCAGTCGGGCCTGCATCGGCTTGTCGCCGAGGGCGAGGGCGTCCGCGACCGAGTCCTCGGTGTCGCCGCGCAGCGCGTCCACCCGTGCGTACAGTCCGTCGATGAATTCCTGCTCGTGCCGCAATTCATCGTCCGGATATTCGGTGTTTGACAATTCCGCTCCCGCCCGGATATACTGTGCCCACTGAACTTCTTCGCGACTGAACCGATTTCATCATCGACTTGAAGTCACGAACTCTTGAATATACGCAAAGAAATCCCCCGAGCGCAATTGCTCGGGGGATTCTTCGTATAACCGGTCGGTTCAGAGCAGCACGTCGGACAGCTCCTCCAGGAGCCGTCGCTTGGGCCGGGCGCCCACCATCGACTTCACCGGCTCGCCGTCCCGGAACACCATGAACGTCGGCATCGACAGCACCTTGTAGGCGTTCGTCGTCTCCGGGTTGTGGTCCACGTCCAGCTGGACCACCTTCAGCCGCTCGCCCTCCTCCGCCGCGAGGGCCGTGAGCACCGGCGCCATCTGCCGGCACGGCGGGCACCAGTCGGCGGTGAACTCCACCAGCACCGGCCCGTCCGCCCCGATCACCTCCGCCGCGAAGTCCGCGTCCGTCACCTCGGCCACACCCGCCGCCTTGGTCATCCGCCATCCCCTCCCAGCTCGCACACCGGTTCCGGACCACCCGGAACCCGCGCCTCGGCCGCCAGCTCGTCCCTCGCACGCTCGGCCCGCCCCAACTGGGCCCCGACCTCGGCCCGCACGGCCTGCAACTCGCCGATGAGCGAGTCCAGCTCCGCCAGCTTGCGCCGGTAGACCGCGAGCGACGCCGGACAGGTGTCGCCCTCCGGGTGCCCGGCCCGCAGGCACTCCACGAACGGCCGGGTCTCCTCCAGTTCGAACCCGAAGTCCTGGAGCGTCCGGATCTGCGTGAGCAGCTTCAGATCGCTCTCGTCGTAGGTCCGGTGGCCGTTGCCGGATCGCCGCGCGGGCAGCAGCCCGCGCGCCTCGTAGTACCGCAGGGTGCGTGTGGTGGTACCGGCCCGTGCGGCCAGCTCGCCGATTCGCATGTCTACGACGGTAGGACTTGACGCCGACGTCAAGGCAAGCTCGGCTGCACCCCGGCGGATTCCTCGACCTCCAGCAGGGAGGCGCTGTGCCGCTCCTCCTCGAAGGCCCGGCGCCCGCCGCGCAGCCCGAACAGCCGCTTGGTGAGGGCGATGTAGAGCACCGCGAGGATGTTCAGCACCAGGGTGGCGATCTTCAGATAGCTGACCTTCTCGGTGAGTTCGTAGATTTCCAGCGGCAGGAAGGCGGCGGTGGCGACCACCGTCAGGTACTCCGCCCACCGCTTGGCGTACCAGAGGCCGCCCGCCTCGACGAGTTCGATCAGCGCGTACGCCAGCAGCAGCGCGGCCACCAGCAGCAGCGTGGAGTGCTTGTAGCCGAAGGCCTTCTGTATGGAGCCGACGACCGGTGAGTGGTCGAGGTCGTAGTGGAAGTGCTTGAAGACCGGCCGGAAGGTGTCCAGGTACTCGTTGAAGAGCCTGCGCACCGCGTCCTGGCTGTTGCTGAACTTCCACACCGCGACCGCGACCAGCACGATGAACACCCCGCGCACGGCCCGCTCGATCGCCAGGAACCGCAGGATGAACAGGTCCCGCAGCACCTTCCCGCGCGGCACCAGCGGGGCGTCCGCCGCCGGGCCCGAGCCGTGCGGCTCGCCGAGCGCGAAGTCGCCGCAGCGCAGACAGCGCCAGGCCTCCCCGACCGCGGTCTGGGTGTGCAGCCGCACCCGCAGCCGCGGGTCGTCGGGGGCGTAGGTCACATGCCCCTTGCGCGCGCAGTGCCGACGGTCCCAGTCGATCTTCATCCCCCGTGCCTCCATGCCAGGAATGCCAACGTGCCGTTCCGGTTGGCCCGGAGCGGCACGTTAGTGGATACGGCCGACAAGCGGCGGTGAGGGGTCAGCGCACCCCGCTGCCCACCGGCTCCCGTTCCTCGGCCGGAGCCTCGGCCTCGGCCTTCTCGTGTCCCGGCAGCAGTACCGCCACCAGCACGGTCCCGATGCCCAGGATCACCGCGCCGACCAGGCTGGTGTGGGCCACCGCGGAGGCGAAGGAGGAGCCGACGGCGTCCGCCATCTGCCGGGCGCCCTCGGCCAGTTGCTGTGCCTGCGCCTTCAACTGGGCCGCCTGCTGCGGGTCGGTGGCCTGCGCGGCCCGGGCGGCCGTCCGCCTGGCCTGCTCGCCGATGCCCTGGGCGACCGCGTAACCGGCGCCGACCGAGTCCTGGGCGGTGGCCAGCGCGCTCGCGGGCAGCTTGCCGCCGCTGGTGGCGTCCGTGAGGTGGCTGCCGTAGGACGTGGCGAGCAGCGAGCCGAGGATGGCGATGCCGAGGGAGCCGCCCAGCTCCAGCGAGGTGTCGTTGACGGCGCCGCCGACGCCCAGTTCGGACTCCGGGAAGGCCCCCATGATCGCGTCCGTGCAGGGCGAGAGCGCCAGGCCGATGGCCAGGCCGAGGATGATCAGGGGCGCCACGAAGTCCCCGTACCCCGAGGCGGCGTCCACCCGGGTGAGCAGGGCGAGCGCGGTGGTCCCGCCGACCATCCCTGCCGTGACCGTCCACTTCATGCCGACGCGCGGGGTGAGCCAGCCGGTCAGGGCCGAGCCGGCGAAGACCGCACCGGCCAGCGGGAGCATGCGGACGCCGGTGCCGAGGGCGTCGTAGCCGAGGACGAACTGGAGGTGCTGGGTGAGGTAGTAGAAGGCGCCGAAGACGGCCAGGAAGAACAGGGCGACGGCGAGGTTGGAGCCGGCGAAGCGGCGGTGGGCGAAGCGGCGGACGTCCAGGACCGGGTGCGGGTGGCGCAGCTCCCACAGGACGAAGGCGACGAGGCCGGCGCCCGCGGCCACGGCCGCGGTGACCGCCTTGACGCCCCAGCCGAAGTGCGGACCCTCGATGATCATGTAGACCAGCGAGCCGGTCCAGAGCACGGAGAGCAGCCCGCCGACGTAGTCGATGCGGTGGTGGTGACCGGCCTTGCTCGGCGGCACGAGGACCAGCGCACCGACGATCGCGACGGCCGCGATCGGCACGTTGATGAGGAAGGTCGAGGACCAGCCGTGGTCGCGCAGCAGGGCACCGGCGACCACCGGTCCGGCGGCGATGGCGAGCCCGGCGGTGGCGGTCCACAGGGTGATGGCCTTCGCCCGCTCGTGGCGCGGGAAGGTGGCGGCCAGCAGGGAGAGGGTGGCCGGCATGATCAGCGCGGCGCCGGTGCCCATCACGGCACGGGCCGCGATCACGGTCGCGGCGCTGTCGGCGAGATACCCGAAGACGGCCCCGCCCCCGAACACGACCAGACCCAGGATCAGCGCCCCGCGGCGGCTGTACTTGTCGCCGATCGCGCCGAGCAGCAGCATCAGGGCGGCGTACGGCACGGTGTAGCCGTCGATGACCCACTGCAGGTCGGCGCTGCTGAGCCCGAGGTCGGTGGTCATGTCGGGCGCGGCCACCGTGAGGGCGGTGTTGGCCATCACGATGATCAGCAGGCTCAGGCAGAGCACCAGCAGTGCCCACCAGCGGCGCGGATACGGCCGCTCCGTCGTCCCGACCGGTTCCTTCATGACGAGTCGCATGGCAGGGATCGCCTTCCTCACGCGTCTGATGCCGTCTGATGCGTACGACTGAACTTGCACAGTGACGTGCAATTGCACAACCATGTGCAATGTAGGGGATCTGCACACCACTGTGCAAACGGAGGAGGTGAAGCCCTTGCGGAGAGACGGTGAGCCCTGCTGCGGGCCAGGCAGAATGGCAGCCATGACCACGGGTAACCCCTCCCGCGCCGACGTGAACCGGCGCCGCATCCTCGACGTCGCCCTCGCCGAGCTGCTGCGTGACCCCGACGCCTCGATGGACCAGATCGCACGCGCGGCAGGGGTCGTACGGCGGACCGTGTACGGCCATTTCCCGAGCCGGGAGGCGCTGATCGGCACGCTGGTCGACGGCGCGGTGGAGGCGCTGGTGGCAGCCGACGCGGGGGCCCGCCGGGAGACGGCGAACCCGGCGGAGGCGGTGGCCCGGTCGGTGCTCGCCATCTGGGAGATCGCCGACCGCTACCGGCTGCTGGTCGGCCTCGCCCAGCGCACGGTCACCATGCGGGGCATCCGCGACCGGCTGGCCCCCCTGCGCGAGAAGAAGGCGGAGCTGCTGCAGCGCGGCCTCGACGAGGGCGACTTCAGCTCACCGCTGCCGGCGCCGGCCCTGGCGTACGTGCATGAGCAGCTGCTGTTCGCGGTGATGGAGGCGGTCAACGACGGCCTCCTCGACGCGAAGGAGGCGGGCCGCTCCGCCGCGGTCAGCGCACTGACGGCAGCGGGCGTGCCCGCCTCCAGGGCCACCGCACTGGTGGCCGAGTTGAGCGAGTAACCCGGGTACGGCTCCGGGCGGCTGAGCGGGGGGGAGTTGTCAGCCGCCCGGAGGCTTTGGCCGGACGTGCGGCCCCGGTTGTGGCGGGGCGCGGCGTCCCGGGCCGAAGGGGCGGGGGCGGAGCCCCCCACGCCCCGGGCGCGGGGCGGGTGCCAGGGCGCCCCCCCCCCGAG
>NZ_JBHXSK010000110.1:0-10715 GCF_042716195.1 Streptomyces sp. NPDC058683
GGCAGTGTGGCCCGGTGGGCGCGGATGGGGATCGGCGCGCTGTCGAGTGAGCTGGGCGTGGAGTTGTTCGACGCGGCCGGGCGGCAGGATGCGGGCCTAGTCGTGCCGGTGCAGTTGGACCAGGGTGCGTTGCGGGCCCAGGCGCGCGCGGGGATGCTTCCGGCGTTGCTGCGTGGACTGGTGCGTACGCCGGCCCGTCGTACGCAGAGCGTGAGCGGATCACTTGCCGAGCGGCTGGCCGCCGTACCCGAAGCCGAGAGGGAGCGGGTGGTTCTGGAGTTGGTCCGGAGCCAGGTGGCGGCTGTACTCGGGCATGCGTCGTCCGAGGTGATTGATCCGGGTCGTGCTTTCAAGGAGTTGGGTTTCGATTCGCTGGCGGCGGTGGAGCTGCGGAATCGGCTGACCCAGGCAACCGGTGTACGGCTCCCGTCGACGCTGGTCTTCGATCACCCGTCGCCCATTGCCGTCAGTCGGTTCTTGCTGGCGGAGGTTGGTGGGGGTGGGGGTGTTGTTGAGCGGCGGGTGGTGCGGGCGGGGCGTTCGTCGCGGGTGGATGAGCCGTTGGCGATTGTGGGGATGAGTTGTCGGTATCCGGGTGGTGTTACGTCTCCTGCTGGGTTGTGGGAGTTGGTGTCGCAGGGTCGGGATGCGGTGTCGGGTCTGCCGGCTGACCGTGGGTGGGATCTGGAGCGGTTGTATGACCCGGATCCGGAGCGGGTCGGCACGGTGTATACGCGTGGTGGCGGCTTTGTCGAGGGTGTCGGGGATTTTGATGCGGGGTTCTTCGGGATCAGTCCGCGTGAGGCGTTGGCGATTGATCCGCAGCAGCGGTTGATGTTGGAGGCGGCGTGGGAGGCGTTCGAGGATGCGGGTATTGACCCGACCTCGCTGCGCGGCTCCGACACCGGCGTCTACTGCGGTGTGGTGACGTCGGACTACGGCGGTGTGATGCCGCCGGAGTTGGAGGGGTTCCGGCTGACGGGTACGACGTCGAGTGTCGTGTCGGGTCGGGTTGCTTACAGTCTGGGGCTTGAGGGTCCGGCGGTGTCGGTGGATACCGCGTGTTCGTCGTCGCTGGTGGCCATGCACATGGCGTCGCAGGCGCTTCGGTCGGGTGAGTGTTCCCTCGCGCTCGTCGGTGGCGTGACGATCATGTCGGGTCCGTTCCTCCTGACCGAGTTCAGTCGTCAGCGGGGTCTTGCGTCGGACGGGCGTTGTAAGTCGTATGCGGCGGCTGCGGATGGCACGGGTTTCTCGGACGGTCTTGGTCTGGTCGTGCTGGAGCGGTTGTCGGATGCGCGTCGCAACGGTCACCGGATTCTTGGTGTTGTCCGGGGCAGCGCGATCAACCAGGACGGTGCGAGCAATGGTCTGACGGCGCCGAACGGTCCTTCGCAGGAGCGGGTGATTCGGCAGGCTCTCGCCAACGCCGGGTTGAGCCCTGCCGATGTCGATGCGGTGGAGGGTCATGGGACGGGCACGAAGCTGGGTGACCCGATCGAGGCTCAGGCGTTGTTGGCGACGTATGGGCAGGAGCGGGCTGAGAACGATCCGCTGCGGTTGGGGTCGATCAAGTCGAACATCGGGCATACGTCGGCTGCGGCTGGTGTCGCCGGTGTGATCAAGATGGTCATGGCGATGCAGCACAGGACCCTCCCGGCGACCCTGCATGTCGACACTCCCTCGCCGCATGTCGACTGGGAGGCCGGTCAGGTCAAGCTGCTCACGCAGGCCGAGGAGTGGGTGGCCTCGCAAGAGCCACGGCGTGCGGGCGTCTCCTCCTTCGGTATCAGCGGCACGAACGCGCACGTCATTCTGGAAGAGGCTCCGGAGGGTCCCGCGGAGTCGGCCGCGGAAGTGAGCGTGCCGGACCGGCCGGCTGCGGTGCTGCTGTCGGGTAAGGGTGAGGCGGCGTTGCGGGAGCAGGCCGAACGGCTGCACACCCACCTCCAGGACCACCGCGACCTCGGTCTGCTCGATGTTGCTTTCTCGTCGGTGGTGACGAGGGCGCAGTTGGAGTGCCGGGCTGCGGTGGTGGCGTCGGATCGGGAGGGGTTGCTGGCCAGGCTGGCTGCCCTGGCCGGTGGTGAACCCACCGCCGGTGTGTTCGACGGTCAGGCGAGTGCGGGTCGTACGGCGTTCTTGTTTACGGGTCAGGGGGCGCAGCGGGCCCGGATGGGTGTGGAACTCGCCGCCGTCTATCCGGAGTTCGCGCGGGCGTTGGATGAAGTGTGTGCGGAGCTGGATCCGCGGTTGGGCCGTTCGCTGCGGGACTTGCTGGCCGCTGAGGAGGGTTCTGCGGATGCGGGTCTCCTGAATGCGACGGAGTTCACGCAGGCGGCGTTGTTCGCGGTCGAGGTGGCGCTGTTCAGGTTGGTGGAGTCTCTCGGGGTGCGTCCGGATTATCTGATCGGGCATTCGGTGGGTGAGCTGGTGGCCGCGCATGTGGCGGGGGTGTTGTCGCTGCCGGATGCGTGTGCGCTGGTGGTGGCGCGTGGCCGGTTGATGGGTGCGTTGCCTGCCGGTGGTGGGATGGCGGCGGTGCAGGCGACGGAGGAGGAGGTGGCCGGGGAGCTGGCCGGGTTCGAGGACCGGCTGGGGATCGCGGCGGTCAACGGTCCCCGCTCGGTCGTGGTCTCCGGGGATCTGGACGCGCTGGATGAGTGGCTGCCGCGGTGGCAGGGCCGTAAGACGAGTCGGCTGCGGGTGAGTCATGCGTTTCATTCGCATCGGATGGAGCCGATGCTGGCGGAGTTCCGCAAGGTCGCCGAGACCCTGACGTTCCACAGCCCCCGGATTCCGGTGGTGTCGAATGTGACCGGTGCTCTGGTGTCGGCGGAGCTGGCCGACCCCGGCTACTGGGTGGATCACGTTCGTCAGGCGGTGCGGTTCACGGACGGGGTGCGTACCCTCCAGGCCGAGGGTGTCACCCGGTTCCTGGAGCTTGGTCCGGACGGCGTGCTGACGGCGTTGGCGCGTCAGTCGCTGGATGAGGACACCACGGTGCTGTTCGCGACCGCATTACGGGCCCGTCACCCCGAGGCGGAGACGTTCGCCGCGTTTCTCGCGCAGGCGCACATAGACGGTGTGCCGGTGGATTGGTCGGCGTTCTACGCGGACAGGGGCGCCCGGCGCGTCCCCCTGCCGACCTACGCCTTCCAACGCGAGCGCTACTGGATCACGCCCACCACCGGAACCGGCGACCTGAGCGCTGCCGGACTCGGCCGGCTGGACCATCCGATCCTCGCCGCCGCGGTGTCGGTCGGTGAGCGGGACGAGTGGCTGTTCACCGGACGGATCTCCCTGGACAGTGCGCCCTGGGCACGGGATCACGTCGTGCTCGGCACCGTCATCATGCCGGGCACCGGACTGGTCGAACTGGCCCTTGCCGCCGGCCGCCACGCGGGCAGCCCGGTACTCGAAGAACTCGTACTCGAAGCGCCGTTGGTCCTGGAAGGGAACGCGACGGCACAGCTCCAGGTCACTGTTGGCGAGCCCGATGAGGACGGCCGCCGTGCGGTCGCCGTCTACACGCGCCCCGAGACGCCCGGTGAGGGCGAGCGGTCCGAGGCGGTGTGTCACGCGCGGGGCACGCTCGTGCCGGAGACGCAGCCGGTGGTTTCCGTGCTGCCCGTGGAGTGGCCGCCGCCTGGTGCCGAGCCGGTTGCCGTGGAGGCGCTCTATGGTCGACTCGCGGACGCCGGGTACGACTACGGGCCGGTGTTCCAGGGGCTGCGGGCGGCCTGGCGCGATGGTGAGCACATCTACGCCGAGGTCGCGCTTCCCGAGGAACACGCCGAGTCCGCCCGGGGCTTCGGTATCCACCCGGCACTCTTCGACGCCTCACTCCACGGCGGACTCGACTGGCTCGACAACGGCGACGGTTCGTCCGCCCGACTGCCCTTCTCCTGGTCCGGGGTGCGGTTCGCACTCAGCGGGACGTCACGCCTGCGGGTGCGGATCGGATCCGCGGGTGAGTCGGCACTGCGGATCGACATCGCCGACGAGTACGGCGTGCCGGTGGCGAGCGTGGACGAGCTGGCCTTCCGCCCGGTCGACCAGGCACAGCTCGCGAGCGTTCAGAGGCCGGGGAACAGTTCGCTGTTCACGGTGGACTGGACCACCCTCCCCACATCGCCCGCGGCTCCCGTGAAGATTGCGGTGCTGGGTGAGGCGGGGCATGCCGAACCGGACGCAAACGCGTATGCCGACGTGGATGCGCTCGCCCGGTCTCTGGCCGAGGGCGCTCCCGCACCCGACCTGGTCATCGCCGCCGTGGAGGCCGTCGAGGCGCGGCCCGGCGAAGGGCCGGCCGAGGCCGCGCTGACCGTCGCCACCCGCACCCTGGAGCTGCTGCGCCGCTGGCTGGACGAGGACTGGCTCACCGACGTACGGCTGGTCGTCATGACCCGGCGCGGCATTACGGTCGGTGATGAGGTTCCCGATCTGGTGCTGGCGCCGGTGTGGGGTTTGGTGCGTAGTGCGCAGTCGGAGCATCCGGGCCGGATCACACTGGTCGACCTCGACGGTGATGCCGACGGTGACGTGCCCGACTGGAGCGCACTGGCCGCTCTCGACGAGCCTCAACTCGCCGTCCGTCAGGGCAGGTTCCTGGCGCCGAGGCTGTCCCGGGCGTCCTCGGCCCTGGTCGAGGCCCCGGTACTGGACCCCGGCGGCACGGTCCTGATCACCGGAGGCACCGGCGGACTGGGCGCGGTCTTCGCCCGGCATCTGGCCGAACACCACGGTGCCAGGCGGCTGCTGCTGGTCAGCCGGCGCGGTCCCGACGGCCCCGGAGCCACCGAACTCGTACACCACCTGGCGGGGTTGGGCTGCGAGGCCCGTGCCGCGGCCTGTGACGTGTCCGACCGCGACCAACTGGCCGCTCTGATCGGTTCCCTCACGCACCCGCTCACGGCTGTTGTCCATGCGGCCGGTGTCCTGGACGACGGTGTGATCACCTCCCTCACCCCTGCGCAGCTCGAACGCGTGATGCGGCCGAAGGTGGACGCGGCGCTGCACCTGCACGAACTGACCGCGGACATGGACCTGTCGGCGTTCGTGCTGTTCTCCTCCGTCGCCGCCCTGGTGGGCAGTCCCGGTCAGGCGAACTATGCGGCGGCCAACGCGGTGCTCGACGCCCTCGCATGGCAGCGGCGTGCCGAGGGGCTGCCCGCCCGTTCGCTGGCATGGGGACTGTGGGCCGAGGCCGGCGGTATGGGCGGTGTGCTGGACGAGACGGAGCTCGCGCGGTTGGAGCGGATGGGGGTCGGCGCGCTGCCGACCGAACTCGGCCTGGAACTGTTCGAGCAGGCCCAGCGGCTCGACGAAGCGCTGCTGGTGCCGGTGCGGCTCGATTTCGGTGCCCTGCGTGCCCAGGCGCGCGCGGGCCTGCTGCCGGCGCTCCTGCGCGGCCTGGTCCCGGCGCCCGCACGGCGTGCGAAAAGTACGGACGTGTCTCTCGCACAACAACTCGCGGGTGTCTCGGAGGCCGAACGGGAGCAGGTCGTGCTCCAGCTCGTCCAGAGTCAGGTCGCGGCCATCCTCGGGCACGCCTCGCCCGGCGCCATCGGCCCCGACCGCGCCTTCAAGGAACTGGGCTTCGACTCGCTGGCCGCGGTCGAGCTGCGCAACCGGCTGTCACGGGCCGGCGGCGTCCGGCTGCCCGCGACCCTCGTCTTCGACCATCCGACATCCGGGGCGGTGGCGCGGCTGATCCTCTCCGAGGTCGGCGGCAGCGCGGAGCCGCCCATCGAGCAGGAACTCAAGCGGCTGGAGGACCTGCTCGCCTCGGTCGCGGCCGGCGAGAAGCAGCGCGTGGCCGGACGGCTGCGCACGCTGCTGGCCCAACTGGGCGAGGGCGACCAGCGTGCGAGCGAGCGGATCGATGTGACCGAGCGGTTCGAGGCGGCCGCGACCGCCGACGAGGTCTTCCAGCTGATCGACGCCGAGTTCGGCGAGGTGTGACGAGTGCAATCGCAGGATCAGACCACCCAGGGGAACATGACCATGAGCGTTGAAGGCAACGACCCCCAGCAGGAAAAGCTGGTCCGGTACCTGAAGCGGGTCGCCGTCGACCTCAACGAGACCCGGGCCCGGCTCCAGGAGTACGAGGACCGGGCCGGTGAACCGCTGGCCATCGTCGGCATGGGCTGCCGCTACCCGGGCGGTGTGACGTCCCCGGCCGAGCTGTGGAACCTGGTGGCCGAAGGACGCCTCGGAACCGGGGAGTTCCCGGACGACCGCGGCTGGGACCTGGAGCACCTCTACGACCCCGACCCCGACCACCCCGGCACGTCGTACTCGCGCGGCGGCGGATTCGTCGACCAGGTGGGCGAGTTCGACGCCGACTTCTTCGACATCAGCCCACGTGAGGCGCTGGCGATGGACCCGCAGCAGCGACTGCTGCTGGAGACGGCGTGGGAGGCGTTCGAGGACGCGGGTATCGCTCCCACCTCGCTGCGCGGCTCCGACACCGGTGTGTTCTGCGGGGTGATGTACCAGGACTACGGCTTCATTGCGGGGCAGAGCGACCGGCGCCCCGACATCGAGGCCTACCTGACGATCGCCTCCGCGGGCAGCGTCGCCTCGGGCCGCCTGAGCTACACCTTCGGGTTCGAGGGGCCGGCGGTGTCGGTGGACACGGCCTGCTCGTCCTCACTCGTCGCGCTCGACGCGGCCGTCAAGTCCCTGCGGGCACAGGAGTGTTCGCTCGCTCTGGTGGGCGGCGTGACCGTCCTCGCGCGGCCGAACGTCTTCATCGAGTTCAGCCGCCAGCGCGGCGTCTCTCCGGACGGACGCTGCAAGGCGTACTCGGCGGCCGCCGACGGCGTCGGCTGGGCCGAGGGCGCGGGGCTGCTCGTACTGGAGCGGCTGTCGGACGCGCGCCGCAACGGCCACCGGATCCTCGGCGTCGTCCGGGGCACCGCGGTCAACCAGGACGGCGCGAGCAACGGACTCACGGCCCCGAACGGCCCCTCGCAGGAGCGGGTGATCCGCCAGGCCCTCGCCAACGCGGGCCTCACCGCGGCCGACATCGACGCGGTCGAGGGCCACGGGACCGGCACCCCGCTCGGTGACCCGATCGAGGCGAAGGCGCTGCTGGCCACGTACGGCCAGGAGCGGGGGACGGACAGCGTTCCGCTGCGGCTGGGATCCGTCAAGTCGAACATCGGGCACACCCAGGCGGCGGCGGGCGTGGCGGGCGTCATCAAGATGGTGATGGCGATGCGGCACAGCACGCTGCCGGCCACGCTGCACGTCGACGCCCCCTCACCGCACGTCGACTGGACCGCGGGCGAAGTGCGGCTGCTGACCGAGGCCGAGCCGTGGCCCGCCTCCGACCGTCCGCGCCGCGTGGGTGTCTCCTCGTTCGGCGTCGGCGGCACCAACGCACACGTCATCCTCGAAGAAGCTCCGATGGCACCCGCCGCCCCGGCAGACGCCGCGGAGCCCGCCAAGCCGGCCGAGCCGGCCGAGCCCGCCAAGCCGGCCGAGTCCGCAGAGACAGGTGACGCCGGGCAGGCGGCGGTCGTACGGCCGCCGGGCGACGCACCGTCCGACGCGCCCGCCGGGACGGGTGACGCCGGCGGCCCCACTGCCGTACAGCATGCGGGCGGTACGCCTGCCGCCGTTCCCGTACTCCTCTCCGCACGCAGCGAGGCCGCCCTGCGCGCCCAGGCCGACCGGCTGCGCGCCCACATGATCGCCCAGCCCGAACTCGGCCTCCTCGACATCGGTTTCTCGCAGGCCACCACCCGCGCGCACCTGGAGCGCCGCGCGGCCGTCGTCGCCACCGACCGCGGCGCGCTGCTGACCGGACTCGGGGCGCTCTCCGCTGCCGAGCCCGCCGCCCACGTCCTCGAAGGACCCGCCGCCGGCGGCAAGACCGTGTTCGTCTTCCCCGGGCAGGGCGCCCAGTGGGAGCGGATGGCGATGGAACTGCTGGACTCCTCGCCCGTCTTTGCCGAAGAGATCGCCGCCTGCGCCAAGGCGCTGTCGCCGTATGTCGACTGGCGGCTGGAGGACGTACTGCGCGCGGCCCCCGGGGCGCCGTCGCTGGAGCGCGTCGACGTCGTACAGCCCGCACTGTTCTCGGTGATGGTGTCCCTGGCCCGCCTGTGGCGGTCCAACGGCATCGAACCGGCCGCCGTCCTCGGCCACTCCCAGGGCGAGATCGCCGCCGCGTACGTGGCGGGCGCGCTGTCGCTCGACGACGCCGCCCGGGTCGTCGCACTGCGCAGCCGCGCGGTGCGGGAGCGGCTCGCCGGAGGCGGCGGCATGGTCTCCGTCGCGCTGCCCGTGGACCGGGTCGAGGAACAACTCGCCGCGTACGAAGGGCGCGTGTCGGTCGCCGCCGTCAACAGCCCCACCACCGCGGTCGTCGCCGGTGCGCCCGACGCGCTCGACGAGCTGATGACCGTATGGGAGAACGACGGGGTACGGGCCCGGCGGGTGCCCGTGGACTACGCCTCCCACTCCGCCCAGGTCGAGACGATCCACGACGAACTGCTGGAACTGCTCGCGCCCCTCACTCCGCGCACCGGCGAGATCCCCTTCTACTCCACCGCCGAGGGCGCGTTCATCGACACCACCCGGCTCGACGGCTCCTACTGGTACGCCAACCTGCGCGGCCGCGTCGGCTTCGAGCCGGCTGTCCGCGCACTCGTCGAGAACGGCGTGAACTGCTTCATCGAGGCCTCCCCGCACCCCGTTCTCACCATGGCGGTCGCCGAGACCGCCCAGGCGCTCGACGCCACCGACCACGTCCAGGTCGTCGGCTCGCTGCGCCGCGGCGAGGGCGGCCCCGAGCGGTTCGCGACGTCGCTGGCCGAGGCGCACATCGCCGGAGCCCGGATCGACTGGCAGGCGTTTTACGGCGGCACGGGCGCCCGACGGGTGGAACTGCCGACGTACGCCTTCCAGCGCGAGCGCTACTGGCCCTCGCCCGGCACCGGGGCCGGCGACCTGACCGCCGCCGGACTCGGCCGGCTGGACCATCCGATCCTCGCCGCCGCGGTGTCGGTCGGGGACCGGGACGAGTGGGTGTTCACGGGCCGGGTGGCGCAGGACGCTCAGCCGTGGACGCAGGACCATGCAGTGCTGGGCATGGTGATCCTTCCGGGCGCCGCACTGGTCGAACTCGCGCTCACCGCGGGCCGCGTGGCCGGCACCGCAGTCGTGGACGAGTTGGTGCTGGAGGCACCGCTGATCCTGGCGGACGACGCCGGCCGGCAGGTGCAGGTCGTCGTGGGCCGGGCGGGCGAGGACGGCCGTCGTGAGGTGGCGGTCTACTCCCGGGCGGAGGCCGCCGACGAGGACGACGAGCAGGCCGAGGTGACTTGTCACGCGCGTGGCTGGCTGGCTCCGGACGCCGAGCCGCTTCCGCCGTTCCCGGCGCAGTGGCCGCCGGAGGGTGCGGTGGCGGTGGCGGTGGAGTCCTTGTATGTGCGGTTGGCGGAGGCGGGTTACGACTACGGTCCGGTTTTCCAGGGGTTGCGGGCGGCCTGGCGTGCTGGGGATGTGGTGTTCGCGGAGGTGGTGCTTGCCGAGGGTGTGGGTGGTGAGGGGTTTGGTGTCCATCCGGCGTTGTTTGATGCGATGTTGCATGGGGGGTTGTTGGAGAAGGGGGCGGGGGGTTCGGTTTCTGCGGAGCTGCCGTTCTCGTGGTCCGGGGTGAGGTTGGGGCACAGTGCCGCCTCGCGGGTCCGGGTGCGGATCAGCCCGGTCGATGCGGCCGGTGCGGGCGACGACTCCCGCATACGCATCGATGCCGTCGACGAGAGCGGCACGCCTGTCGTAGCGGTCGACGCCCTCACCGTACGCCCGGTCGACCAGGCACAACTGGAGAACGCACAGGGCGGCACCGGCGAGCGTTCGCTGTTCTGTGTGGAGTGGGTGCCGTTGCCGTTGCCTGTGCCGTCTGGGGTGGAGGTTGCGGTGTTGGGTGAGGCGCCGTTGGTGGGGCTGGATGTGTTGGAGCGGGCCGTGGTTGAGGGGGCCGGGGTTCCGGGTGTGGTGGTGGCGGACGTTGCCGGGTTGGCGGATACGGCGTCGTCGGTTGTGGTGGGGGTGTTGGGGTTGTTGCAGCGGTGGTTGGGGAGTGAGGTGTTGGCTGGGGCGCGGTTGGTGGTGGTGACGCGTCGGGGTGTTGCGGTGGGTGATGAGGCGGCCGATCTGGTGCAGGCGCCGGTGTGGGGTTTGGTGCGTAGTGCGCAGTCGGAGCATCCGGGCCGGATCACACTGGTCGACGTCGACGGTGATGGTGAGGGTGGTGTGCCGGACTGGGGTGTGCTGGCTGCTGTGGATGAGCCTCAGCTGGCTGTCCGTCAGGGTGGGTTGCTGGTGCCGCGGTTGGTGCGTGCGGGGGCGGGTGTGGAGCTGGGTGGGTTGTGGCGGTTGGGGATTGAGCGGAAGGGCTCGTTGGAGGACCTGGAGCTTGTTTCGTCGGGTGGGGGGCGTGCGTTGGGTGTGGGTGAGGTGCGGATCGGGGTGCGGGCTGCGGGGTTGAATTTCCGGGATGTGCTGATTGCGCTCGGGTTGTATCCGGGGGATGCGCCGTTGGGGAGTGAGGCGGCGGGTGTGGTGTTGGAGGTGGGTGCGGGTGTGGTGGATCTGGTTCCGGGTGATCGGGTGATGGGGTTGGTGCTGGATTCGTTTGGTCCGGTGGCGGTGGCGGACCGGCGGATGGTGGTGCCGATGCCGGACGGTTTCTC
>NZ_JBHXSK010000111.1:0-9502 GCF_042716195.1 Streptomyces sp. NPDC058683
GCGGTCGGTTGATCTGGTGGTGGCGTTGCTGGCGGTGTGGAAGGCGGGGGCTGCCTACCTTCCGATCGATCCGTCGTATCCGGTGGACCGGGTCGCGTTCATGCTGGCGGATGCGGCTCCGGCGTGCGTGGTGACGGCTGGTGGTGTGGCGGACGTCCTGCCGCCGGAGGCTGCGGTTGCGGTGGTGTGTGTGGACGACCCGGCTGTGGTGGCGGAGATAGCGGCGGCGGATCCGGTGTCGGCGGGACTGGGCCGCCCCGACGCGGCCGCGTATGTGATGTACACGTCGGGGTCGACGGGTACGCCGAAGGGTGTCGTGGTCACTCAGCGGGATGTCGTCGAGTTGGTGTCCGACCGGTGTTGGGGTGACGAGCCGGGGCGGGTGCTGGGGTATGCGCCCTATGCGTTCGACGCGTCGGTGTTTGAGCTGTGGGTGACGTTGGGTCGTGGTGGTTCGGTGGTGCTGGCTCCGTCGGGTGAGCTGGACGGCGGGGCGATTCGCTCGTTGGTTGCTGCGTACGGGTTGAGTCGTGTGCATGTGACGGCGGGGTTGTTGCGGGTGCTGGCGGATGAGGATCCGGGGTGCTTTGAGGGGCTGGTGGAGGTGCTCACCGGTGGGGATGTGGTGCCGGCGTTGTCGGTGGCGAGGGTGGTGGAGGCGTGTCCGGGTGTGGTGGTGCGGCATCTGTACGGGCCGACGGAGATCACGTTGTGTGCGACGCAGTACGTCACGGGGGGTGGCGAGGGGGTTCCGTCGGTGTTGCCGATCGGCCGGCCGATGGACAACACCCGTGTCTATCTCCTCGACCAGGGCTTGTTGCCTGTTCCGCCGGGGGTGGCGGGGGAGTTGTATGTGGCCGGGGCTGGGCTGGCCCGTGGTTACTGGGCTCAGTCGGGGTTGACGGCGGAGCGGTTCGTGGCGTGTCCGTTCGGGGCGCCGGGTGAGCGGATGTACCGGACGGGGGATCTTGCCCGTTGGACGGCTGATGGGCAGCTGGTGTTCGTGGGCCGGGCGGATGACCAGGTGAAGGTCCGTGGCTTCCGGATCGAACCTGCCGAGGTCGAGGCCGCTTTGGCTGCTCATCCGGGGGTAGCTCAGGCGGTCGTCGTTGCACGCGAGGACACGCCCGGTGACAAGCGGCTCATTGCCTACGTGGTGCCCGGGGACGCGGATGTTGCTGCCGCGGACCTTCGTGGCTTTGTGGCGCTACGGCTGCCGGAGTACATGGTCCCGTCCGCGGTGGTCATGCTGGATGTGCTGCCGTTGTCGGTGAATGGGAAGGTGGACCGGGCCGCGCTTCCGGCGCCCGAGTACGCGGGGACTGGTGGTGGGCGCGGGCCTGCCACGGTGTCGGAAGAGATCGTGTGTGGGGTGTTCGCCGAGGTTCTCGGCGTGGAGCGGGTGGGGGTGGAGGACAACTTCTTCGAGCTCGGCGGCCATTCGCTGCTCGCGGTGTCGTTGGTGCAGCGGTTGCGTGAGCGCGGGTTCGGGGTGTCCGTGCGGGCGTTGTTCGAGTCGCCGACGCCGGCGGGGTTGGCCGCGGCTGGCGATGGTCATGGCGGTGGCGTGGTGGACGTGCCGCCCAACGGCATTCCGGACGGGGCCGAGGTGATCACGCCGGAGATGCTGCCGCTGGTGGATCTGACCCCGGCGCAGGTCGAGTTGGTGTGTGCGGCCGTCGAGGGTGGGGCGGCGAACGTGGCGGACGTGTATCCGCTGGCCCCGCTACAGGAAGGGATCTTCTTCCACCACCTCCTTGCCGAGCCCGGGGAAGCGGACGTGTACCTGGCTCCGATGACGCTGGCCTTCGACGGACGTGAACGGCTGGACGCGTTCCTGTCAGCGTTGCAACAGGTGGTGGACCGGCACGACATCTACCGGACGGGGCTGGTCTGGGAGGGCTTGCCCGAGCCGGTGCAGGTGGTGCGGCGGCACGCGGTGGTGCCAGTGACCGAGGTGACCCTCGCCGGAAACGGAAACGGGGACACCACGGCTGAACTGCTGGCTGCGGCGGGCGCGTGGCTGGACGTGCGCCAGGCCCCGTTGCTGCGGGTGCATGTGGGGGCGGAGCCGGACAGTGGCCGCCTGCTTGCCCTGGTGCAGGTGCATCACCTGGTGCAGGACCACACCGCGCTGGAGGCGGTGTTGGGCGAGGTCGCGGCCTTCATGGCAAGCCGCGGCGAGGAGCTCCCGGCGCCGCTGCCGTTCCGCGACTTCGTGGCCCAAGCCCGACTCGGGGTCTCCCGTCAGGAGCACGAGGAGTACTTCACCGGTCTGCTCGGCGACGTCACGGAACCGACCCTCCCGTTCGGTCTCTCCGACGCCCGAGGCGACGGCACCGGTGTGCGGCGAACGCGGCAGGCGGTCGACGAGGGGCTGGCGGACCGGGTGCGGCAGCAGGCACGTCAGCTGGGCGTGACTCCGGCGACACTGTTCCATGTCGCGTGGGCGCGGGTGCTGGCGAGTCTGTCGGGGCGCAGTGATGTGGTGTTCGGGACGGTACTGCTGGGCCGGATGAACGCCGGGGCCGGTGCCGAGAGCGTTCCGGGGCCGTTCATGAACACCCTGCCGGTACGGATGGACGTAGCCGACCTGGACGTCATCGGTGCGGTGCAGACGATGCGGTCTCAGCTGGCGGGCCTGCTGGTGCACGAGCACGCCCCCCTGTCCCTGGCCCAGAAGGCCGGCAACGTCCCGCCCGCCACCCCACTGTTCACCTCTCTCTTCAACTACCGCCGGAGCAGCCGGCCAGGGGGCCGGCCGGCTGACGGTGGGCGACACGGCCTGGCCGGCGTGGAGCTGGTACACAACCAGGAGCTCACGAACTACCCGCTGGCTGTGGCTGTGGACGACAACGGCGCGGGCTTCGCCTTGACCGCCGACGTGATCGATCCGGGCGATCCGGACGTGGTGTGCACGTCGTTGCACACTGCTCTGGAGGGCGTGATCACCGCTCTGGAAGACGCACCGGACAGCCCGGTGCGTGGCGTTGCGGTGCTGCCGGGCGCCCGGCGCGAGCAGATGCTGAACGACTGGAACGACACTGCCACCGCGACAGTGAATGTGACGCTGCTCCAGCTGGTCGAGGAGTGGGTGGAGCGTACCCCCGAGGCGCCGGCCGTGGTGTGCGGCAACGAGCGGGTCACGTATGCGGAGCTGGACGAACGGGCGACCAGGCTGGCGCGGGAACTGACCGCTCGTGGCGTGGGCGTGGGCGCGGACGCGGTCGTGGCGGTGGTGTTGGAGCGTTCGGTCGATCTGGTGGTGGCCTTGCTGGCGGTGTGGAAGGCCGGCGCCGCCTACCTGCCCGTCGATCCAGGCCATCCCGGTGAGCGGCTGGCACGCATGCTCGCGGACGCCCGTCCGGCCTGTGTGCTGACCACCGTCGAGCATTCCGCTGTCCTTCCCGAAGGGACCGCCGTCCCGGTGCTGGCCCTGGACAGTCCGGAGTGGGCTCTTGAGGGCGGGGCCGGGGGCGGACTCGGCGCCGGGGGCGGTGAGCCGGAGAAGGCGGAGCGCCCCGTGCCGCACGACGGCAGCGCCGCGTACGTGATGTACACCTCGGGGTCGACCGGGCAGCCGAAGGGCGTGGTGGTCACGCAGGGAGCGTTGGCCAACCATATGGCGTGGATGCAGCGGGAGTTCGGTCTGGAGCAGCGGGACCGGGTGCTGCACAAGACGCCGTTCGGGTTCGACGCGTCGGCGTGGGAGCTGTGGTGGCCGCTGACGGCCGGGGCGGTGCTCGTGGTCGCCGCACCGCAGGGGCATCGCGAACCGGCGTATCTGGCACAGCTGATCCGGCGTGAACAGGTCACCGTCGCGCAGTTTGTGCCCTCGATGCTGGCGGCGTTCGTCGCCGAGCCCACAGCGGCGGACTCCGGCAGCCTGCGGATGGTGTTCAGCGGTGGTGAGGTGCTGCCCGCCGACCTGCATCGCCGGGTGACGGACCTGCTGGGCGTGGGCCTGCACAATCTGTACGGGCTGACCGAGACCACCATCGACACCACCTTCTGGCGGTCGGGACCCGGAGCGGACGGGACGAGCGTCCCGATCGGCCGGCCCATCGACAACACCCGTGTCCACCTGCTCGATCGATTCCTGGAGCCGGTTCCGTCCGGAGTGGTGGGAGAGCTGTACGTGGCGGGAGCCGGTCTGGCCCGGGGTTACCGGGCCCAACCCGCCCTGACGGCCGAGCGGTTCGTGGCGTGCCCGTTCGGGGGGCCGGGGGAGCGGATGTACCGGACCGGCGACCTGGCCCGGTGGACGGCTGATGGCCGGCTGGTGTTCGTGGGACGCGCGGACGAGCAGGTGAAGATCCGGGGGTTCCGCGTCGAGCCGGGTGAGGTCGAGGCGGTCCTGGCCGCGCATCCCGGAGTCGCTCGGGCGTTTGTCGTCGCACGTGAGGATGTGCCCGGCGATGGCCGGCTGGTCGCGTATGTGGTGCCCGGGGACGCGGATGTTGCTGCTGCGGACCTTCGTGGCTTTGTGGGGTTGCGGTTGCCGGAGTACATGGTGCCGTCGGCGGTGGTGGTGCTGGATGCGTTGCCGTTGTCGGTGAACGGGAAGGTGGACCGGGCGGCGTTGCCGGTTCCCGAGTATGCGGTGGCCGGTGGTGGGCGGGGGCCTGCCACGGTGGCCGAGGAGATCGTGTGTGAGGTGTTCGCCGAGGTTCTGGGCCTTGAGCGGGTGGGGGTGGAGGACAACTTCTTCGAGTTGGGCGGTCATTCGCTGTTGGCGGTGTCGTTGGTGCAGCGGTTGCGTGAGCGGGGGTTGGGCGTTTCGGTGCGGGTGTTGTTCGAGTCGCCGACGCCTGCGGCGCTCGCGGTGGTGGGGGCGGGTGCCGAGGTGGAGGTGCCGCCGAACGGTGTTCCGGACGGGGCGGAGGTGATCACGCCGGAGATGCTGCCGTTGGTGGATCTGACGGCGGCGCAGGTGGAGTTGGTGTGTGAGGCCGTCGAGGGTGGGGCGGCGAACGTGGCGGATGTGTATCCGCTGGCTCCGCTGCAGGAGGGCATCTTCTTCCACCACCTGCTGGCGGAGCCCGGCGAGGCGGACGTGTACCTCATACCGATGGTGATGGCCCTGAGATCCCGTGAGCGGCTGGACGCGTTCGTCGCGGCGTTGCAGCGGGTCGTGGACCGGCACGACATCTACCGGACCGGAGTGCTCTGGGAGGGGCTGCCCGAGCCGGTGCAGGTGGTGTGGCGGTCCGCGGTCGTCCCCGTCACAGAGGTGACGCTGCCGCCGAACGGGGCCGATCCGGTCGCGGAACTGCTGGCGGTGGCCGGACATTGGATGGATGTGCGGCGAGCCCCGCTGATGCGGGTGCACGTGGCGGCGGAACCCGGCAGTGACCGGTGGCTCGCGCTGGTGCAGGTACATCACCTGCTGCAGGACCACACCGCGGCGGACGTGGTGCTGGGTGAGGTCGCGGCGTTCATGGCGGGCCGTGGGGACGCGCTGCCGGCGCCGCTGCCGTTCCGCGACTTCGTCGCCCAGGCCCGGCTCGGCGTCTCCCGTCAGGAGCACGAGGAGTACTTCACGGCCCTGCTGGAAGACGTCACCGAGGCGACGCTGCCGTTCGGCCTCTCCGACGCCCACGGTGACGGCACCGATGTGGAGCAGGGGCGGCTGGCCGTGGACGAAGACCTGGCGCAGCGGGTGCGGGAGCAGGCGCGCGTGCTGGGAACGAGCCCCGCGACGCTGTTCCACGTGGCCTGGGCGCGGGTGCTGGCCAGTCTGTCCGGGCGCGGTGACGTGGTGTTCGGGACGGTACTGCTCGGCCGGATGAACGCGGGCGTGGGCGCCGAGCGGATCCCCGGCCCGTTCATGAACACCCTGCCGGTACGGGTGGACGTCGAGAGCCTGGACGTCCTGGGCGCGGTCCAGGCGATGCGGTCCCAGCTGGCGGGCCTGCTGGTGCACGAGCACGCCCCCCTGTCGCTCGCCCAGAAAGCCAGCAACGTCCCCCCCTCCGCTCCGCTGTTCACCTCCCTGTTCAACTACCGCCACAGCCGTCGGACCGCGGCGAACACCGACGACCGGCGGGGCAGGGCGGGCGGCGCCGCGCTGTTGTTCGCCGAGGACCGAACGAACTATCCGCTGGTGCTGGCGGTCGACGACCTGGGAACCGAGTTCGAGCTGACGGTCGACGTGGTCGCTCCGGTGGACCCGCAACCGGTGTGCGCGTCGCTGCACACTGCTCTTGAGGGACTGATCGCCGCCCTGGAGGACGCGCCGCAGAGATCCCTGCGAGGGATCGAGATCCTGCCCGGTGCCGAGCTCGCGCAGCTTCTGACGGGCTGGAACGACACCTTCACCCCCGCCGTGGACACGACACTGCCCCGGCTGGTCGATCAGTGGGTGACCGGGAGCCCCGATGCCGTGGCGGTGGTGTGCGGGAACGAGCGTCTGACGTACGCGGAGCTGGACGAGCGGGTGTCGCGTCTGGCCGGGGTGCTGGCGGCGCGTGGGGTGGGTGCGGAATCGGTCGTCGCGGTCATGCTGGAGCGGTCGGTCGACCTGGTGGTGGCGTTGCTGGCGGTCTGGAGGGCGGGTGGTGCCTATCTGCCCGTCGATCCGTCGTATCCCGACGACCGGGTCGGCTTCATGCTGGCCGACGGCAGGCCGGTGTGCGCGGTGACCGTGAGCGGCCTGGCCGGGATGGTCCCGCAAGAGCTGGACGTGCCCGTCGTGTGCGTGGACGACCCGGGTGTGGTCGCGGAGATGGCCACGGCGGATCCGGTGTCGGCGGGACCGGGCCGCCCCGACGCGGCCGCGTATGTGATGTACACGTCGGGGTCGACGGGACGGCCGAAGGGCGTGGTGGTCTCCCAGCGGGACGTGGTGGCACGCGCGATGGACCGGTGCTGGGAGGAGTCGGCGCCCACACGCGTCCTGGCTTACGCGCCGTACGCGTTCGACGCGTCGGTCTTTGAACTGTGGGTGACGCTGGCGGTCGGCGGCACGGTGGTGCTGGCTCCGACCGACGAGCTGGACGGAGGGCTCATCCGAACACTGATCGGTGCGCATGGGCTCAGCCATGTCTGGGTGCCGGCCGGGCTGCTGCGGGTTCTGGCGCAGGAGGACCCCGAGTGCTTCACCGGACTGCGGGAGGTGCTGACCGGGGGCGACGTGGTACCGGCACAGGCGATGACAGCGGTGCTCGAGGCATGCCCGGGAGTGACGGTGCGGCCCGTGTACGGCCCGACGGAGACCACGTTCTGCGCGACCCAGTACGCCGTCGGGGACGGCGCGGCGGTGCCGGAGACACCACCGATCGGCCGTCCGATGGACAACACCCAGGTCTATCTCCTCGACGGTGGACTACGGCCGGTACCGCGTGGGGTGGTGGGCGAGCTGTACGTGGCCGGAGCGGGTCTGGCGCGCGGATATCACGGCCGGCCGGGGCTGACGGCAGAGCGTTTTGTCGCCTGTCCGTTCGGTGCGGCGGGCCGCCGCATGTACCGGACCGGCGATCTGGCCCGCTGGACGGCCGACGGCCGGCTGGTCTTCGCCGGCCGCGCGGACGAACAGGTGAAGGTCCGCGGGTTCCGGGTCGAGCCGGGCGAGGCCGAGGCTGTCCTGTCCGACTGCCCGGGCGTCGCCCAAGCCGTGGTCGTCGTCCGGGAGGACACCCCCGGGGACAAGCGCCTCATGGCCTACGTGGTGCCCGAAGACGGAGGCAACTCCGCCAAGGGTGCGGACCTGTCGGCAGACGCGGTCGCCTTCCTGGGACAACGGCTGCCGGAGTACATGGTGCCGTCCGCGGTGGTGGTGCTGGACGAGCTGCCGCTGACGGTGAACGGAAAGGTGGACCGCGCGGCCCTGCCCGCGCCGGAGTACGGCCTGAACGCCGGCGGTCGCGGGCCCGCCACCGCCGACGAGGAGATCCTGTGTCACCTCTTCGCCGACGTCCTGGGCCTGGAACAGGTCGGGGCGGAGGACAACTTCTTCGCCCTGGGCGGCCATTCGCTGCTGGCGATGCGGTTGGTGTCCCGGGTCCGCAGCGTCTTCGGGGTCGAGGCAGGGGTCCGGATGCTGTTCGAGGCGTCGACTCCGGCCGCACTGGCGGCGCGGATCGGCGACACCGGTCCGGCCCGGGTGGGCTTGGTGCGGTGGGAACGGCCCGAACGAGTGCCGCTGTCGTTCGCCCAGCGCCGGTTGTGGCTCCTGGCCCAACTGGAGGGTCCCAGTCCGACGTACCACATCCGGGCGGCGCTGCGCCTGACGGGGCGAGTCGACGTCGGTGCCCTGGGCACCGCGCTGTCGGACCTGGTGGCCCGCCACGAGGTGTTGCGCACGGTGTTCCCGGTGGTGGACGGGGAGCCGTTCCAGCGGGTGCTGACACCGGACGAGGTGGGCGAGGTGCTACGGGTCGCACACGCCGGCGAGCAACAGGCCGAAGGCCTGGTGGCGGCCGAGGCGGAGCGGGCGTTCGATCTGGCGGCTGAGATTCCGTTGCGGGCGCTGTTGGTCGAGACGGGTGCGGACGAGCATGTGCTGATGGTGGTGTTGCACCACATCGCGGGGGACGGGTGGTCGATGGGGCCGTTGGCCCGTGATCTGTCCGAGGCGTATGCGGCGCGGTGTGCGGGGCGTGCGCCGGGCTGGGAGCCGTTGCCCGTGCAGTACGCCGACTACGCCCTCTGGCAGCGGGAACTGCTCGGAGCGGAAGACGACCCGGACAGCTTGCTGGCCGCCCAGGTCGCTTACTGGCGGGAGGCGCTCGCGGGGGCGCCGGAGGAACTCGATCTGCCCACCGACCGGACACGCCCTGCGGTCGCGTCGCACCGGGGTCACACCGTGCACATCGACGTACCCGCCGATGTGCACGCGCGGCTGGCCGCGTTGGCGCGTGAACGCGGCGTCACGTTGTTCATGGTGGTTCAGGCCGCGTTGGCGGTGTTGTTGTCGCGGTTGGGTGCGGGGGAGGACATTCCGATCGGTACGGCGGTGGCGGGCCGGACGGACAAGGCGCTGGACGACCTCGTCGGCTTCTTCGTCAACACCCTCGTCCTGCGCACGGACCTGACCGGTAATCCCACCTTCACCGACGTGCTCACACGCGTACGCGAAGCCGGCCTGCAAGCACTGGACCACCAGGACGTGCCCTTCGAGCGGCTGGTGGAGACCCTGGCGCCGGCCCGGTCCCTGGCTCGGCACCCGCTGTTCCAGACCATGTTCACCTGGCAGAACAACGCCACGGCGGCTCTGGACCTGCCCGGTGTACAGGTGCGGCCGATGGCGGCCGGTGCGACGCCGGCCAAGTTCGACCTCGACATCACGTTGGGCGAGGTCGTGGGCGAGGACGGCCGAACCTCGTTGTCCGGGATGGTGACGGCTTCGGTTGATGTGTTTGGTGGGGGGTGGGTGGAGGGGTTTGTGGGGCGGTTGGTTGGGGTGTTGGGTTTGGTGGGGGTGGATCCGGGGGTGCGGGTGGGTGGGGTTGATGTGTTGGTTGGGGGTGAGCGTGGGTTGTTGTTGGGTGAGTGGGGTGGT
>NZ_JBHXSK010000112.1:0-9440 GCF_042716195.1 Streptomyces sp. NPDC058683
CCTCCACCAACCAGCTCCTCGCCGAACTCGCCCAGAACTGGACCACCGACAACGGCACCAAGATCATCAACATCCTCATGGAACTCCTCCCGCAGAGCTGAACCGGTCACCACGGGGTGAGGTGCGGTGGCGTGGGCGACCCCCACCCCGCACCCCGCCCCGCCAGCACTTGTCCCGCCCAGGAGGGCTCCATGCAGTTCGGCATTTTCAGCATCGGTGACGTCACCGCCGACCCCGCCACGGGCCGGCCGCGCACCGAGCACGAGCGCCTCAAGGCGATGGTCGCGACCGCGGTCCACGCCGAAGAGGTCGGCTTCGACGTCTTCGCGACCGGCGAGCACCACAACCTGCCGTTCGTCGCATCTTCACCGACCACCCTGCTCAGTCATATCGGCGCCACGACCGACCGCCTCATCCTGTCGACATCGACCACACTGATCACCACCAACGACCCGGTGAAGATCGCCGAGGACTACGCGGTCCTCCAGCACCTCGCCGACGGACGCGTCGATCTGATGATGGGCCGCGGCAACACCGGCCCCGTCTACCCCTGGTTCGGCAAGGATGTCCGCCAGGGCATCCCCCTCGCCGTCGAGAACTACGCGCTGCTGCACCGGCTGTGGCGCGAGGACGTCGTCGACTGGGAAGGCAAGTTCCGCACGCCCCTGCAGGGGTTCACCTCGACGCCGCGTCCGCTGGACGGCATCCCGCCCTTCGTGTGGCACGGCTCCGTACGCAGCCCCGAGATCGCCGAGCAGGCCGCGTACTACGGCGACGGCTTCTTCGTGAACAACCTCTTCGGGCCCATGAGCCACTTCACGAAACTGATCAACCTCTACCGCGAGCGCTACGCCCACTACGGTCACGGCACCCAGGAACAGGCCATCGTCGGAGCCGGCGGCCATGTCTTCGTACGCAGGAACTCCCAGGACGCCGTACGCGAGTACCGCCCTTACTTCGACAACTCCCCCGTCTACGGCGGCGGTCCGTCGATGGAGCAGTACATGGCGCAGACCTCCCTCACCGTGGGCAGCCCACAGGAGGTCATCGACAAGACGCTGACCTTCCGCGACCACTTCGGCCACTACCAGCGCCAGATGTTCAACATCGACATGGCCGGACTCCCGCTGAAGACCGTCCTCGAACAGCTCGACCTGCTCGGCGAGGAAGTCCTCCCCACGCTCCGCAAGGAGTTCGCCTCCGGGCGCCCCAGCGACGTTCCGGACGCTCCCACCCACGCATCTCTGCTCGCCCGACGCGCCACGCAGCCCGAGGAGGCGGCCAAGTGAACACGAACGCGAACACCGTCGAGCCGCTGCACCTCGCGGTCGTATCGGCCGGCCTGAGCGTCCCCTCCTCCACGCGGCTGCTGGCCGACCGGCTGACCGAATCGGTCCGCACACAACTCACCGACGCGGGACGCGAGGTGGAGATCCACATCGTCGAACTGCGCGACCTCGCAGTCGACATCGCCAACAACCTCATCACCGGCTTCCCCTCCGCCGCCCTCGCCGAAGCCATCGAGACGGTCACCTCCGCGGACGGCCTGATCGCCGTCACCCCGGTCTTCTCGGCGTCCTACAGCGGACTCTTCAAGTCGTTCTTCGACGTCATCGACAACGACGCCCTCACGGGCCAGGCCGTACTGGCCGCGGCAACTGGCGGGACGACGCGGCACTCGCTCGCCCTGGAGCACGCGCTGCGTCCGCTCTTCGCCTACCTGCGCGCGGTCGTCGTACCCACGTCGGTGTACGCGGCTTCCGAGGACTGGGGCGGTAACGGTGATCCCCTCACCGACACGCTGCCCCGCCGGATCGTGCGCGCGGGCGGCGAGTTGGCCGGGCTGATGCGCCAGCGCGTGAAGTCTGCGGTGCCGGCGACCGGCGACACCGCCGTCGTCCCGTTCGCACAGCAGCTGTCCGCGCTGCGATCCTCCTGATACGCATCATGGGGAACGGGGATCGCGGCTGATGGGCGACCGTCTTCTTGCATCGAACCGCTACGTCGAGGACAGGCCATGACTCCAGTTGTGCCGCTCCCCCGACGAGCGTCTGTGCCGGCGCAACTTCCGTCGCTGCAAGTGGGCGTGCCGGCCGGGCAGTCCGCGCAGACGGGCCGGCCGATGCGTGCCGACGCTGTACGCAACCGTGCACGCCTGCTGGAGGCCGCGGCCCGGCTGGTGGCCCAGAACGGTGTCGAGCACGTCACCATGGACGCGGTCGCGCGTGCCGCCTCGGTGGGCAAGGGCACCGTCTTCCGGCACTTCGGTGACCGGTCCAGACTCCTGATGGCTCTCCTCGACCAGGCCGAGCAGGGCTATCAGGCGTCCTTTCTCACCGGGCCGCCACCGCTTGGGCCGGGCGCCCCCGCACTCGACCGGCTGGAGGCCTTCGGGGTGGCCACCATCCGATACCTACTGGCCCACAGAGAACTCGGTCTCGCCGCCGCCCCACCGCCCGAGCGCCGCTTCTGCGCCCCGCCTGTGGCCGTCCGCCGCGCCCACATTGTCAGTCTGCTGCGGGAGACGGCCGCTGCCGGCGACCCGGAGCTGCTTGCCGAACCACTGCTGGCCTTCCTCGATACCTCCCTCCTCAACCACCTCGTCCACCGACGCGGCATCCCTCAGGAGCGTGTGGAAGCCGGGTGGCAGGCCCTGTTGAAGATCGTGAAGAGCTCGGGGTGACGGCGGTTGAGGCCCTTCCGGACGGCTGAGCACGGATCAGCTCGCCAGCACCGGTGAACCCTCACGAACCGGCACGGGCCTGTACCGGTGCAGCGCTGGGCTACCGCACCCCCATCGAGTACGAATTACTCTCCGAGAACGACACTATCCCGGCTGCCGGTTAGTCACCGAGACTGGAGCCCAAATGGTGGGGCGGGTCAACCTGTCACCCCAACCTGCAGCAGACCCCATTGAGCCTCGCTTCGCACTGGGGTCGGCCAACTCGCGGCCGGGCATGGCGATTTCGCTCGAAGCGGGAGTCACCGCTGATGCCCTCACGCCCCAGCAGATGTGCCGGTTCGAGGAGATCGGCGAGCTGATCAGTGCACCCTTGCACCGGGTCGAGACCGCCGAGACCGTCCCGGCGATACTGCCCTGGCGCCGCCGGTAGGGGGTCAGCTGATGAGTCGGGGCGGCTCCGGGCGGTGGACACCGCGCGGGCGGTAGCCGAGGTCGTCGGACCGGCCCAGCAGATCGGCCAGATACCAGACGATGGCCAGCCACATCTCGGTACCCTGAAGGCCCGGCTCCAGACCGGGCCCAGCGGCCCCGGGACCGAAGCCGAACCCCTTGCCGTCGCGCCACCGGGACAAGGCCGCGGTCAGCTGCCCCTCGGCCCAGACACGTATCTCGGCCGCACGATAGCCCTCACCCCCGGTTCCCGTCCCGGGCTGCCGGGCGCACAGCCACAACGGGTGGGCGACATCCAACACATTGCAGGCGTTCTCCCGCCCCGACCCGAAGTACCGGGGGTCGCGGGCGTGGTCCAGGACTGAGTCCACGACCCGTTCCGGATGCGGGACCGGCAGCCCGAACTGGGCGAACGAACCACGCGTCAGCCGGTAGTAGCCGTTGACGACCTGCAGCCGCCCGGCCTCGGCCGACGGGCTGCCCCACATGCCGCTCCAGGGATCGTTCCGGGTCAAGAGCCAGCCGAACAGCGCCTCCAGCGCACCGCTGCCCTGCTCGCCGTGCGACAGGTTCCAGCGAGCAGCGGTGGCCCAGGCGTCGATCCAGGCCCCGGCCCCCCACGCACCGTCGTGCCACGGCAACTCTTCCAGGCGCGCGACGAGCTGAGATGCCGTCATCTCCCGTACCCCGCGCACGGGATGAGGGAAGGAGGAGCCCAGCAGATCGAGCGCGTACCCGACCGACAGGATGTGGTAAAGCTCCACCCCCTCGCCGACGAAGCCGTCACCGCCCGCCCCCGGAAGCGCCTTGCCGAGCTCCGGCACCAGGCCGGTGTCCGGCTCCTGGACCGAGCCCAGCCGTCTCACATGTTCGTCGGCGGACAGTTGCTCCGGCGCCGAGCTCAGCAGCAGGTCGGCGATCTCCACGGCGTCGCAGTGTGCCCGTACGGTGGGCGCCGTACCGGGGCGGTCGACGTAGTGGCCGCCGTCCCAGCAGCGGGCGAGGATGTCGGCGGCCTGTGCGCGGGCGGTGTCGGCGAACCGGGTGAGGGGATGGCTCCGCGGTGCCGGCGCGGCAGGGGTGCTCCGCCGATCGCGCAGGGGGCGTGCCGGGTTCCCCGCGGCCACCGTCCACGCCGGAAGATCCTTGGTCACCACCGCTCCGGCGCCGATGACGCAGTGGTCGCCGATGCTCACCCCGTCCACCACGACCACGTGGGATCCGATCCACACGTCGTCGCCTACCTTGATCCCGCTACTGGTGAGCGGCTGCTGGAAGACCGGGCCGTCAGGAGCCATGGAGTGGTTGAAGCCAAGCAGTGAGGTGTGTGCGCCGATCCGCACGCCGTCGCCGAGGACGACCGTGCCACGCACCGTGGTGAACGGATTGAGCGTGCAGTCCGAACCGGTGGTCAACTCCCCGGTGACATAGGCATGAGCGGCGATGTACGAGTCGTCCCCGAGCCGCAGCCGGTCAGGGAACACCGCTGCGGACTCGGCGACGTAACACCGATCCCCGATTTCGCTGTGCCCAGCGATCGTCTCCTGCCGCTCCCGCTGGGCGAGCCGCTGGTCCTCGCTCGCGGACCCGGCGAACAGCCAAGGACAGTGGTCGAAGTGCCGCACGGACAGCTGCTGTTGGTGATCCATGCAACGAACGCTAGGCAGAGGCACGCCCGTACAGGAAGGGCCGAGTGCGCGTGCGCAGGCTCAGTCGCAGTCGACCCGGTTCTCCATCACCTCCACCAGCCCAGCAACTTGAGCACCCACTCCCGTTCCTCTCCGAACCCCACCAACAGGTCGACCTCCGCAACAGGCTGGCAGGAGAACAGCTCGTCCGCCGCCTTCGCGCGGGCCAGGGTGACGGTGACCAGGGCGCGGCAACCGGCGGGATTGGGAGTGCGGAGTGTGGGGCAACCTGGGCGACCGGGCTCACACCCGCGCTTGGGCGACACCTCCCGGAGCGTGGCCGGCGGACACCATCCGCCGTCCACGTCGTGCCGGCGCCATCCGCATGGGGGGGCGCTCCACACATCGAAGGAACGACCGAATGTCGGCCGTGAGCCGGGGCAGTCCAGCTCGTACATCAGGCCCCCGCCTCCAGTTCTTCCCTCGACCCTGCGAGGGATTACAACAGATGAGCCTGCAGATGCCGGCGGACGGCGTCGTGCTCGTCATCGCCCCTGCGTGGGATCCCAACCTCAGCCCTGCAGCCGGGCCCCGGTGATGCCACGCCTCGCTCCGTGGGACGACTTGGTCGCCAGCCACGAACACGCGGCGATCCGCAACCGCCGGCCAGACCTACTCAGAAGAGACGGGCGTACATCCGTCAAGCCGAGAGCGAGTGTCCGAACGCCGATCCGCGTGGTTCATGGCCTCCCCTTACGTGTCCTGGTCGACATGCGTGTACCGGCGCGTACACAGCACCAGCTGGTCCTTTAATGGTGAGCGACGCGCTCATCGACGTCGTGGTCCGCACCCTCCGATGGATGATTGTGCGTTGGCAACAAGCTCTCGCGATGGATACGTACGGTCCGGACATGGTCGCCGCCTCATCGCCTGCGCACGCTGTCCTGGAAGGAGGCTTCCTTCGCTCAGCGTTCCCTCTCCGCCGCCCGCTCGTCGTGTTGCCTCCCGCGCTCTTCGTCACGTTGGCGGCGGCGTTGCTCGTCGCGGGCGTACCAGGCGTCATAGTCCGCGGGGTTGGCGAGGGCGCGACCGTCATGGGCGTGCGGAACGGCGGACGGTCGTCATGAGTCCGACCAGGGCCGAGGACGCCGCCGAGGAATCTGATTCAGGTCCCCGGCGCTTCGCCATCGAGATCCCCGGCGAAGTCCCGAACTGATGCAAGGGTCAGGTGTCGACCTGTGCGTTGTCGTCGTTGTGCAGGTATTCCGGAGTCGTCCCTGCGGTCGGCACGTCAATGCCTGGAGATCATGCTGAGTACTGTTCCTTCTGTTCCTCGCCGTCTGCCGCTGGCTCGTGTCGCCGACGAGTTCGTGCTCACCACGGTCTTGCTGTTCCTGGCCGTGACGGTCGTCCGGTGGCTGCGTGATCCGGACTCCCCCCTCTACATCGCCGATCTGAACATCGCACTCGCCGTCACCGGCGTCCTCAGCGGAGCCATCCTCACCGGGCTGATCTTCACCCCGCCCGGCAGGCGCAGCGGGGGCCACATGAATCCCGCCGTGACGGTCGCCCTGTGGCTGGTGGACGCCTTCCCCGGTGGCAGCGTCGCGCCCTACATCCTTGCCCAACTCGACGGCTCCGCGGCCGGCACGGGCCTGGCGCGCCTGGTATGGGGCCCTGCGGTCTCCCTCCCGTCGGTCGCCCACGGCGCGATCAGACCCGCGCCCACCTGGGAGCCCGCAGCCGTCTTCCTCGCCGAGGCAGGAGCCATGGCGGCCCTGATCCTCGTCGTCGGCTACTTCCTGGCCCACCCCCGCCTCACTCACCTGCTGCCCTACGTCATCGGAATCTCCGTCGCCACGGTGATCGCCCTCCTCGGCCCCCTCAGCGGAGGATCCATCAACCCCGCCCGTCAACTCGGCCCCGCCGCGCTCTCCGGCCAGACCAAGGACCTGTGGATCTACCTCATCGTGCCAGTCCTGGGAGCAGTCATCGGAGCCGCGATCTATCACCTGTTCATCTGGCGGTTCAACGCGTGCCGACCTCTGACCTACAAGCTGACGGGCGACGAAGCGCGTGAGGCAAACGACTGAAATCAGTATCCCGGCCGTCGCCATGCGCCAGCGGTCCTCCCGTCCGAGACCAGTCGCGACACCGGCACCGGCGGGGCCACAGCCGGACGGCCGGCCCGAGCACGCGGATCGCCCGGTCCGAGCGACAGCCAAGGCAGTCGTCGGCTTGAGCCACGTCAGCACTATCCATTTCCGAGAACTTTGATGCGATATCGCTAAGATTGCCCCGATTCGTTTCTAGGCGGATTTCCGGAACAAGCGGAGGACCGAAACTTCCATGCGCGTCTTCGTTGCCGGTGCGACCGGTGCGGTTGGCCGACTGCTCGTTCCACTACTGTTGGACGCGGGACACCAGGTCACCGGAATCTCCCGCTCGCTTGCGGGAACCGACCGAGTACTGCGTCAAGGCGCGTCAGCCGTTCAAGCAGACGTACTCGACCGGGACGTTGTCCGCCAAGTAGTGGCAACGGCCGCACCTGACGCGGTGATCGACCAGCTCACCGACCTGTCGGACGCAGATGGGGAGGCAACCAACCGGCTGCGCCGGGAGGGGACGCGCAATCTGGTGGATGCGGCCAAGGCTGTCGGCGTGCCGAGGATTGTCGCCCAGTCAATCTCCTGGGCGTACGCGCCGGGCGAGCAGCCGGCCGATGAGACCGTCCCCCTCGACCTCGGGGCTCCGCAGCCGCGAGGAGGGATGGTGGACGGTATCCAGGCGCTAGAGGAAACAGCGACCGAGTTGGACACGGCGGTACTGCTGCGATACGGCGTCCTGTACGGCCCCGCCACCTGGTACGCGCCTGGCGGCCCCGTAGCCGCAGCCCTGTCCGGAGATCCGGCCGCCCGTTTTCTCGGGAGCGTCGAGGCGGATCTCTCCGTGATCTCGTTCATTCACGTTGCCGATGCCGCATGGGCCGCCGTCGAGGCCCTTGACTGGCCGACTGGGCCGGTCAACATCGTGGACGACGAACCCGCGCAGGCTCGCGAGTGGGTGCCGGTCTTGGCCAGCGCCCTCGGCGTGCCCGCACCAGAACCCACATCAGGCCAGCAGAGCTGGGCCCGAGGAGCTTTCAACGGCCTGGCCCGCTCACGTGGATGGCAGCCCGCGCATCCGACGTGGCGGTCCGGCTTCGCAGCACAACTCGCCTAGGTTCTGTCCGGTCGGACCAGGCGCACGACTGGTGAGACAGTTACTGGTCGGTGAAGTGGCTCTGTCGGTGGGCTTGTTCCTTAACGTCCCGATGATCAACGGGACGTTAAGGAACAAGCTTCAGCAGCGGCTTCCCCGCGGCAGCTGTCGGCGCTACCGTCATCCGACCACTGTCCAACCGTCGAACGGCAAAATCGGACCCCGTCCAGGTACCGCTTCACGGCAACCAAGGTGGTATGCGTGAAAGGCTGCGGCAGGTCCCAGTTCAACGACCTGGCCTATTCGGGTTCGGGCGTGGTGGCGATGAGGATCTGTGCGGCCTGGGTGATGTTGTCGGCGCGGACGGCGCGGGCCATCGCTTCGCGGGCGGCGTCGGCTGTGGCGTCCGGGGGAACCACCAGCAGCGCGAAGTGGTCGTTGTCGCCTCGGGTGATGAGGACGGTGTCGTCGCCGACTGGGTCGGAGTCGAGGTGCACGACCTGGTTGTCGATGACCAGGCGGGTCGGGAGCCCGTTCCAGGCGGACGCGTCCACGCCCACCCTGGTGATCGGCCCGAGATGCCCGGTCAACACGCTGATCAGCGCGGGCAGCTCGGTCTCGATGTCGCGCGTGCGCGGCCACCACGCGCCGTCCAGGAGCCCCTCCCGGGACCGCTTGGTCTCCAGCCTCAGCAGGGCCGTACCCGGTTTGACCGCCTGGTGGATCGCATCCGGCAGCAGCAGTGGGGGCGTGTGGGGGAGGTCGGTATCAGGCATGTGGGTCCGCCCGTCTACACGGTGCGGCCGTGCGTCGTCGCAGTTCCCGGCCGATGCCGACGCCGGTGCCCGGTCGGCGACGTGCACGAGCCCGCCGTCCTTTCACGATACTCCCGCCGCCTGATCCAGCGTCCGCCGGAAAGTACCTGGTCACGAGGGTCATAGCCCGCCGAACAGGCGTACGGTGAAAGCACCGGAGGTACTTCGCACACCGGCTTTCACGCGGGTGTCATTTCCGGCGACCACGAAAAACCGGGCTGCCGCAGGGCAGCCCGGGGGCAGGTCCGCATCATGACCACGACCCTCGACCGGACCGCGCCCCGCGACCTCGCCGCAGACCTTCCGGCACGCTTGTCCCTCACCCCGAAGACCCCGCTCGCCGGCCAGCTGGACGGGGCCTGGTGGCCCTACTCCCGCGACCTCGAAGCCGAGCTCCCCCCGCTCGCCGCCGCCCTGGAGGAACCCTGGGGGCGCATCACGCGCGTAGCCGTGAACCCCACCCGCTGGCCCGTCGTCCCGCACACGGTTGCCGTTGACGGGCGCATGCTGCACGTGGGCTGGTTCACAGAACAAGACCCCGACAAGCTCATCCTGCTCTCCTACGCCATCGGGCGCTGGGACCTCCTCGTCATCCCGCCCGAGACCGCACCCGCAGCTGCGGCCCGCCTGATGGCCGCCGCAGCGATCCCGGGCAGCGTCCTC
>NZ_JBHXSK010000113.1:0-7260 GCF_042716195.1 Streptomyces sp. NPDC058683
GCGCCCGGACCGCCCTCACTCTCTACCAGATCCTCGACGCCCTCCAGGACGTCCTGAGGTGCTGGACCGGCGTCTGCACCACCTGCCACCAACCCACGCCCAGCGGGACACACCCAAAGCCAAGATCGAGACAGACCTAACGGAGTCCTACTAGGTGGCGCTGGCACACGGTGAGTTCGGGCGCCCCCTCGGCCAGCCGGGCCCGGCCCGTCCCCTGGGCGGGGAGCCGGTCGGTGCCGGGGCGGGGGCGGCGTGGAAGGCGGCGTGGAGGTGCTCGGCTGCCTGCCACAGCCGGATCCGGCACGCCCGCAGGTGGTCGCCCTCCGCCCTGGCCACCGGGGTGGTGCGGACTGCATGAGCGTCGAGCAGCCCGTAGAGCGCCACGGCGTGGGCGTGCAGGGAGTCGAGTTCGGCACGGCCGGCGGCGACCGGGGCGACCGGCATGTTGATCGCCCGGTGGAAGTCGAGCGCGGCGGTGGCGAACGGGACGAAGTCCGGAGCCAGTTCGGGCAGGGGCTCGGTCGGCATGAGGGTGCCCTTCGGTAGAGCGCGAGACGGTGGTGCGGGTGCGTGCGCTACGGGCGGGCGAGGGGCAGGGCGGCGTTGGTGAAGGCCTCGGCCTGCTGCCAGGTCAGAAGGCGCAGGTCGACGAGGGCGGCGACGGCGGCCGTCTCGATCGCGGCGCAGGCGGCGTTCAGCTGCTCTTCGGTGTCGGCGCTCACGGTCAGCAGACCGGTGAGGGCGACGTCGGCGTGCCCGGCGATCAACTGCCGCTCGCGCTGCTTGATGTCGGCGTACTCGACCGAGTCCTCCTCAGAGTCGACCTGTCCCTTGCGCTGCCGCTCGGCGGCGTCCGCGACCACGGTTGCCTTGCGGCGCTGTACGTCCTTGAGCGCGGAGTCCAGACCCTTGGGCTCATACGTCAGCGACAGGGTGCGGCGCACCCCGGAGGTGAACAGGAGCTGGTGCAGGAAGCCGGGGCCGGTCTCGATGCGGGGCCAGTTCTCGATCCAGAACGTGGTGTGGTGGGCCGAGTCGGTCTGGATCCGGTCGGCCTTCTCGATCAGGACGACAGGGCCGGCTGCAGCGGGCTCGGCTTGCGGGCGGCCCGAGGCCGACCACTGGTCCAGGGCGACGGACGCCTTCGGGTCGTATGCGGTACGGATCACGGCGGCGATCTCGGTCGCGTCCAGCCAGCCGTTGGGCGTGAGACCGGAGTTGCGGGCGGCCTGGTCGAAGGTGGTGGTGAGCTGGGCCAGGACGGCGAAGCCGCCGGTGAGTCCGCCGCCGGCCTGGTTGATCAGACGGCGTGCGGTCTTGAGATCGAGGGCGAGTGCGACGTACGCCTCGTGCGGGGCCGCGGCTGGGCCGGCGGCGGCCAGCAGGTCGCTGTAGATCGGTCCGGCGAGGTGGGTCGCCTCGGCGCCGTGCTCGTGCCAGTAGCGGTTGAGCGCGTCGCCGGAGTCGGGCACCGTGCGCTCCAGGACCTGGACGCGGGCGATGTGCCCGGTGCGAGCCAGAGCCGCTAGCGTGCGCCCCCAGCCCGCGACGTTGCTGTTCTGGGTGGCTGGGTCGAGCAGCGCGAAGGCACGTGAGGAGACCTTGACGACCGCGGTGAGCGTGCCGTGGTGCGGATCGTGCACCGCACCGAAGCGGCCCTGCGAGGCGGTGACCACCCGCAGGGAAGCCGCCGTACCCGGGAGATGAAGCAGACCCTCGCGGCGCGGCCGGGTGGACGGGCTGGGCGAGCCAGACCAGCTGGCCCCGGAAGCGGCGGAGCGCGTACCCCGCGGCGAGAGGCGTCCAGTCGGCGAGGGACCGTCCGCGATGGCGCACGAATACCGCCGCCAGGACGGCCGCCCACAGCGGCGTGAGCTTGAGCGCCCCGGTGACACCGGAGGCGAGCAGCACCGCGAGCAGCAGCAGCCCGGTCACGGTGATGACGATCAGCTGAGCAGCCGACAGCCCGAGCAGTACACCGCGCCGCGAGCGATGCGGGAACTTCACGGTGGCCGGGCCGTCAGGCTGAGAGGTGTCGGTGAGCATGGCGAAGCCGTCCTTGGAACGTGGAGAGCAAGAACAAGAGAGAGGAACGGGTGGGCTGCGCCGGAGGCGACCGGAGCCGCCCACCTCGTCAGCCGAGGGCTACGAGCCCGATCCCGTCGGCGGTTCGGGGTAGACCCACGGCTGCGGCATGGGACCGCGCTGCGGAGAGAGCCCGCTCCCCGCGGACGGCCCAGTGCTCCGGGGTGCCGGCGGGTCCAGGTGCGTGATCCGCGGCTGGCCCATCGACGCACCGTGGGGCGTCGGCCCGGACAAGACGGGTGCCGACTCGGCTGCGGTGTCCGAACCGGGACGCTGGATCAGAGGCTGGCCGCGGTCACCGTCGCTGGGTGGCCGCCGGATCAGTGCCCGGCCCTTGTCACCGGTGGCGTTCGGGTCCTCGCCGAAGCGGAAGTGGATCTGTTTCGGCTTGTCGTCCCCGCCTGTTCCGCCGGTCGGGTCGATGCCGGAGGCGACTCCACCCGAGCCCTGGCCCGGAATCTTGGACGGGCCCTGCGGTGCGGGCATGCCGATGCCGGCCTGCATCGCGAGCTGGCCAGCGGTCTTCGCCGCACCGGCGGCCACCGCGACCCCCGCGACGCCCGTACGGTGGAGGTCGTCCTGGCCGCCGCCGTCGGCCGCCCAGTGCACGAACCGGTAGGTGGCGTAGGGGCATAGCATCACCAGGACCATCACGACGAGCCCGGCCATGGCGTCGGACAGGGCGGCGAGCCCGTCGGAGGCGTGGCTCTTGCCCATGGCCGAGACGCCCAGCAGGAACACGATCGTCATCAGGAGCTTGCTGACGATCAGAGTCGCCGTCGCCTCGATCCACCCCCGCCGCCAGCGCCGCGCCACTTCCCAGCCGCCGCCCGCGCCGGCGAACACCGCCAGCGTCACTAGGACCAGGATGCCGACCTTGCGGGCGACCATCACCGATCAGTACAGGAACGCACCGATGGCGCACCCGAGGCCGACCACGGCGGGTATCGCCCAACCCAACTCGTACATCGGACCGAGGTCGTTGACCTCGATGACGCGGCGGATCGCGTCGGCGACCGATGTGTCCGCCGCCTTGAACAGCCCGGCACTGAGCGCGTCGACCACGGTCAGCGCGACGGTGGTGCAGGCGATGGCCGCGAAGGCGAACAGGACACCCGCCGCCGTCCCGGTCACCGCCTGCGCGAGAGCGCGCTCGTCACGGCGCCAGGCCGCACGCATCAGCTGCAGACAGAACGTGCCGACGGTCAGGACGAGACCGATGGGGAGCAACAGCTCGTAGTTGCTGCGGAACCACTCGGCGTTGAGATCAACGGCCGTGGTCTTGTCGACGGCCGTCGAGGCGAGGTCCGCGGCCGACTGGGCCAGCTCGCCCATGGACTTGGCGATCCAGGCACCGATGCCATCGGTGATCGCTTGTCCGGTCGAACCGACGACACCGCCGACGGTGTCGCACACCGTGCTCATCAGGGGAAGGTCACAAGTCCCCATGGGGGCACCTCCTTTCGGGATTTGGGGGCGATCAGGGCGCGACGTTCGGCAGTATGCCGACCAGGGCACAGGCGTGGTCGGGGCGGCACTGGACGGCGAGGGTCGTGGCGCGGGACTCGGCTCCGGACTCGGAGCCCTTCCAGGCGATGGACTGCTTCCTGGTGACCGTGACGGCGTAGACGTACGCCTCGGTGATCGCGCCTGGGTCCTGGGTCAGGGCGGTCTTGAACGCCTGTGGGAAGTGGCCCTCGCCGACCTTGGCGGTCGCGTACTGGTGGTTGTCGTGCAGTCGCGACCACAGCACCGGGCTGGGCACCTGATCGGAGACGGACTCCCAGTCGGCGTACTTCGTCTCTGTCGTCATCCACCGTTTGAGTCCGGCGACGTGCTCGGCCCGGGAGAAGGAGCGGGTGTCGTACGTCCACAGGACCTTGGCGGCCGCCTTGGCGAAAGTGATCGGATCACTCGTCTCGGGCGGCGATGCGACGGCCGGACGCTTGCCGTCGGTCGCCTCGGGCGATGCCACCTGGGGTGTGGACTGAGGAGTGTGAGCAGGCTGCGTCGAGGCGGGGCTCTCCGCGCGGGTCAGATACGCGAGGAGGCCGGCGACGGCCAGCAGCACGGCGAGCACGAGGCCGCCCAGCAGGGCACGTCGCAACACCGAGGAGGACGACCTGTAAGTGCGCTCCTGAGGGGAGCGGGAACGGCTCTTCGGCATCAGTGGACCTGCGTCCCCATCGCCGAGAAGAACGCGACGATGCCGTTGGCCGCGCCGAGCAGCAGCGCACAGCCGGCGGCGACGACGGTGCCCTTCTTCCCGTTCGCCTCGGCCTGGTGGCCGCCGCTGTGGTGGCCCCATGCCCAGACCACGGCGGAGATGGCCAGAGCGCCGACCACCGCGATGATTCCGAAGAGGTTGATAGAGGAGATGACGTCCTTCAGCACACTGAGGCCGGGAAGACCTCCCTCCTTCGGTGTGATGCCGGGGTTGTACGCCAGATACTGGGTGTGCTGCATGAGCTTCACATGGAACTCCAGTGCGATTTTGGGCGCGCGAAGGCCCGAGAGGAAACGGAGCGAGGAGACGGGGGAGAAGAAGCCGGTCAGACGACTCGGCGGGCGGCGACGATGTTTGTACGCCAGTCGGCGAGGGTCGAGATCTTGACCACGTCGCCGGTGTGCGGGGCCTGCAGGATCAGCCCCCGGCCAATGAACATCCCGACATGTTCGGGCGCTGCGGCCGTGCCGCGGGTGAACAGGAGGTCACCCGGCTTGAGGGCATCGAAACTGACCGCCTTGCCCTCTTTCACCTGCGTGTAAGTGGTCCGGGAGATCGAGACACCGCCGGCCTTGTACGACGCCTGCATCAGGGACGAGCAGTCGCACCGGCCCATCGGGTCCTGCCCGTGCGGATCCGAGCAGTTGCCGCCCCACTGATACGGCGTACCGAGCTGACCGAGGCTCCAACGGATCGCCACACGCACGGACTTGGGCGCACTCGCTGGGATCTCGTAGCCTTCCGGGACCGAGCCTGCGGGAATCGGGCCGAATGCGGACCCGTCTTCCCCGGAGCCACACCCGGCAATCGCCGGGGAGGTCGCCTGCTGGTCTTCTCCGCCCGTGCCGCTGTCCTTGCCGGAACTCCCGGTCTGGCCAAGTGACGTGGCGATGGCCTTCTGGAGGGCCGTGGCAAGCGGCTCCCACTTCGCGTACGCGTCAGGGAATCCGCTCTTCTGAACCGCCTGCGCGGCCTGGGCGACGGTCATCGACTGCCAGCCCGAGACCTTGAGCAAGCCCTCGTAGAACTTCGTCGAGGCGTGCACCGGATCGCGAACCTCCGCGGCCGAACCCCAGCCCTGACTGGGACGCTGCTGGAAGAGACCACGCGAATCCCGATCGCCGTAGCCCAGATTCCGAACCGCGACTCCTGCAGAGCCGTGGCCAGGGCGACGATCTGCCCTCGCGCCAGCACCTTCATCGCAACGCCGGTGGCCTGGATCGTCTTGGCGTTCGGTATCTGCTCCTCGGGGTCATCCAGCCCCGAAACGGACACGGACCCCTTGCCGTTGCCTTTGAGGATCGACTCAACCTGCTTCGCAACCGCCGCGCTATCCACAGCTAGTGGGCCATCCGTGGAGCAAGAGGCCAGGGCAGCGCCGGAACCAGCGAGAGCGACGGCGGCGGGCGTTATCAACAACGTCGGGCCGAGTGCCACGGCCCCGGCTATGGCGAGGACCTTTTTCACGGGCGTGAGCCGAAGACCGACTGGCGGGAGGACAGGACACTTGGACCCAGCGAAGGGCGCGCCTGGGCATGCTGCATCGGCAGCTCCTTACTCGTAGGTAACGCGGCGCGGGCGTTTTCGTCGAAAAGGCCACCGGCACCACGCCGGTTGTGAATTCGCAAGGAAACCAGGGCCGGGAGTAGCTAACTCCTGGCCGCTGGCCTCCTTACTGAAAAGCGGCAGTGAGCCGCGCTCGTAATCTCTCTCGCCACATGAGGAGAGCCCCTTCGCCAGTCAGGAAGCCAGTAGTGGAGGGCATGCTGTCCTTTGGGTGGACCAGCACGCGTAGGAACAGCTCGGCAGGGGGAAGCATGTCCCCCACCTGCGATATGGCGAGACTGTAGAGACGAAATCCGGCCGCACCAAACGCCCCTTGCTTCTGACGGTTTCGGGCTGCTGACCGGACATCCGCCTCATTGGGTGCGGCCGGAATTCGGAGTTAACATCCAGCGCATCGCTCGCCCCGGCAACTGCTTCCGCGGTTCTGCGGAGCGACCCATGCCGACGTGCCTCCGCGAGCGGAGCAACGACCGCACGACCGCCTCCCCGAAAGAGAGAACCGCGCAATGCCGTACACCCTGTATCGAGGCGACGCGCTGACCGCCCTCGCCGGCATCCCTGACAACAGCGTCGACGCCGTGATCACGGACCCTCCATACAACAGTGGCGGTCGAACCAGCAGCGAGCGCACCGGTCGCTCTGCGCGCGCGAAGTACACCTCGGCGGATGCCGAGCACGACCTTGCCAACTTCCCAGGAGAGAACCGTGACCAGCGTTCGTACGGCTTCTGGCTGACTCTCTTGCTCACCGAGTCCTATCGCGCGACCGTCGAGTCCGGCACCGCGCTCGTCTTCACCGACTGGCGGCAGCTGCCCACTACGACGGACGCACTCCAAGCCGCCGGGTGGACCTGGCGCGGGATCGCGTCGTGGCACAAGCCGGTCTCACGGCCGCAGAAGGGCCGACTCAAGCAGTCGTGCGAGTACATCGTGTGGGGAACCAAGGGACCCGTCGATGCCAGCCGCAATCCCGTCTACCTGCCCGGCCTCTACACGGCGAGCCAGCCACGGAAGGACCGGGTGCACATCACCCAGAAGCCGATGGAAGTGATGCAGGAGCTGGTGAAGATCTGCCCGCCTGGCGGCACTGTCCTGGATCCCTTCGCGGGCTCGGGGACGACAGGGGTTGCTGCTCTTCGCGAAGGTCGGCGTTTCATAGGCGTTGAGCTGTCCGACCACTATGCCGACATCGCTGAACAGCGGCTCCAGGCCGAGCTGACCCAGGACGACTTCGTCCTGGCCGGACCGAGGGAGTGATCATGAGAGCAGAGAGCTCAGGGCCGATAGACGGCAGACACCAAAGGGCGGCTGGCGCATAGAGTAACCCATTCGCCCGCCGCCCATTAGCTTGCGTGAGGCAGCCACGAAAGCCCGCCGGATAAG
>NZ_JBHXSK010000114.1:0-6680 GCF_042716195.1 Streptomyces sp. NPDC058683
CGACAACTCATCCCCACAATCGCCAACGGCTCATCCACCCGCGACGAACGCCGCCCCCGCACCACCCGCCGCTCAACAACACCCTCACCCCCACCGACCTCCGCCAGCAGGAACCGGGTCACGGCAGCCGGCGACGGGTGGTCGAAGACCAGCGTGGACGGAAGCCGCAGACCACTCGCCTGCGTCAGCCGGTTCCGCAACTCCACCGCACCCAGCGAATCGAAACCCAACTCCTTGAACGCCCGCCCCGGATCAATCGCGGCAGCCGAAGCATGCCCCAACACCGCCGCGACCTGCGTCAGCACCAACTCCAGAACCACCCGCTCCCAGTCCGGCTGCGGGACGTCGGCGAGTCGCTCAGTGAGTGATCCGCCCGCGCTCCCCATACGGCGAGCGGGCATACGTACGAGCCCGCGCAGCAACGCCGGGAGCATCCCCGCGCGCGCCTGAGCCCGCAACGCAGCCTGGTCCAACCGCACCGGCACGACGAGCGCCGCATCCAGCCTCTGCGACCGGTCGAACAACTCCACACCCAGCTCGGACGACAGCGCACCGACGCCCTGCCGCTCCAGCCGCGCCAGCTCCGCCGCGTCCAACTCCCCGGTCATCCCCGTCGCATCCGCCCACAACCCCCACGCCAGCGAAGTCGCCGGCAGACCGGCAGCACGACGGTGCGCGGCCAGGGCGTCGAGTACGGCGTTGGCCGCGGCGTAGTTGCCCTGGCCAGGGCTGCCGATCAGGGCCGCCACGGACGAGAACAGCACAAACGCCGACAACTCCATGTCCGCAGTCAGCTCATGCAAGTGCAGCGCCGCATCCACCTTCGGCCGCATCACCCGCTCCACCTGCTCAGCCGTAAGAGAGGTGATCACACCGTCGTCCAGGACACCGGCCGCATGAATGACGGCGGTGAGCGGGTGCTCCAACGAACCGATCAGAGCGGCCAGTTGGTCGCGGTCAGACACATCACACGCCTCGACCCGCACCGAGGCACCCAGCCCCTCCAACTCCCCAACCAACCCCGACACACCAACCGCCCCCGGCCCACGCCGGCTCACCAGCAACAGCCGCTTGGCGCCACGCCGTTCGGCGAGATGCCGGGCGAAGACCGCGCCCAGACCACCCGTACCACCCGTGATCAGCACCGTGCCATCCGGATCCAGCACCGGACCCGCGACCGACACCGCCGACACCCGCGCCAGCCTCGGTGCCAGGAACCTACCCCCACGAACTGCGAGTTGAGGCTCATCAAGAGCAGCCACCACACCCCAGTCCGGCACACCACCCTCACCATCCACATCCACATCCACATCCACATCCACATCCACCAGCGTGATCCGCCCCGGATGCTCCGACTGCGCACTACGCACCAAACCCCACACCGGCGCCTGCACCAGATCGGCCGCTTCATCACCCACCGCCACACCCCGACGCGTCACCACCACCAACCGCGCCCCAGCCAACACCTCACTCGCCAGCCACCGCTGCAACAACCCCAACACCCGCACCACAACCGACGACGCCGTATCCGCCAGCCCCGCAACCTCGGCAACCACCACATCCGGAACCCCGGCTCCCTCAGCCACGGCCCGCTCCAACGCATCCAGACCGCCGCCGTCCCCGTCCTCACCGAGCGAAGCAACCCGCACGGAGGCTTCCGACTCTTCGGCGGCCGGGACTTCCGCCCAGTCGACCGTGAACAGCGAGCTATTGCTCGACCGCCCGGCGCTCTCAAGCTGCGTCCGGTCGACAGGGCGAGCGACGATGGACCTGACGGACACGACCTCGGCACCCGCGTCGTCGACCGCGTCGAGCCGCAACGCGGAGTCGCCGGTTGACGCGACCCGGACCCGCAGTCGCGAGGAGCCCCGGCTGGAGAGACGTACACCGGCCCAACTGAACGGCATCCGATGCCCACCGCCGTCGCCGTCGCCGTCGACCAGCAGGACCGCGCCGCTCTGCAACGCGGCGTCGAACAAGGCAGGGTGGATACCGAACGCCCGAGCGGGGTCAACGTGCTCGTCGGTGAGCGAGACCTCGGCGTAGATCTCGTCACCGTCCCGCCAGGCGGCGCGCAGCCCCTGGAAAACGGGGCCGTAGTCGTAACCGATGTCGCTCAGCCGTGAGTAGAACGACTCGACCGCGAGCGGCTCCGCGCCCTCCGGCGGCCACTCGGCGGGCCACGCCGTGGCAGGCCCGGCCTCGGGGGCGAGAAAGCCACGGGCATGGCACATCGCCGCCTCGGCCGCGCCCGCTTCGTAGATCTCCGCCTCGGCCTCGGGACGGGTGTAGATCGCGATGGCACGGCGGCCATCCTCGTCAGGCGTTCCGACAGTGACCTGAACCTGAACCGCGGCACCCTCCTGGAGAAGGAACGGGGACTCCAGGATCAGCTCCTCGACGACCGGGGTGGCGGTATGCCTGCCGGCGGTGAGTGCCAGTTCGATCAGTGCGGTGCCAGGGACGACGATGTTGCCGAGGAGTACGTGCTCTGCGGTCCAGGGCTGCGTTTCGGTGGACACGCGCCCGGTCAGCACCCACTCGTCCCGGTCACCGACCGACACCGCCGCACTCAGCAGAGGGTGGTCGAGCCGCCCGAGTCCGGCAGCAGCCGCGTCACCTGCCCCGGCACCAGGAGCCAGCCAGTACCGCTCACGTTGGAAGGCGTAGGTCGGCAGAGGGACGCGCCGGGCGCCCGTGCCCGCGTACAGCGCCGACCAATCCACCGACACGCCAGCTACGTGCGCCTGCGCGAGAAACGCGGCGAACGTCTCCGCCTCAGGGTGACGGGCCCGTAATGCGGTCGCGAACAGCGCCGTGGTGTCCTCATCCACCGCCTGCCGCGCCAACGCCGTCAGCACACCATCCGGACCCAACTCCAGGAACCGCGTCACACCCTCGGCCTGGAGGGTACGCACCCCGTCCGTGAACCGAACCGCCTGACGAACGTGATCCACCCAGTAACCCGGATCAGCCAACTCCGCCGACACCAGAGCACCGGTCACATTCGACACCACCGGAATCCGGGGAACGCCGAACGTCAGTCCCTCGGCTATGGCACGGAACTCCGCCAGCATCGGCTCCATCCGATGCGAGTGGAAGGCGTGACTGACCCGCAGCCGGCTCGTCTTACGGCCCTGCCACCGCGGCAGCCACTCATCCAGCGCATCCAGATCACCGGAGACCACGACCGAGCGGGGACCGTTGACCGCCGCGATCCCCAGCCGGTCCTCGAACCCCGCCAGCTCCCCGGCAACCTCCTCCTCCGCCGCCTGCACCGCCGCCATCCCACCACCGGCAGGCAACGCACCCATCAACCGGCCCCGCGCCACCACCAGCGCACACGCATCCGCCAGCGACAGCACTCCCGCCACATGGGCGGCCACCAGCTCACCGACCGAGTGCCCGATCAGATAGTCCGGGCGCACTCCGAGGGACTCGACCAGCCGGAACAGTGCCACCTCGACCGCGAACAACGCCGCCTGCGTGAACTCCGTCGCATTCAGGACAGCCGCATCCGCAGAGCCGTCCTCGGCAGCCAGCAAGTCCCGCAGCGAACGGCCCAGCCGTGGATCCAGCTCCGCACACACTTCATCCAACGCCCGCGCGAACTGCGGGTAGACGGCGGCGAGTTCCACACCCATCCGGGCCCGCTGCGCCCCCTGCCCCGTGAACAAGAACGCCGTACGCCCCGCACTCGCCTGACCGTCGAACACCCCGGCCGCAGCCTCACCGCCGGCCAAAGCCGCAAGCCCCGCCAGCAACCCCTCCCGACCCGACGCCACCACCGCAGCCCGCTGCTCCAACTGCGCCCTCGTCACCACCGACGAGAAAGCAACATCCGCCAACCCCACTCCTGGGGAAGCCACCACATGCGCACGCAACCGCTCCGCCTGCGCACGCAACGCCACCTCGTCCTTACCCGACAGCAGCACCGCAGCCGGCCGGTCCGGCACGCTCACTTCCGCGGCCGACTCCGCAGGACCCTCCGGAGCCTCTTCCAGAATGAGGTGGGCGTTCGTGCCGCTGATCCCGAACGACGACACTCCAGCACGTCGCGGCCGCTCACCCGCAGGCCACTCCTCCGCCTCCGTCAGGAGCCGGATCTGCCCGGCCTCCCAGTCGACATGCGGCGAGGGAGCGTCCACGTGCAGCGTCGACGGCAGCCGACCATGCCGCATCGCCATGACCATCTTGATCACACCGGCGACACCAGCCGCCGCCGACGTATGCCCGATGTTCGACTTGATCGACCCCAACCGCAGCGGATCGTTGCCTGCCCGCTCCTGCCCATACGTCGCCAACAACGCCTGAGCCTCGATCGGGTCACCCAACTTCGTGCCCGTCCCATGACCCTCCACCGCATCGACATCAGCAGGGCTCAACCCCGCGTTCGCCAACGCCTGCCGAATCACCCGCTCCTGCGAAGGACCGTTCGGCGCCGTCAGACCATTACTCGCACCGTCCTGATTCACCGCACTACCACGCACGACGGCCAGCACGCGGTGGCCATTCCGCCGCGCATCCGACAACCGCTCCAGCACGACCAGACCAAGACCGTCCGAGAAACCGGTACCGTCGGCAGCTGCCGCGTACGGCTTGCAGCGTCCGTCGGGGGCGAGGCCTCGCTGGCGGCTGAACTCCACCATCAGGAAGGGTCCGGCGAGCACCGTCACGCCGCCCACCAGGGCGAGGGAGCACTCGCCCGAGCGCAGCGCCTGTGCGGCCATGTGCATCGCGACCAGGGACGACGAGCATGCCGTGTCCACCGTGACGGCGGGGCCTTCCAGGCCGAGGCTGTAGGCGACCCGGCCGGACACCACGCTGGTCGTCGTACCCGTGAGGCGGAACCCCTCCAGCTCCGGGAGCATCTGCCCGCCGTAGTTGGAGGGCACCGCGCCGCAGAACACGCCTGTGTCGCTGCCGCGCAGCGAGGTCGGGGCGATACCCGCGTCCTCGAACGCCTCCCACGCCGCCTCCAGCATCAACCGCTGGGCCGGATCGGTGGCCAGCGCCTCACGCGGGCTGATCTCGAAGAACCCCGCGTCGAAGTCCCCGACGCCGTCGACGAACCCGCCGCCGCTCGCGTAGACCTTGCCGACCCGCTCCGGATCCGGGTCATACAGGCGCTCCACATCCCAGCCGCGGTCCTGCGGCAGGCCGGACACCGCGTCGCGGCCCTCGGACACCAGCTGCCACAACGTGTCCGGGGAGGTGACGCCGCCGGCGTACCGGCAGCTCATGCCGACGATGGCCAGAGGCTCGGTCGACTGGGCGAGGAGCCGCCGGTTCTGCTGGCGCAGGCGCTCGGTCTCCTTGAGTGATTTACGGAGGGCTTCGACGAGTTCGTTCTGGTTGGCGGCCATGGCTACGCCTTCACCTCCGGGCGCACAGCGGCGACCACGTTCTCGATCAGGTTCGGGATTGCTGTCGTCGTCATGCCATGTCCTCTTGGGTCATCCGGATCAGGGCGTCGACGTCCATCTCGTCGATCGACTCGGTGTCCCCGGCGGTCGGTGTGACGTCTTCGGAGCTGTTCGCCAGCTCCATGAGCGTTTCGAGCAGCCCGGCCTGACGCAGCCGGCCGATCGGGATCGACACCAGCAGCTCGCGGATCTCGTCCTCCTCCGACGACCGCTGAGCCGGCGCCGTGCCGTCCGGCATGGCGACGGGGATCAGGTACTGCGCAACGGCCTCGGGGGTCGGGTGGTCGAAGACGAGCGTGGTGGGCAGCCGCAGACCGGTTGCCTGGGTGAGCCGGTTACGCAGTTCCACCGCGGCCAGCGAGTCGAAGCCGAGTGTCTTGAAAGCACGGTCCGGGTCGATCGCGTCGGAAGAGGCGTGGCCGAGGATGGCCGCGACCTGGCCGCGCACCAGATCGAGCGTGACGCGCTCCCAGTCCGTCTGCGGTACGGCGGCCAGCCGCTCGGCGAGTGATCCGCCCGCGCTCTCCACCTGACGGGCAGGCATACGCACCAGTCCACGCAGCAACGCCGGAAGCATCCCCGCCCGCGCCTGCGCCCGCAACGCACCCTGATCCAACCGCACCGGCACGACGAGCGCCGCATTTAGCCGCTGCGACCGGTCGAACAACTCCACACCCAGCTCGGACGACAGCGCACCGACGCCCTGCCGCTCCAACCGCGCCAGCTCCGCCTCGTCCAACTCCCCGGTCATCCCGGTCGCATCCGCCCACAGACCCCAGGCCAACGAGGTCGCCGGCAGGCCGGTAGCACGACGGTGCGCGGCCAGGGCGTCGAGCACAGCATTGGCCGCGGCGTAGTTGCCCTGGCCAGGGCTGCCGATCAGGGCAGCGACGGAGGAGAACAGCACGAACGCCGACAACTCCATGTCCGCAGTCAGCTCATGCAAGTGCAGGGCCGCGTCCACCTTCGGCCGCATCACCCGCTCCACCTGCGCGGGCGTGAGAGAAGTGATCACACCGTCGTCCAGGACACCGGCCGCGTGAATGACGGCGGTGAGCGGGTGCTCCAACGAGCCGATCAACGCTGCCAGTTGGTCGCGGTCGGACACATCACACGCCTCGACCCGCACCGAGGCACCCAACGCCTCCAGCTCTTGTACGAGTTCGGTGACACCGGCTGCTTCCGGGCCGCGCCGGCTCACCAGCAACAGCCGCCTAGCGCCGTGGTGTTCCGCCAGATGCCGGGCGAAGACCG
>NZ_JBHXSK010000115.1:0-6176 GCF_042716195.1 Streptomyces sp. NPDC058683
GGCGCCGACGTGGAACGCGCGGTCCTCTCCCGTGCCGTGCTCTGGCACGCCGAGGACCGGGTGATCCGCGACGGCAACCACACCATCGTCTTCGCGTAGGCGGCCGGCTCCGCGACACGCACGATCGACGGAGTGAAACCAGTTCGGCGGATCCGGGCCGGCGTCGCCGACCGGATCGCCGGGGCCGCCGGCACCGGCCGGGTACCCGGCCTCGCCACCATGCCCGTCGGCCTCGCCGCCGCCGTGCCTGTCGGCCTCGCCGCCGTGTCCGTCGGTGACGACCCGGTCGGCGCCGTCCACGTCGCAGTCAAACGGCGTGCCGCCGACGAGGCCGACCCGCGGGACTTCCACCGGCGCCTGCCCGGACACACGGCCCAGGACAAAGTCGCCGCCGTCATCGACGCGCCGGCCCCCGACCCGGACGTCTCCGGGATCCGGCCCTGCCGCAACTGCCGCAACTGCCGCTGCCGGACGCCCTGATCGACCGCATCCCGGTGCTCAAGGACGTCGACGGACTCACCACGGCCAGTGCGGGGCGGCCGGCCCGGGGCGGGCAGCGCCGGCGCGGCCACGGCCCCCAGCAGGGACGGTCGGGAAGCGAACGACGGCTCGGTGTCCGCGCATCCGCACATGTCGGCGGCTCCTTCGCACCCGGTGCGCGGAATGATGCCGGCCGCCGGGTCCGGCTGGGGAGCCCACGGCGCGCAACCTGCGATGGCGTGGTCGTCACTCCGGGGGAGTGGGCGTGTCCGGCGAGCGGTACATCGCCTGGATGTCCAGCTCCAGTTGCACCGTCGGACCCACCACGGCGATGCCACGGGCCAGCATCGACCGCCAGTTGAGGGTGTAGTCCTCGCGGTGCAGCTCCGCCGTGGCGAGCGCGGCGCAGCGCAACTCCTCGCCGTAGCCGCCGTTGACGGTGCCCAGGTACGTGGTGTCCAGCGAGACCGAGCGGCTGACGCCGTGCATCGTGAGGGTGCCGACGAGCGTCCACTTGCTGCCGCCCCGGTAGGCGAAGCGCGTGCTGGCGAAGTCGATGTACGGATACCGCTCGACGTCCAGGAAGTCCCCGGAACGCAGATGGTTGTCGCGGGTGGTGTTCCCGGTGTTGATGCTCGACGCGTCGATACGCACCCGCACGGTCGACCGGCCCATGTCCGGGTCGACGCTGATCGCGCCGTCGAAACGCTCGAAACGACCGTGCACATGAGCCATGCCGACATGCTTGGCGATGAACCGGATCGCGGTGTGCGGCGGATCGAAGACCCAGCCACCGGTCGGCGGCAGCGGCAGCTGCCGGGCCGGCTGCAACCGGATCCGCCCGGGCGCCGGACAGCTGCCGGCGACGATCTCGACCGTCTCCCGGTGCGGATCCAGGCCCTCGGCGACGATCAGCAGGCTGTAGCGCCCGGGCGGCAGTACGGCGATGAAGAAACCGTACGGGTCGGTGGTGCCCCGCGCCGCCACCTGGTGGGTGTCGAGCGCGGTGACCGTGACCTCCGCGCCGCCCAGTGGCTGGTCGACGGGGTCCAGGAGGGTGCGGGCGACGCCGCCCGCGCCGGAGGGGAGGGGCAGGGCGAGTTCCGCCGAACGGGCCGGGGCGTCCTTGGACCACCGGCGCCTGAGCAGCCCGAGGGCCATGCTGTTCACCTTTCGTGTCGCGTGCGTTCCGGGGACGGCAGCGCCGCTGCCCACCATCAGGACGTCGGTGACGACATGGGTGCGCACGGAGAACGCTCCGGTGGGGGAGAGGACGGAAACCGACCGTTCAAGATCATGAAACGGTCCGGGCCGCCATGGGTGTCTCAATCCGAGACACGCGGTGTGCGGCTGACCCCCGCGGGGCACACCGGTCGTTGCCCCTTCAACCGTTCCCGGTACGGTGAGGGGCGCCATGACCACCGCAGAGCATCCCCCCACGGCCGAGCGGCACGCCTCCGCCCGCCCCGCCCTCGGCCAACTGCGCCGGGCCCGCGCCCGCTTCCTCGCCGGCCACCCGCTGCCCGAGGAGGTGCCGGACGAGGTCGCCGCCGCCTGGCGCCGGGCCCGCTTCTTCGGTGTACGGCACGACTCCGCCGAACCCTTCGCCGCGCAGGCCCCGCCGCCGCCCGACCCCGCGCTGCTGGCGGCGGCCCGGCCGGTGCTGGAGCGCCTGCGCACGGTCCTCGACCAGGAGTACGCGGCGCTCGTCCTCACCGACGCCCGCCCGCGGGTGCTGTGGGCCGCGGGACGCGCCCCGCACGACACGCTCCGACCCGACCTCTCCGAGCAGCGGGTCGGCCCCAACAGCGCGGCCCTGGCCCTGCGCACCGGCCACCGCGCCGAGGTGCACGGGCCCGAGCACTTCCTCGACGCCTGGCAGGAGGTGTCCGCGGTGAGCGTCCCGCTGCGGGCCCCCGGCGACGCCAAACCGGTCGGCACGGTCACCGTGGCCTCGGCCCTGTGCGGCGGCTGCGCACCGCACCCGCAGGCGGGGCTGGCCGAGGCGACGGCCGCCGCGGTGGAGGCGGAACTGCGGGCTCACGCCCGGCCGCCGGAGCGGGCCCTGCTGGACGCCTTCCTCGCGGCGTGCGACGGGCAGGACCGGCCGGTGGTGGCGTTCGCCGGCCACAGCCGGCTGGTGAGCGAGGCGGCGGCCCGGCTGCTGTCGACACGGGACATCGAGGACCTCGAACGCACCGTGCACGCGGAACTGCCCCAGGACGGGCCCGGCACCCGGCTCCCGTGCGGCGCCGAGGTGACACCCGTCCGGCACCTGGGAGCGGTCGCCGGTGCCGTCGCCGTACTGGAACCCGCGTACGACCGCGCAGCCACCGTGCCCGCCGGACGGCCGCCGACCACACTGGCCGGGCAGTCGGTACCGTGGCGGCACGCCACCGAACGCGCGGCCGAACTGGCCGCCACCCGCGCCCCGTTGCTGCTCGTCGGCGAACGAGGCACCGGGAAGACCTCCCTGGCCCGAGAGTTGCTCGGCGAGAGCACCCCGCTGGTCGTCGACGCGGCCGCAGGAGATCTGCACCGGACCCTGCCCGCCGAACCCCGCGGCCTGGTGCTGCGCCACGCCGAACGCCTGGCACAGCCGGATGTGGCCGCGATCGTCGCCCTCCTCGAAACCCGGCCCGCCACCCCTCTGTTGGTCACCTACACACCGGGTGCGCCGCCCGGCCCGTGTCTCCAGCGGCTCCTCGACACCCTGGCGGCCCGCTCGGTCACCCTCCCCGCGCTGCGGGAACGCGCCGAGGACATCAGGGAGTTGCTCACCGCCGTGACTCCGGCGCCCGATCCGGGAGAGCCCCCGCTCACCTGGACGCTGGATGCCCGGCGCGCGCTGGAGCGGTACCCGTGGCCCGGCAACGTCACCGAACTCGCCCACGTCGTGCGGTCGCTGGCGCGGCGGCGCCGGGCGACCGGGCCCGTGCGGCGGGCCGAACTGCCCGATCCCGTCCGCGAAGGGCCCGCCGCCCGCCCGCTGAGCCCTATGGAGCACGCCGAGCGCACCGCCATCCTGGAGGCCCTGCGCCGCAACGGCGGCAACAAGGCCCGCACGGCGGCCGCCCTGGGTATCGGCCGCGCGACGCTCTACCGGAAGCTGCGGACGTACGGCTCCCACGCATAGCCGGCCCGCTCCGTACGGCCGGCGAACGTCACGAACGGTTCGCCGGCCGTACGGGCGCGGTCAGCGCTTGGTGTAGATGAAGCCGACCTTGTCGACCTCGTCACCCGAGCGACCGTGGAAGCCGGCGATCTGCCAGCCCGACGGAGCGGTGCGGGTCACGCAGTCCGAGGTCGTCGTACCACCGGTGAGGGTGTTGCCCAGGTTGGTGGTGAACTTGGCGTAGAAGATGCGGGTGGTGTTGTTGTACTTGCCCTCGCACAGGTACGCCGTGGTCACGTACTCGCCGCTGCCCAGCGTCAGCGAGGACGCCGTGCCGCCGGTGCCCCCGTGGGTCAGCGTGGTGCCGTTGCCCAGGGTGATCCCGACCTGGTCGACGCGGGAGCCGGAGCGCAGCGAGATGCCGGTGGCACGGGCGGCGGCCGGGACCTTCGGAAGGTCCTGGTAGTAGTCGCCGTGCGGACCGCCGAACTGGTCGCTGAGCTGGAAGTCCGTGTTCTGCGACCAGGAGAAGCCGACCGTGATCGGGTCGTGGTCGGAGAGCATCAGACCGTCGTCGGTGAGGAACTTGGCGTGCTCGTTGTTGTACGAGGTCGCGTTCAGCGTGACCAGCTTGCTGCTGCGGTACAGGACCTTGTCGACGACCTCGCAGGTGTTGGGCACGGTGGCCCCGGTCTGGTCGCAGACCAGGGCGTCACTGCCCTTGGCCGGCGCGCTGCCGCCGCGGATCAGCTGGACCCAGGCGTCGGTCAGCCCGTTGTTCGAGGCGAACTCCGCGATGGTGTCGGCGGCCCGGGTGTAGCGGGTGTTGGTGTCACCCATGACCACGACGGCGTTCCCGGCCGAGTGGGTGCTGATGAACGACGTCAGCTGGCTGAGGTTGTCGGCCCGGGAGGCCTCGTCGCCGTCGTTCGTACCCGCGTTGGTGTGCAGGTTGTAGAAGTCGACGTAGACGCCCTCGGCGAGCCGCTCGCGCATGAAGGTGAAGCCCTTGGGGGTCAGGCAGTCACCCGAGTCGAGCTGGCAGGAGTTCCAGCCGACACGCTCGAAGTCGTCGCCGTCCCAGGCGTAGTCGGAGACGGTGTTGAGCCCGCTGCCGATACCCGCGCCGCCACTGGTCGCGGTGCGGTAGGGATGAGTGTCCGTCGAGTACAGGTACGCGTGGTAGTTGAAGTCCTCCTGGACGTTGACGATGTCGTACGGCGCGATCCGCCTGCCGATCTCGGGGGTGCTGGTGTCGCGCGGAGTGGGTGCGCTTGACAGGCCTTCCGGAAGTCCGGCGACGTTGTACGTGAGCACACTGAACGTGCCCGAGCCGGCCGCCGCGGCCGGGGCGGCCGTCGCCGTGAGCCCGCCGAGGGCGGCAACCGCGGCCGCCAGGCAGGCAACGAGTCTGCGCATGGGGGTGTCTCCTATGGGGAGGTGTGCGCCGAGAGGGTGTGAGCATGCCAAAAATGCAAGCCAAAACGTAGTGGCAAACGCTTTCCCCGCACCCCTGTCGCGGCCGACCAATCGGGGAATTCCATATGACGACCAGAAGATCATCTTCTGTCGGCGGTCCGATCGGCCGCTGACTGTTACTCACTTTCGGGTGAGTGCGCCCTGTTTGCCGGTGGCCCGTGAGGTCGGAGAGGTGCCGTGGACCCGCTGTTTGCACGGCGGCCGGGTCCCACGATGGTTCAAAGTGGTGCATTCACTTAATAAATGGACATTACAGTCGAGCGTCATGGCCACGCGAAGGATCGGTAACGGGCGTGGTGTGCGCTGCGGATGTCCCGCCGCCCGGTTGCAGGGTGTGGCTGCGCGGCCGCCCGGCCGTCGCCTCGCACCACACACCCCCTCGCCGACCGCGGCTTCGCAGCGCAGGCGTCGGGTGTGCCCGAACCCCGTAAAGGGGGACCTCGTGTCCGTATCCGTCTTCGCGACCGCCCGTCGTCTCGGTTCCGTCACCGCCGTGGCGGCCGTCCTGGTGGGCGCGGTGGCCCTGCCCGCCGCCGCGGCCGCCGCCACGCACCCCGCGAATCCGCCCCGCGACGCGGTCGTCATCAGCGCCGTCCAGCATGACCTGCAAGGGCGCTCGGTCTTCTCCGGCCGTGCCCTGAACCGGGAGTGGGTGGACGTCACCAACACCGCCCGCCGGGACGTGAACCTGAGCGGCTGGACGCTGTCGGACGCCGACGGTCACAGCTACACCTTCCGTCACTACCGGCTGGCCGGCCGTGCCACGGTCCGGGTCCACACCGGGCAGGGCCGGGACACCATGACGGACCTGTACCAGGACCGCCGCCAGTCCGTCTGGAACCGGGGCGCCGACACCGCCACCCTGCGCAACGACCACGGGCGCTATGTCGACTCCGCCTCCTGGGGTCTGCACCACCGCCGGGACGCCGACGATCGGCACGCCCTCGGTGACCGCCGGGACGTCGACGACCGGCACGCCCTCGCCCACCGCCGGGACGCCGATGACCGGCAGGCCCTTGGCCACCGCCGGGACGCCGACGACCGGCACGCCCTCGGTCACCGGCGCTGACGATTCCGACGGCCGCCGCCGGGTCCCGAACCC
>NZ_JBHXSK010000116.1:0-6157 GCF_042716195.1 Streptomyces sp. NPDC058683
GTGCGGGTTTTTGGGTTGTGGGGGTGGCTGGATATCTGTATCGGTTGGCTTGATCGTGTACGCCGGGGGTGGTTTATTGGCTTTTCTTCTCTGGCTTTGCGAATGCTTTGCCATGTTTGTTTTGCGACGCGGGGGCTTGGTGTCTTTGTGTGTCTTTTGCCTTCTTTTAAGTTCGGCTAGTTTTTCGGCTGCTGTGAACTGTGTGGTTCTTGTGAAAACGGGAGTGTGAATGAGTAGATGGTTGGGGGCCGGGCGCAGACGCAGACCTGGTCTGTTGGGCCGTGGGCGGTCGTGGAGCCGGGGCATAGCCGGTTCGCTGGCGCTGGCCATGGCTGTGACAGCTTTTGCTGAGACAGAGCCGGCCTTCGCCGCGGGGGCGGCGGCCGGGAAGGGGGGTGCGGCAGCGGCTTCCGGGAGCAAGGCGAAGCACTACGCGTCCGCGGCTGCCGATCTGGCATCGGCCCGGGTCCTTGCCCGGTTGTCGGGCAAGCGGGTGGAGGCCTTGGGGGAACGGACGGAGACGTCGACGACGTGGGTCAACCCCAATGGTTCGTTGACGACGGAGTTGTCCGCGGGGCCGGTGCGGTTCCAGGACAACGGTGCCTGGCGGTCGGTCGATCTGGACCTGCAGGCTGCCGGTGGAGGGGTGGCGCCCAAGGCGCATCCCCGGGGGCTGCGTCTTGCCGGCGGTGGTAAGGCCACCGAGCGGTCGGCCGGCGGAGCGGGCAGGGCTCAGGACCTGGTGACGCTGGGGGAGGGCGATCAGCAGATCGCCCTGCAGTGGAAGGGCGATCTGCCCAAGCCGGTCCTGAAGGACAACCGGGCGACCTACCGTGGTGCGGTGCCGGACGGGAACGTGGTGGTGGAAGCCACCCGTACCGGGTTCGAGCAGTTCGTCCAGATCACCGAGCGACCCTCGGCGGAGGGTTACTCCTACACGCTGCCGTTGAAGGCCAAGGGCCTGAGGGTGGTGCAGAACAAGGACGGCAGCCTGCTCTTCACCGACAAGAAGGGCAAGAAGCAGGCGGTGATGCCGGCCCCGGTGATGTGGGACGCGCAGGTCGACAAGGTCTCCGGAGAGCACACTCACCAGGCGCCGGTGAAGCTGCAGGTCGTCCGTGGCCAGGGGACCATCAATCTGGTCTTCACCCCGGACGCGAAGTTCCTCGCCGATCCCGAGACGCGGTATCCGGTCACGGTGGACCCCTCGACGTCGGCGCTGTCCAACGTCTTCGACACCTACGTCCAGCAGGGTGAGACCGTCGACTCGTCCAGCGACGTCGAGCTGGACCTGGGCAACCCGGGCACGACCAACAGCGACGGCACGCCCCGTACGGCTCGTTCCTTCATCACCTGGAACACCGCACCGATCTCGGATGCGCTGGTCTCGAACGCGAAGCTGAGCCTGTGGAACTTCCACTCGGGCAATGCGGACTGCAAGGCCTACCCGTGGGACGTCTACAGCACGGGCAAGGCTTCCACCGCCTCGCGCTGGACCGCTCAGCCGACCTGGGCCGCCACCGCTTCGGCGACCTCGACGGAGACCAAGGGCAACACGGCGTGCACGTCGGCACCGGACGGCTGGGTCAACGCGGATGTCACCAACCTGGTGCAGACGTGGGCGTCGGCGAAGAACGCCACCTCCGGCATGGGCCTGCGTGCGCCGAGCGAGACGGCAATCGCGCAGTGGAAGCGTTTCAACTCGGCCAACGCCGCGTCGAATCCGCCCAAGCTGACCGTCACCTACAACTACCGGCCCAAGACCGGCACCGACCAGCAGGCCGGTCCGCCGTTCTTCCAGGACGCCGCCGGCACCTGGTACGTCAACACCACGACGCCGACGCTGAGCGACACCTTCATCGACGTCAACAACGACAAGGTCGACGGCACCTTCGAGATCGACGATGCCACCACCGGCACACAGGTCGGCAACTACCTGGTGTCTCCGTACGTGCCGTCGGGGCAGCCGGCGTCGGTGACGGTCCCCTCCGGGCTGCTCACCAACGGCAAGACCTACAAGTTCCGCACCAATCCCTATGACGGCCTGCACTACAACAACGACTGGTCGGCGTGGGCGACGTTCACCGTGGACACGGCCGCTCCCTCCGCGCCGACCGCGGTGACCTCGACGGACTACCCGTCCGCGTCGTGGGTCAAGGGTGCCGGCCAGGCGGGCGTGTTCAAGGTGACGCCCCCCTCGGGCGACCAGAACGGCATCGAGTGGTCGCTGGACGGCACGACCTGGACGAAGGTGGCCACCAGCGGCACCACCCCGGTCAACGTCACCGTCAAGCCCGCCAAGGCCGGCACCAACACTCTGCAGGTGCGGGCTACGGACAAGGCCGACAACAAGTCCGAGGCCCTCTCCTACACCTTCCACGTCGGTCCCGGCGGTGTCACCAGCCCCGACGAGGGCACCCGCACCGCGGCCCGTCTTCCACTGACCGCCGAGGCGGACGGTTCGAAGTTCGACAAGGCCACGTTTTCGTGGCGCCGCGGCGAGGCCGACACCTGGACCGTCATCCCCGCAGGTGACGTGACGGTCGCAGGTCAGCCGCTGTCGGCCTGGCCGGTGGCACTGACCAGCGGCAAGAGCCCGAAGCTGACCTGGAACGCCACCTCCACCGTCACTCCTGACGGGGCAGTGCAGATCCGGGCCGACTTCACCGGTCCCTCCAGTGCTTCCGCGTCGTCCGATCCCGTCAACGCCACGGTCGACCGCAGCGCTGACGGCGCCGCGAGCGAGGATGTGGGACCGGGTTCGGTGAACCTGCTGACCGGTGACTACACGCTTTCCGACAAGGACGCTTCCTTCTTCGGCCTGTCGGTCGACCGCACCGCTTCCTCACGTTCTCCGCAGGCGGGGGCCGGCACCGGCCAGCAGGCGCCGATCTTCGGCAAGGAGTGGCTCTACGGCGCCGCCGGTGAGCAGACGTCCACCCCGTGGACGGTGCTCGTCAAAACGTCGGCGACGTCGGTGAGTGTGGGGGCGGCGGGTGATGACACCCGCCTGAACTTCACCCAGAACGCGGCGAAGACCGGCTGGATCCCGGAGGTCGGTGCCGAGGACTTCGAACTCACCGGCAGCTTCAGCGGCACCTTCACCCTGAAGAGCTCCGAGGGCGAGACCACCACCTTCACCGCGGTCAGCGGCAGCACCACCTTGTGGAACGCCGCCACCTCCTACCTGGAGGGCCTGGCCAACACCACGACCACCACCGTCAGCGAAGCGGTCACGGTGGGCGAGACCAAGACCTCCCGCCCCAAGCTGCTCATCGCCCCGACGCCGGCCGTTGCCGCCTCGGCATGTGCGGCCGATCCGTCGACCAAGGGCTGCCGGGCGCTGGAGTTCGTCTACGCCACCGCCACCACCGCGGCCGGCTCCGCGCTGGGAGACGTCAAGGACCAGGTCTCGGCGATCAAGCTGTGGTCGACCGTGCCCGGGGCCTCGCTGTCGACCGTGCAGACCGTCGCGTCCTACGCCTACGACGCCAGCGGCCGGCTGCGTGAGCAGTGGGACCCCCGCGTCAGCCCCGCGCTGAAGACGGCCTACACCTACGACAGCGCCGGCCGTATCACGACGCTGACCCCGCCCGGACAGCTGCCGTGGACGTTCACCTACGGGCAGGCAGGGTCCAACCCGGCCGCCGGCGACGGCATGCTGCTCAAGGCCTCCCGCCCGACGCTCACCCCGGGCAGCGCCAGTCAGACCAACGGCACCGCCGCCACCAGCATCGTCTACGGCGTCCCGCTGACCGGCACGGCCGCACCGGAAGACCTCGGCGCCTCGGCCCTTGCCTCCTGGGCACAGACCGACGTTCCCAGCGACGCCACCGCGGTCTTCCCCGCGGACCAGGTGCCCGCCGGCAACGACGGCAGCGCCCTGAGCTCCGGCTCCTACACCCGGGCCGGCATTCACTACCTGGACGCCTCCGGCCGTGAGGTCAACGAAGCCACCCCCGGCCACCACATCACGGTCACCGAGTACGACCAGTTCGGCAACACGGTCCGGTCCCTGACCGCGGGCAACCGCGAACTGGCCCTGGGCACGAGTGCGGCCCAGAAGACGGAACTGACCGGGCTGGGTATCAGCAGCCTCGCCTCGGCCGAGCGGGCCCAGCTGCTGTCCACCACCAGCATCTACAACGACACCGGCACCCGCGAAGTGGAAGAGGACGGCCCGATCCACCAGGTCGTGCTCGCATCCAAGCTGCTCAGCGGCACCACCACCGTCGCGCAGGCCGGCAGCAAGGTCATCGCCCGCACCCAGACCCTCAAGGAGTACGACAGCGGCCGCCCCACCGACGGCACCGCCGCGGTGAAGGACCAGGTCACCAAGGAGACCACCGCCGCGCAGCTGCGGGCCTGGCCGGCCCTGGCCGCCGACCCGCGTGTGGTGGCGACCGGTTTCGACTGGGTCAAGGGCGTGGCCACCACCAGCACCCAGGACCCGGGCGGACTGGCGCTGACCACGACCACCACCTACGACGCCCAGGGACGGGTCATCAAGACCGCCCTGCCGGCCTCGACCGGCACCGACGCGGGCGCGACGCAGACCACCTACTACTCCGCCACCGGCACGGGCACCTGCAACGGCCGCCCGGAATGGGCGGACATGGTCTGCCAGACCGCACCGGCCGCAGCGATCACCGGTGGCGGCTCCAACCCCACCCAGCTGCCGACCAAGACCACCGAGTACGCCACCGACGGCCAGGTCGCCAAGGTCACCGAGACCGCCAACGGCACCACCCGCACCACCGCCAACGGCTACGACGCCGCGGGCCGTCCCACCACCGTCACCATCACCGGCGGCCTCGGAACGGCCGTGCCGGCCACCACCACCAGCTACGACCCGGCGACCGGTCTGGCGACCAAGCAGACCTCCACCGCCGGCGGCACCATCAGCAAGACCTTCGACCAGCTCGGCCGTCAGCTGACCTACACCGACGCCGACGGGGCCACCACGACCACCGAGTACGACAGCCTCGACCGCCCGTCGAAGGTCACCGACACCGTTCCCTCGACGACCACCTACACCTACGACACCGCCATCGACCCGCGCGGCCTGACCACCTCGGTCACCGACTCGGTCGCCGGCACCTTCACCGCCCGCTACGACGCCGACGGTGACCTGGCCACCCAGACCCTGCCCGGCGGCTACACCCAGACCGACGAACAGGACACCACCGGCTCAGCCACCGCCCGCACCTACACCCGCACCAGCGACGGCACGATTCTCGCGGCCGACACCGTCAGCGAGAACACCCACAGCCAGATCGTCACCCACGGCGGCACCCCCGGCGTCACCGCCTCCCAGGCCTACACCTACGACAACACCGGCCGCCTCACCCAGGTCCAGGACACCGGCGCCGACGCTGTCTGCACCACCCGCAGCTACACCTTCGACAAGAACAGCAACCGCAAGGCCCTGGCCACCGCCACCGCCGGCGTCGGCCTCGACTGCACCACCACCGGCGCCACCACCACCAACTCCACCTACGACAGCGCCGACCGGCTCGTCGACACCGGCTACACCTACGACAACCTCGGCCGCACCACCGCCCTGCCCGGCACCACCCTCGCCTACTACAACAACGACCTCGCCCAGCAGCAGGTTGCCGGCACCCAGCGCCAGACCTGGACCCTCGACTCCAACCTGCGCTTCCGCGCCTTCACCACCGAGACCAACACCTCCGGCACCTGGACCCAGACCGCCGCCAAAACCAACCACTACGACTCCGACTCCGACAACCCCCGCTGGATCACCGAAGACACCAGCGGCAACCTCACCCGCAACATCGACGGCCCCGCCGGCGACCTCGCCGCCACCAGCACCGCCACCAGCGGCACCGTCCTCCAACTCGCCAACCTCCACGGCGACATCACCCTCCAACTCCCCCTCGACACCACCACCGCCCCGACCGTCCTGGACGCCGACGAATACGGCAACCCCCGCCCCGACCAGCAACCCACCCGCTACGGCTGGCTCGGCGCCAAAACCCGCTCCAGCGAAACACTCACCGGCCTCACCCTCATGGGCGTCCGCCTCTACAACCCCACCACCGGACGCTTCCTCTCCATCGACCCCGTCCCCGGCGGCAACGCAAACGCCTACGTATACCCCAGCGACCCCATCAACGCCTACGACCTCAACGGA
>NZ_JBHXSK010000117.1:0-6136 GCF_042716195.1 Streptomyces sp. NPDC058683
CCGGACGCTTCCTCTCCATCGACCCCGTCCCCGGCGGCAACGCAAACGCCTACGTATACCCCAGCGACCCCATCAACGCCTACGACCTCAACGGAAAGTGGTGGCTCTCGCGATGGAGAGCGAGGCACTCCTATAACGATGCCGCTTATTCCGCCGCGTTCCTGTGCACGAGTTTTTGCGGCGCCGGTTTTGGTCGCGCAGGTCGCGCGGGCTACAGAGCCTGGAGAAGTCGGGGTGTCATCCGTGCCGCATGGAGAAGGCATGGATGGCGAGGACTGGGCCGTTCTCTCTTTACTGCATCTGGCCTTTCGAGTGACTACTGGCACGCGCGGAACATCGTGCGGCACGTCACCAGGTGGGGGCGAAATGGGGTTGTGCACATGCACAACTACGCCCTTCGCGGCCCGTGGTTCAGGCCATGGCGCACCCAGTCTTGGCGATACAACCACTTCGGATGATGGGGAGAGCCGCCCACTTCTGGCAGTGGCTAATCATCGGGGTGAAGCTGCTAGATCACCCCAGCCAGATACGCGCTGATGAAGTGTTCCGCCTGTCCGTCTTCGCTCTCTTCACCGTTACCTTGCTGTGGAGGATCGGGAGGAAGGCCAAATCTCGGATATCAAAGCGGAGCGACAGCAGTTCCTAGCCTCAATATTTCATGACGGTCCCTTCCGCACGCGAATTGGCATTGGCTGGCCGTCCAGCAGAAGAAACATCACATACTCTCTCTCGGCTGTACTTGAGAACGGAAACACGTGCAGAAGAATAAGAAATCGAACCACGCTTCCCGGAAGCGTGTGTCACGGCATCGGCTGATCGGTCTGGCCACTGCGAGTGTGCTGACCGCAGGAGCTTTGACCGCCCTGATCCCGGCGACCGCACAGGCCGGAAACGCCACGCTGTCAGGGCCGGGCGCGCGGCAGCATGCCTTCGCAGCCGCCGCTGCCAAGTACCACCTCCCCGCCAAGGTGCTGCTCGCCGTGGCGCACCAGGTGTCAGCGTGGGACGCGCATTCCGGTGAGATGAGCACCAGCGGCGGCTACGGTCCAATGCACCTGACCGATGTCACTCCCGCGATGCTGGCCGGCGGTCCGGCCGGGGCGGTCGGGCGGTCGGACCTCACAGTCATGGCGAAGGACCCCGCCCTGCACACGCTGCAGGCGGCGGCAAAGCTCACAGGCCTGTCCCCGGCCGAGCTGCGTGAGGACCCAGCCGCCAACATCGAGGGCGGTGCCGCGCTGCTCGCCTCGTACCAACAAGCCTTGGGCGGCGGCCGGACGTCGAACCCCGGTCAGTGGTACGGGGCGGTGGCCCGCTACAGCGGCTCGTCGCAGAAGCGGAGCGCCACAGCGTTCGCCGACCGCGTCTTCGCCACCATCAGGGCTGGGGCCGCGCGCACGACGCACGACGGCCAGCAGGTACAACTGCGCGCCGACCCACAGGTCCGCCCTGCCACCGCGCAGTTGGACAGACTCTCCTTGACCGGGACCGCGGTGGCTGCGTCGACCGAGTGCCCGCCAGAAGTCTCGTGCACATTCGTGCCGGCGGCGCCGTCCAACGGCCAGGCCTCCAACCGGCCGGCGAACGGCGTCCGGATCGACACCATCGTCATCCACGACACCGAGTCGTCGTACCAGTCCGCCATCTCGACCTTCCAAACTGCGGGCGGCAGTTCGGCGCACTATGTGATGCGGTCCTCGGACGGTGCGGTGACGCAGATGGTGGCCACCAAGGACGTCGCCTTCCACGCGGGCAACTACTCGACGAACCTGCACTCGATCGGCATCGAGCACGAGGGCTATGCCGCGCACGGAGGCACCTGGTACACCGAGGCACAGTACGAGGCCACAGCCTCCCTGGTGCGATACCTCTCGAACCGTTATGGCATACCGCTGGACCGTGAGCACATCATCGGCCACGACAATATCGCCGGCCCGAGCTCCAGCCTCGTCGCGGCCATGCACTGGGACCCGGGCCCGTTCTGGGACTGGGAGCACTTCATGAGCCTGGTCGGTGCTCCGGTGATGGGTGAACACGGGGTGGGGCCGGTCGGCTCGGCGGTGACGATCAACCCCGGATTCACCGAGAACCAGCAGACCGTGCAGATCTGCCCCGGTGACGACCCCACCGGCGCCACGCCCGTCTGCACCCGGCAGGCGGAGGCTTCCAATTTCGTGTTCCTGCGCACCGCGCCCAGCGACACCGCCCCGCTCTTCGGGGACCAAGCCATCCACAAGGGCGCTGCAGGCACCGACCGGATCAGCGACTGGGGCTCCACCGCCCAGGCGGGGCAGCAGTTCGTGGTGGCTGGCGCCGACGGCGATTGGACCGCCATCTGGTACAGCGGCGCGAAGGTGTGGTTCTACAACCCGGGCGGCGTCAACACGAGCCCGGCGTACGGCGTGACGCTGGTATCCGCTGCGGGCGCATCGCCCGTGGCTGTCTACGGTTCCAGCTACCCCGACCGGTCGGAGTACCCCAGCGGGCTGTCCCCCTCGACGCAGGCGCCGATCAGCTACTACACCGTTCCCACCGGTCAGGCGTACGTCGCCACCCGGCCACCGGCCAACACCAACGATTACTTCACCTCCGGTGCGGTCGTCACCGGAGCCAAGCAGATGTACACCATCCAGTACAACCACCGTCTCGCGCTGGTCTACTCGGCAGACGTGACCGCGACTGGCGTGTGACCCTGGGCTCCGGTTCATCACCCTGATCCGCCGGATGGGGTGAAAGACCGGAGATCTCCGCTTCCGGAAGGAGTCGGGGGCATCGTCACACGGACTCGCGTTGGTCGAACCTGGTCTCGCTGGTGAACGATGCCCCTTCAAGATCAACTGGACCCGGCCAGGCCCTCGCTGTTCAGCGAGCGAGGGGACTCCTCGGGGCGGGCGCGTCTTCCCTACCGCCGAGCAGGCCGCCCCGGCCCAGCTCGCGAAGCTGATCCGGGACCACTGGAAGATCGAGGCCCTACACCACGTCCGCGACACCACCTTCGCCGAGGACTCCTCGCAGCTGCGGACCGGGAACGCTCCCCGGGCCATGGCGACCTGGCGCAACCTTGCCATAGGCGCCCTCCGGCTGGGCGGTGCCAGGAACATCGCCGCTGCCCTCCGATACAACGCACGTGACACCCTCCGCAACGGATGTCAGCCGACTACGACGAAGCCCTGTACGGCGGGCCGTTTCGGTTTATGGTCCGGCGGGTGGGCACGCCGATAGCCCGGCTGATGCCCCTTTGGATGTCAAGCGGCTGCCAGATGACGGGTATGGCTCGCCGCCAGGGCCGGCCACGAGCCACACCCATAACGCAGCCCTGGCATCAACTGGCTTTCTATCAGGGCCAGTTGGCCGTGTAGATTCCCTCTCTCCGGACCCAGACAGCTGAAACACATGCCGTCTGTCTGTAGATCTGTCATGTTCTGATCCGACTGTGCATGGGGTGGGCTGCGTGAAGCGGCGTGTGATGTGGGGTGCGGTTGCTGTGGCGACCGCAGTGTCAGCGGGAGTAATCGTTGTCCAGCCGTGGGGCGCTTCCGACTCGGAGTCAGATGCGAAGGGCCTTGGGGGGCCGGTCGTCACTCACGTGCGGTCGGCAGCTCTGCGCGCCGATGATGCCGGCCGTGTCTCGCTGAGTCGGCCTGAGGTCGCATCTTTCAGCATGTTGAGGCTGTCATGGGAAAACCCGCAGGCACACGTCTTGGGTGCAGTCCAGGCCCGGGCCCGTACCGTAGGGACGCAGAAGTGGTCCTCCTGGGTCACATTGGAAGCCGACGGCGGAAGCGGCGAGGACTCTCCACGTAAAGGGATGCGGGGGGCCACTGGTGCCGCCTGGTTCGGCCCGTCGGACGGCGTGGAGATAAAGGTCGCCGCTGGTGGCACGCTGCCCGCCGGCCTGCGCCTGGACATGGTCGATCCCGGTACTTCCACCCAGGCGGGAATGAAGGCCGCAGCTTACGTCATGGACGGCGACACACCCGAGCCCGGTGACACATCCACCGCCCCCGCCGATCCTGCGACACCCACCGTCGAAACGTCCGAGTCCGCAACGGCTCCGTCCACGCCTTCGAGCGAGACGCCGACGACTCCCGCACCCACTGCCACGGCGACGGCCACGGAGCCTTCTCCCCCGGCCAGTTCCGCTCCCCCGACTTCGGCAGCGCCCACGGCGTCGGCGAGTGCGACATCCGGACCGAGTTCCACCGTGCCTCAGCCTCCTGTCGAAAGCCGGGCGGCCTGGGGCGCGGACGAGTCTCTCAACACCGAGGCGCCCGAGTACGGCACGACCATCAACGCCGTCTTCGTCCACCACACGGCCCAGACCAACGCATACTCATGTGCCGACTCTCCGGCCATCATGCGCGGTCTGCGAGCCCTGCACCTGAACCAGGGCTGGAAGGACATTGGCTACAACTTCGTCGTCGACAAGTGCGGCACGATCTTCGAAGGACGCAAGGGCGGCATCGACCGGCCGGTGATCGGTGCACAGGCCGAAGGGTTCAACACGAACACCACGGGCATCGCCGTCATCGGCACTTACACGAGCGAAGACGCCCCGGTTGCCGCCAAGGCTTCCATAGCCCGCCTCGCGGCCTGGAAGCTCGGCCAGTACAAGGTGGACCCGCTGGGGAAGGTGACCCTGACGGCCGGCAAGGCCAACGGCAAGTTCGCACTCGGGCAGTCCGCGGTCTTCAACCGGATATCGGGCCACCGTGACGCCTACGCCACCGAGTGCCCGGGCACGGCCCTGTACAACCAGCTGCCAACCCTTCGCACCTGGGCCGCCGGCCCCGTCACCGGACTCGCGGTCAAGTCCGTCACCGGCGCGAGCCTGTCGGGGAACACCTACCTGACCAAGGGCACGGTCACCATCAACTGGACGGCCACCACACCGACTTCCCTCATCACGAAGTATGAGGTCCTCGTCGACGGCAAGAGCGTCGCCACCAAGACCGGCGCCGCGACCTCCGCAACCGTCACCCTCGCCACCGGCAGCCACACAGTGCAGGTCCGCGCGACTCATCAGTCGGGCAAGACCAGCACCTCCTCGAGCGTCACGGTCACGGCGGAGACCACCCCACCCGTGTTCAGCACCAAGCCGACGCTGTCTCTGCGCGCGGGAACTGTCGCGACCACGGCCGTCCCGGTCTCACTCGCCTGGAAGGCCACCGACAGTGCGGGTCTGAAGGAAGTCCGCCTGACCGCCCCCACGGCGAAGACCTACGGGCCCACCACGACCAGTGCCCAGTTGACCGCCACGTCTGCTGCGGCCACAGTCTTCAGCCTGACCGCCCAGGACCTGGCGGGCAACACATCCGTCGCGACGGCATCGGCTACCCCAGTGATCGCCCAGGAGACGTCCGCCACCAAGACCGGTGCCTGGACCAAGAAGACATCCACCAACTACCTCGGCGGCGCCTCCCTGAGCAGCGCCACGAAGAACGCCTCGATGAGCTGGACGTTCACCGGCCGCTCAGTGGCCTGGGTCGTCTCGCGCGCCTCCACCTCAGGGCAAGCCGCCATCTACATCGACGGAACCAAGGCCGCAACCATCGACCTGAAGTCGACCACCACGGCCTACCGCAACGCCATCTGGACCAAAAACTGGGCTTCGGCCGGCAAGCACACCATCAAGATCGTCGTCAGTGGGACCAGCGGGCGCCCCACCGTCACCACCGACGGCATCGCCTACCTGCGATAGAAGCCAGGAAACAGCGCCACAACTACCCTGGCAATGCCATGGGGCTCGTGCCCACCCTAGTACTCCAGTGCGGTTTCGTGATCTATCCAGCAGGTTCGTCGGCGGATCGTCGTTGGTAGTGGCGGTGTCGGGCTGTTGCCTGGTGGCGTCTGCGCCAGATTGACCAGTGCAGCAGCCTGGCAGCGGTCGTGGCTGGCGGGCCGAAGACGACGGTGAACAGGTGGCGGATCTCCGGGACGGTCAGGGAGGTCGGTACGCTGCTGAGGGCTGGGTGGTGAAGGCCGGTGGACCGCTTCGGTGCCGCGTCGGCGGCGACGGCGGTCAGGAAGGCCAGGGCGAGCATGGCGAGCGTGATGTGCCGGTGCCACGAGGTCCAGGTGCGGACTTGGTAATGGTCGAGTCCGACCTGGCCCTTGGCGGCCTGGAAGCACTCCT
>NZ_JBHXSK010000118.1:0-6114 GCF_042716195.1 Streptomyces sp. NPDC058683
GCACGCGCGCGTGCCGCCCCACAGCCGGGCCGTCGGTCACTGGGCGGCCAGGCCGCCGTTGCGCTCGTTCGGCTCCAGGTCGAACTCACCGTCCCGGGCGCCCAGCACGAAGGCCCGCCACTCCGCCTCCGTGTACCGCAGCACGGTGTCCGGATCGAGCGACGACCGCATGGCCACGGCACCCTCGGGCAGGTAGGCGATCTCGACCCGCTCCTCGTCCTGCTCGGTGCCGGGCGCGCAGTGCCACTCGACGCCCGAGATGTCGAGCGCGTAGAGCTCGTCCCGTTCCCGCTCCTTGCGCGCCTTCATCTCCTCAGCCGTCTCGCTCATCCCGCGGCGACCCCTTCCCGACGACGTACGTACGCTGTGACGGTCACACTACTGGCGGTCGCACGGCCTTCGGCTGTCCCGCACGGTCCAGGGCTGTCCTGGACATTCCTGTACTCCGGCACTGGTACCCTGGTCGACGGCCGTTTGTGTACGCACCCCCGGAGTCCCCCGTGGACCCCTGAGGCCGCGCCCGACGGATCCCGCCTCCCGAGTAGTGGAAGCTCTCCCGCGATGAAGACCGGGGGCGCTCGGTGGGCACTCACAGACCACGAGGAGTACGCGTGTCGCTCGACGCCGCTACGAAGAAGCAGATCATCACCGAGTTCGGTACCAAGGAGGGCGACACCGGCTCCCCCGAGGTCCAGGTCGCCATGCTGTCGCGTCGGATCTCCGACCTGACGGAGCACCTCAAGGTCCACAAGCACGACCACCACTCCCGTCGTGGTCTGCTGATCCTGGTCGGTCAGCGCCGTCGCCTCCTGCAGTACCTGGCGAAGAAGGACATCCAGCGCTTCCGTGCGCTGGTCGACCGCCTGGGCATCCGCCGCGGTGCGGCGGGCGCCAAGTAAGACGCCGTGAAGGGAGCGGTTCCCGGAGACACCCGGGGCCGCTCCCTTTGCCGTACGTGCGGAAACGTGCGGAGTGTCACTCACGCTTTGTAGTGTGGTAGCACAACGCAATACGCACGACACAGCACGACAGCGAACAAGGAGAAGCGCACCCAAGCCGCCGCCGGTCCTCGGTAGTGGCCCCCGGGGGGAAGCGAGCCCCGGGTGCTTCGATCGAAGACCGGCCCGCACAGCACGGCGCGCTTCTCCGGGACCGTCCCCCTGCCACACGGGCAGACCGGGACAAAAGACGTAACGCAGACGAAAGTAACGGAGAAAACGCTAGTGGAGAACGAGACCCACTACGCCGAGGCCGTCATTGACAACGGCACCTTCGGCACCCGCACCATCCGCTTCGAGACGGGCCGCCTGGCCAAGCAGGCCGCCGGCTCCGCCGTGGCGTACCTGGACGACGACACCATGGTGCTGTCGGCCACCACCGCCTCCAAGAACCCGAAGGACCAGCTCGACTTCTTCCCCCTCACGGTGGACGTCGAGGAGCGCATGTACGCGGCCGGGAAGATCCCCGGTTCCTTCTTCCGCCGTGAGGGCCGGCCGAGCGAGGACGCGATCCTCACCTGCCGCCTGATCGACCGCCCGCTGCGCCCGTCCTTCAAGAAGGGCCTGCGCAACGAGATCCAGGTCGTCGCCACCATCATGGCGCTCAACCCCGACCACCTGTACGACGTCGTCGCGATCAACGCCGCGTCCGCGTCCACCCAGCTGGCCGGTCTGCCCTTCTCCGGCCCGATCGGCGGCGTCCGCGTCGCGCTGATCAACGGCCAGTGGGTCGCGTTCCCGACGCACACCGAGCTCGAGGACGCCGTCTTCGACATGGTGGTCGCCGGTCGTGTCCTGGAGGACGGCGACGTCGCGATCATGATGGTCGAGGCCGAGGCCACCGAGAAGACCATCCAGCTGGTCCAGGGCGGTGCCGAGGCGCCGACCGAGGAGGTCGTCGCCTCCGGTCTGGACGCCGCGAAGCCCTTCATCAAGGTGCTCTGCAAGGCCCAGGCCGACCTCGCCGCGAAGGCCGCCAAGCCGACCGGCGAGTTCCCGATCTTCCTCGACTACCAGGACGACATCCTGGAGGCGCTGTCCGCCGCCGTCCGCCCGGAGCTCGCCTCCGCGCTGACCATCGCCGGCAAGCAGGAGCGCGAGGCCGAGCTGGACCGCGTCAAGGGTCTGGCCGCCGAGAAGCTGCTCCCGGAGTTCGAGGGCCGCGAGAAGGAGATCTCCGCCGCGTACCGCTCGCTGACCAAGCAGCTGGTCCGTGAGCGCGTGATCAAGGAGAAGAAGCGCATCGACGGCCGCGGTGTCACCGACATCCGCACCCTGGCCGCCGAGGTCGAGGCCATCCCGCGCGTGCACGGTTCCGCCGTGTTCGAGCGTGGCGAGACCCAGATCCTGGGCGTCACCACCCTCAACATGCTCCGGATGGAGCAGCAGCTGGACACTCTTTCCCCGGTGACCCGCAAGCGCTACATGCACAACTACAACTTCCCGCCGTACTCCACCGGCGAGACCGGCCGCGTCGGCTCCCCGAAGCGCCGCGAGATCGGCCACGGCGCCCTCGCCGAGCGCGCCCTGGTCCCGGTCCTGCCGACCCGCGAGGAGTTCCCCTACGCGATCCGCCAGGTGTCCGAGGCGCTCAGCTCGAACGGCTCGACCTCCATGGGCTCGGTCTGCGCCTCCACCATGTCGCTGCTGAACGCCGGTGTGCCCCTGAAGGCCCCGGTCGCCGGTATCGCCATGGGCCTGATCTCTCAGGAGATCGACGGCGAGACGCACTACGTCAGCCTCACCGACATCCTCGGTGCGGAGGACGCCTTCGGTGACATGGACTTCAAGGTCGCCGGCACCAAGGAGTTCGTGACCGCCCTCCAGCTCGACACCAAGCTGGACGGCATCCCGGCCTCCGTCCTGGCCGCCGCCCTCAAGCAGGCCCGGGACGCCCGCCTCCACATCCTCGACGTGATGATGGAAGCGATCGACAAGCCGGACGAGATGTCCCCGAACGCCCCGCGGATCATCACCGTCAAGATCCCCGTGGACAAGATCGGCGAGGTCATCGGCCCCAAGGGCAAGATGATCAACCAGATCCAGGAGGACACCGGCGCCGAGATCACCATCGAGGACGACGGCACCATCTACATCGGCGCCTCCGACGGTCCGGCCGCCGAGGCCGCCCGCGCCACGATCAACGGCATCGCCAACCCGACGATGCCCGAGGTCGGCGAGCGCTACCTGGGCACGGTCGTGAAGACGACCACCTTCGGCGCGTTCGTCTCCCTGCTGCCCGGCAAGGACGGTCTGCTGCACATCTCGCAGATCCGCAAGCTGGCCGGCGGCAAGCGCGTGGAGAACGTCGAGGACGTCCTCGGCGTGGGCCAGAAGGTCCAGGTCGAGATCGCCGAGATCGACTCCCGCGGCAAGCTCTCCCTGATCCCCGTGGTCGAGGGCGAGGAAGAGGCTTCCTCCGAGGACGCAAAGGACGACACCGACAAGTGACGTCGAGCAGCTCCACGACGACGGCCCGCACCTCTTCGGAGGCGCGGGCCGTCGCCCGTACCCAAACCCTGATCAAGGGCGAGAACGGCATCGGCACGGTCCGCAAGACCACCCTCCCCGGCGGCCTGCGCATCGTCACCGAGACCCTGCCCTCGGTACGCTCCGCGACCTTCGGCATCTGGGCCCACGTCGGCTCCCGCGACGAGACCCCCGCCCTGAACGGCGCCACGCACTACCTGGAGCACCTTCTCTTCAAGGGCACCACGCGCCGCTCCGCCCTGGACATCTCCTCCGCCATCGATGCGGTCGGCGGCGAGATGAACGCGTTCACGGCGAAGGAGTACACGTGCTACTACGCGCGCGTGCTCGACACCGACCTGCCGCTCGCCATCGACGTCGTCTGTGACATGCTCACGGGCTCCCTGATCCTCGAGGACGACGTCAACGTCGAGCGGGGCGCGATCCTCGAAGAGATCGCCATGACCGAGGACGACCCCGGCGACTGCGTGCACGACCTGTTCGCGCACACCATGTTCGGCGACAACGCCCTCGGCCGCCCGGTCCTCGGCACGGTCGACACGGTCAACGCCCTCACCGCCGACCGCATCCGCCGCTTCTACAAGAAGCACTACGACCCCACCCACCTGGTGGTCGCGGCGGCCGGCAACATCGACCACAACAAGGTCGTACGACAGGTCCGCGCGGCCTTCGAGAAGGCCGGTGCCTTCCGGACCGCCGAAGCGGCCCCCATCGGCCCGCGCGAGGGCAGCCGCACCATCCGCACCTCCGGCCGCGTCGAACTCCTCGGCCGCAAGACCGAACAGGCGCACGTCGTCCTCGGCATGCCCGGACTGCCCCGCACCGACGACCGCCGCTGGGCGCTCGGCGTGCTCAACACCGCCCTCGGCGGGGGCATGTCCTCCCGGCTCTTCCAGGAGGTCCGCGAGAAGCGCGGCCTGGCCTACAGCGTGTACTCGTACACCTCGGGCTTCGCCGACTGCGGCCTGTTCGGTGTGTACGCCGGCTGCCGGCCCTCGCAGGTCCACGACGTCCTCAAGATCTGCCGGGACGAACTGGACCAGGTCGCCGAGCACGGCCTGCCGGACGAGGAGATCGGCCGTGCCATCGGCCAGCTCCAGGGCTCCACGGTGCTCGGCCTGGAGGACACCGGCGCGCTGATGAACCGTATCGGCAAGAGTGAGCTGTGCTGGGGCGAGCAGATGTCCGTCGACGACATGCTGGCCCGGATAGCCGCGGTGACCCCGGACGAGGTCCGCTCCGTAGCCCGCGACATCCTGGGACAGCGCCCGTCGCTGTCGGTCATCGGCCCGCTCAAGGACAAACAGGCCGCACGCCTGCACGACGCCGTCGCCTGACACACCACCGGTAAGGAACGAAGAAGATGAGCAAGCTGCGCGTGGCGGTCCTCGGCGCCCAGGGCCGAATCGGTTCCGAGGCGGTCAAGGCGGTCGGGACCGCCGAGGACATGGAGCTGGTCGCCGCCCTCGGCCGGGGCGACAAGCTGGAGGCGCTGGCCGAGTCCGGCGCCCAGGTCGCCGTCGAACTCACCACCCCCGCCTCGGTGATGGGCAACCTCGACTTCTGCGTGCGCCACGGCATCCACGCCGTCGTCGGCACCACGGGCTGGACCGACGAGCGCCTCGCGCAGCTGACGGGCTGGCTGGACCAGTCCCCGGAGACCGGCGTGCTCATCGCCCCGAACTTCTCCATCGGCGCCGTGCTGACGATGAAGTTCGCGCAGATCGCCGCGCCTTACTTCGAATCGGTGGAGGTCGTCGAACTCCACCACCCGAACAAGGCCGACGCCCCCTCCGGCACCGCCACCCGCACCGCCCAGCTCATCGCCGAGGCCCGCCGCGCGGCCGGCACCGCCCCGGCCCCCGACGCCACCGTCACCGCCCTGGACGGCGCACGCGGCGCCGACGTCGACGGCATCCCCGTCCACGCCGTCCGCCTGCGCGGTCTCCTGGCCCACCAGGAGGTCCTGCTCGGCGGCGAGGGCGAGACGCTCACCATCCGCCACGACTCCCTCCACCACAGCAGCTTCATGCCGGGCATCCTGCTCGGCGCCCGCCGCGTGGTGACCACTCCGGGCCTGACCTTCGGCCTGGAAAACTTCCTGGACCTGGGCTGATACGAGACCTCTGACATGCGCGCGAAGCTCTCCTACGCCCTCACGGCCGCCGTCCTGGTCTTCTACTTCGTCCTGGTCGGCAGCCGGGGCGTGATGCTCATCCAGACCGGCACGGTCCTCACCGTCACCTTCGGGGTGGCGGTGCTGATCCTGCCGGTCATCGGCCTGTGGTTCCTGTGGAAGAACACCCAGTTCGTCCGCCGGGCCAACGCCCTCGCCGCGGAACTCGACGCCGAGGGCGGCCTGCCCGTGGACGAGCTGAAGCGCACCCCCGGCGGCCGTATCGACCGCGACTCCGCCGACGAGGTCTTCGCCAAGCGCAAGGCCGAGACCGAGGCCGCCCCCGACGACTGGCGCAGCTGGTTCCGGCTCGCCGTCGCCTATCACGACGCCCGGGACACCCCGCGCGCCCGCAAGGCGATGCAGCGCGCCATCGCCCTGCACGACGGCAGGCCGCTGGAGGCCTGAGCGGCACCCCGCATACGAGGCAGGGGCCGGTCCGCGTGATGC
>NZ_JBHXSK010000119.1:0-6086 GCF_042716195.1 Streptomyces sp. NPDC058683
CCTGCGGAGACGACGGTGGATGTGTCGTTGTGGCGGTGTGACGGGTCTGCCGGGCGGGTGTTGGTGGGTGGTCCGGTGGTGGGGACGCGGGTGTTTGTTTTGGATGGTGGGTTGGGGTTGGTGGCTCCGGGTGTGGTGGGTGAGTTGTATGTGGCGGGTGTGGGGTTGGCTCGTGGGTATTACGGTCGTGGGGGGTTGTCGGCGGAGCGGTTTGTGGCGTGTCCGTTCGGGGGTGTGGGTGAGCGGATGTATCGGACGGGGGATCTGGTGCGGTGGACCTCGGACGGTCAGCTGGTGTTCGTGGGGCGGGCGGATGATCAGGTGAAGGTGCGGGGGCGTCGGATCGAGCCGGGTGAGGTCGAGGCGGTGGTGGGTGCTCATCCGGGGGTGGCGCGGGCGGTGGTGGTGGTGCGTGAGGACGTGCCGGGTGAGAAGCGGCTGGTGGCGTATGTGGTGGCGTCCGGGCAGGCGGGTGGTGATCTGCCGGGCGAGGTGCGGGCGGCTGCCGCGGGCCGGTTGCCGGAGTACATGGTGCCCACGGCCGTCGTGGTCCTCGACGAACTTCCCCTGACCCCCAACGGCAAGACCGACCGCACCGCACTGCCGATGCCCGAGTACTCGGGGTCCGGCCGTGGGCGAGGAGCCGCGACGGTGGCCGAAGAGCTGATGTGCGGGGTGTTCGCCGAGGTCCTCGGCCTCGAACAGGCCGGGGCGGAGGACAACTTCTTCGAGCTGGGTGGCCATTCACTGCTGGCGACGCGGCTGGTGTCGCGCGTGCGGTCGGTCTTCGGCGTCGAGTTGGGCGTCCGGGAGCTGTTCGAGGCGCCGACGCCGGCGGAGCTGGCCGCTCGGCTCGGTGGTGCGGGGTCGGCGCGGGTCGGTCTGGCGCGGTGGGAGCGTCCCGAGCGGGTGCCGTTGTCGTTCGCCCAGCGGCGGTTGTGGTTCCTGGCGCAGTTGGAGGGGCCGAGTCCGACGTACAACATGCCGCTGGTGCTGCGGCTGGACGGCCAGGTGGATGTCGATGCGCTGGGTGCGGCCCTGGTGGATGTGGTGGCGCGGCACGAGGTGCTGCGTACCGTGTTCCCGGCCGACGAAGGCGAGCCGTACCAGAGGGTGCGTGACGTGGCCGAGATCGGTCAGCTCGTGCGGGTTGCGCAGTCCACCGGTCAGCAGGAGACCGACGAACTGGTGGCCGCCGAGACCCGGCACGGGTTCGACCTGTCGCAGGAGATCCCGGTCCGCGCACTGCTGATCCGGACGGGTCCGGACTCCGCGGTGCTGGTGGTGGTGTTGCATCACATCGCGGGGGACGGCTGGTCGATGGGACCGTTGGCTCGCGACATGTCCCGCGCGTACGCGGCACGCTGTGCGGGGCAGGCGCCGGAGTGGCAGCCGTTGCCGGTGCAGTACGCCGACTACACGTTGTGGCAGCGCGACCTGCTCGGCAGCGAAGCTGATCCGGAGAGTCTGCTCGCGGACCAGGTCGGTTACTGGCAGGAGGCACTGGCAGGGGCACCCGCGGAACTGGCCCTGCCGCTGGACCGGCCGCGCCCGGCCACTGCCTCCCACCGGGGCCACACCGTGGCCCTCGACATTCCCGCGGAGGTGCACGCGGAACTGGCCGCGCTGGCTCGCGAGCAGGGTGTGACGATGTTCATGCTGCTCCAGGCCGGTCTGGCGGTGCTGTTGTCGCGACTGGGCGCGGGGGAGGACGTCCCGGTCGGTACGGCGGTGGCGGGGCGTACCGACCAGGCGCTGGACGACCTCGTGGGCTTCTTCGTGAACACCCTCGTGCTACGGACCGATGTGTCGGGTGACCCGCCGTTCGCGGAGTTGCTGAGCCGAGTGCGGGAAACGAGCCTGGCAGCCCTCGACCACCAGGAGGTGCCGTTCGAGCGGCTGGTGGAACTGCTGGCCCCCGACCGCTCGTTGGTGCGGCATCCGCTGTTCCAGGTGATGCTCACCGTGCAGAACACGGCCGGCGCCGGCCTCGACCTCGGTGACGTGCGGGCCGTACCGCTCGCGGCCGGGGCGATGGCGGCGCGGTTCGACATCAACGTGACCTTGGGTGAGGTCACCGTGGACGGACGTCCCTGCGGGGTGCGGGGTTCGCTGACCGGGTCGGCGGATCTGTTCGATCGGCTCACCCTGGAGACGATCGCCGAGCGCTATGTGCGGGTGCTGACGGCAGTGGCGGCCGATGCCCAGCTACGGGTGCACGAGGTCGAGGTGTTGTCGGAGGGTGAGCGGGAGCGGGTGGTCGAGGGCTGGAATGACACGGGCGTGGCGGGTGTGCCGGGTGTCGTGCCGGTGCGGTTCGGTGAGCAGGTGGCGCGTACACCCGACGCGTTGGCGGTGGTGTGCGGTGAGGAGCGGGTCACTTATCGGGAGTTGGATGATCGTGCGTCGCGTCTCGCGGGTGTGCTGGTGGAGCGTGGGGTGGGGCTGGAGTCCGTGGTGGGGGTGATGCTGGAGCGGTCGGTGGAGTTGCTGGTGGCGCTGCTGGCGGTATGGAAGGCGGGCGGCGCGTATCTGCCGATTGATCCGGAGTATCCGCTGGAGCGTGTGGAGTTGATGCTGGAGGACGTTCGGCCGGTGTGCGTGGTGGTGAGCGGTGCGTTGGCAGGTGGGTTGCCGGATGGGCTCGGGGTGGTGGTGGGCGGTGCGGGGGCGGCCGTTCAGCCTGCAGGAGTGGTGGGGTCGGTGGTGCCGGGGCCGGAGCATGCGGCGTATGTGATGTACACGTCGGGGTCGACGGGGCGCCCGAAGGGCGTTGTGATCACGCACGGCGGACTGGCCAACCATCTGACCTGGGCGCAGCGGGAGTTCGGTCTGGAAAAGCGGGACCGGGTGCTGCACAAGACGCCATTCGGGTTCGACGCCTCGGTGTGGGAGCTGTGGTGGCCGCTGACGGCCGGGGCGGCACTGGTGGTCGCCGCGCCCGGAGAGCACCGCGATCCGGCGTATCTGGCGGACCTGATCCGGCGTGAGCGGGTCACGGTCGCCCACTTCGTTCCCTCCTCTCTTACGGCATTCGTGGCCGAGCCCACGGCGGCGGACTGCACAAGCCTGCGGATGATGCTCTCCGGCGGGGAGGCGCTGACGAGTGGGCTGTACGAGCGTGTCACGGCTCTGCTGCCGGCGCAGTTGCACAACCTGTACGGGCCTACCGAGGCCACGGTCGACGCGATCTCCCGGCACGCCGGTCCGGTCGAGAACACCGGGAGCGTCCCGATCGGCCGGCCCGTCGAGAACACCCGCGTCTACCTCCTCGACCGGTGGCTGAAACCGGTTCCGCCCGGTGTGGCAGGGGAGTTGTTCATTGCGGGTCTGGGGCTGGCGCGGGGGTATCAGGGTCGCGCGGGTCTGACGGCGGAGCGGTTCGTGGCGTGTCCGTTCGGGGTGCCGGGTGAGCGGATGTACCGGACCGGGGACGTGGCCAGATGGACCGCCGACGGTCAGCTGGTGTTCGTGGGGCGGGCCGATGACCAGGTGAAGGTGCGGGGCTTCCGGATCGAGCCGGGTGAGGTGGAGGCCGTTCTGGCGACCCATCCGGCGGTGACGCAGGCGGTGGTGGTCGCCCGGGAGGACGTCCGTGGCGACCGGCGTCTCGTGGCCTATGCCGTTCCGCACGCGGACGGTGACGGTGCGGATGGTGGTGAGCTGGCGGCTGAGCTGCGTACGTACGTGGGCCGGCGGGTGCCGGAGTACATGGTCCCGTCGGCGGTGATGGTGCTGGATGCGCTGCCGTTGACGGTGAACGGGAAGGTGGACCGGGCGGCGCTTCCGGTGCCCGAGTACACGGCGTCCGGTGGTGGACGGGGTCCCGCCACGGTGGCCGAGGAACTGGTGTGCCAGGTGTTCGCCGAGGTTCTGAACCTTGAACGGGTGGGGGTGGAGGACAACTTCTTCGAGTTGGGCGGGCATTCGCTGTTGGCGGTGTCGTTGGTGCAGCGGTTGCGTGAGCGGGGTTTCGGGGTGTCGGTGCGGGCGTTGTTCGAGTCGCCGACGCCGGCCGGGGTGGCCGCGGCCGGTGACGGCGGCGGTGTCGTGGTGGTGCCGCCGAACGCTATTCCGGCCGGTGCGCGGCACATCACGCCGGAGATGCTGCCGCTGGTGGATCTGACGGCCGCGCAGGTCGAGTTGGTGTGCGCGTCGGTCGAGGGCGGCGCGTCGAACGTGGCGGACGTGTATCCGCTGGCTCCGTTGCAGGAGGGCATCTTCTTCCATCACCTGCTCACCCAGCCGGGTGAGGCGGACGTCTACCTGGTCCCGACAGTGGTGGCCTTCGACGGTCGTGAACGGTTGGACGCTTTCGTGTCGGCGTTGCAGCGAGTGGTGGACCGGCACGACATCTACCGCACGGCGCTGGTGTGGGAGGGCTTGCCCGAGCCGGTGCAGGTGGTACGGCGTCACGTGGTCGTGCCGGTCACCGAGGTGACCCTCTCCGGAAACGGCGACGCCGCGGCCGAACTGTTGGACACGGCGGGTTCGTGGCTGGACCTGCGGCGCGCACCGCTGCTGCGGATGCACGTGGCGGAGGAGCCGGACAGTGGCCGGTGGTTTGCGTTGGTGCAGGTGCATCATCTGCTCCAGGACCACACGGCGTTGGATGTGGTGTTGGGCGAGGTGGCGGCGTTCATGTCGGGCCGCGGGGATGAGTTGCCGGTGCCGCTGCCGTTCCGTGATTTCGTTGCTCAGGCGCGGCTCGGAGTGCCCCGTGAGGAGCATGAGGAGTATTTCGCGGGTTTGCTGGGCGATGTCACGGAGCCGACGTTGCCGTTCGGTCTGGCTGATGCGCGTGGTGATGGTTCTGCTCTGAGGCAGGCGCGGTTGATGCTGGAGGAGGGGCTGGCGGAGGGGGTGCGGGTGCGGGCACGTGAGTTGGGGGTGAGTCCGGCGACGTTGTTCCATGTGGCGTGGGCGCGGGTGGTGGCGGGTCTGTCCGGGCGCTCGGATGTGGTGTTCGGGACGGTGCTGTTGGGTCGGATGACTGGTGGGCGGGGTGCGGAGCGGGTTGCGGGTCCGTTCATGAACACCTTGCCGGTGCGGCTGGATGTCGGGGCTCATGACGCTGTTGAGGCCGTGAGGGTGATGCAGTCCCAACTGGCCGGGCTCCTGGTCCACGAGCACGCGCCCCTGGCCCTGGCACAGCAGGCCAGCGGTGTCCAACCGCCGGCCCCGCTGTTCACCTCACTCTTCAACTACCGGCACGGGCCCGGGCAGGCCGACCGCGGGCGCGGCGACACAACCGGAGGGCTGGCCGGAATGAGGGCCCTGCTCACCCAGGAGCGTACGAACTATCCGTTGGCTGTGGCGGTTGATGATGTGGGGGTTGGGTTCGGGGTGACGGTGGATGTGGTGGATCCGGGGGATGCGGGGGTGGTGTGTGGTCTGTTGGAGACCGCGGTGGAGGGGTTGGTGGCTGCGTTGGGTGGGGTGGGGTCTGGGGTTGCGTTGGGTGGGGTGGGGGTGTTGTCGGAGGAGTTGTGTCGGCGGATGGTGTCGGAGTGGAATGAGACGGGGTCGGTGGCGGGGGTGTGGGTGCCGGATGTGTTTGCGGAGCAGGTGGCGCGTGATCCGGGTGCGTTGGCGGTGGTGTGTGGGGATGAGCGGGTGACGTACGGGGAGTTGGATGATCGTGCGTCGCGTCTCGCGGGTGTGCTGGTGGAGCGTGGGGTGGGGCTGGAGTCGGTGGTCGCGGTGGCGATGGAGCGGTCGGTGGAGCTGATCGTGGCGTTGCTGGCGGTACTGAAAGCCGGCGGTGCCTACTTGTTGCTGGACCTCGCCTACCCGGCGGAACGCGTGGCGTTCATGCTGGCGGACGCGGCGCCGGCGTGTGTGGTGACGACTCAGCAGGGCGCCGCGGGGCTTTCGGCGGGGATGCCGGTGATTGCGGTGGACGACCCGGAGGTTGTCGCGGAGCTGGCGGCGGCGGGCGGGTCGGCGCTGCCGGTGCGGGGACTGCCTGGGTCGGCGGCCTACGTGCTGTACACGTCGGGGTCGACGGGGGTGCCGAAGGGTGTGGTGGTGTCGCATGGGGGGTTTGGGGGTTTGGTAGCGGGTCATCGGGGGTTGTTGGGTGT
>NZ_JBHXSK010000120.1:0-5971 GCF_042716195.1 Streptomyces sp. NPDC058683
TTTTACAGCGGGGGGGTGCAACGTCTTCCTGAAATTCACGAATGGGGGGTCGGGGGGGGGGGGAGGCTAAATCTTTCGGGTGGGGGGCGCCGCGATGCAAATCGAGGCGCCCCGCTCCATGTTCCCGCCTACGAGAGGCCGTTCGTGGCCTCGTCCGCGGGTCAGACCTCCACGACGACCGGGAGGATCATCGGCCTGCGGCGATACGTGTCCGAGACCCACTTGCCGAGGGTCCGGCGGATGAGTTGCTGCAGCTGGTGGGGCTCAACGACCCCGTCCTGGGCCGAGCGTTCCAGGACCTCCGAGATCTTCGGGACGACGGCCGCGAACGCCGAGTCGTCGATGCCGGAGCCGCGGGCCTGGATGTGCGGACCGCCCGTGATCTTGCCGGTGGAGGAGTCGACCACGACGAAGACCGAGATGATGCCCTCGTCGCCGAGGATCTTGCGGTCCTTCAGGGCCGGTTCGCCGACGTCGCCGACGGAGAGACCGTCCACGTACACGTAGCCCGCCTGGACCTTGCCGGAGATCTTGGCCTTGCCCTCGACCAGGTCGACGACCACGCCGTCCTCGGCGATGACGATGCGGTCGTGCGGGATGCCCGTCAGGGCGCCGAGTTCGGCGTTGGCCCGCAGATGGCGCCATTCGCCGTGTACCGGCATCAGGTTCTTCGGCCGGCAGATGTTGTAGAAGTACAGCAGCTCACCGGCGGAGGCATGGCCGGAAACGTGCACCTTGGCGTTGCCCTTGTGGATGACGTCGGCACCCCAGCGGGTCAGGCCGTTGATGACGCGGTAGACCGCGTTCTCGTTTCCGGGGATCAGGGACGAGGCCAGGATGACCGTGTCGCCGTCGACGATACGGATCTGGTGATCGCGGTTGGCCATCCGGGACAGGGCGGCCATCGGTTCGCCCTGGGAGCCCGTGCAGACCAGGACCACCTGGCTGTCCGGGAGGTCGTCGAGTGTCTTGACGTCGACGACGAGGCCCGGCGGGACCTTGAGGTAGCCCAGGTCCCGGGCGATGCCCATGTTGCGGACCATGGAACGGCCGACGAAGGCGACCCGGCGGCCGTACTCGTGGGCCGCGTCCAGAATCTGCTGGATGCGGTGGACGTGGCTGGCGAAGCTCGCCACGATGATCCGCTTGCGGGCTCCGGCGAAGACCTGGCGCAGGACGTTCGAGATCTCGCGCTCGGGCGGGACGAACCCCGGTACCTCGGCGTTCGTCGAGTCGGCCAGAAGAAGGTCGATGCCTTCCTCGCTCAGCCGTGCGAACGCGTGTAGATCCGTCAGACGGTGGTCCAGCGGGAGCTGGTCCATCTTGAAGTCGCCGGTGTGCACCGCCATGCCGGCCGGGGTGCGGATGGCCACGGCCAGGGCGTCCGGGATGGAGTGGTTGACGGCGACGAACTCGCAGTCGAAGGGGCCGATGCGCTCGCGCTGCCCCTCCGCCACTTCCAGGGTGTACGGGCGGATGCGGTGCTCCTGGAGCTTCGCCTCGATGAGGGCGAGGGTCAGCTTGGAGCCGATGAGCGGGATGTCCGGCTTCTCGCGGAGCAGGAAGGGGACGCCGCCGATGTGGTCTTCGTGGCCGTGGGTGAGGACGATGCCCTCGATGTCGTCGAGACGGTCCCGGACGGACGTGAAGTCCGGCAGGATCAGGTCGATTCCGGGCTGCTCCTCCTCGGGGAAGAGCACCCCGCAGTCGACGATCAGCAGACGGCCGCCGTACTCGAAGACGGTCATGTTTCGGCCGATCTCGCCGAGCCCGCCGAGCGGGGTGACGCGCAGGGCGCCTTCGGGGAGCTGGGGCGGCGGGCCGAGTTCAGGATGCGGATGACTCAAAAGACTCTCCTCACCACCCACGCCACGTACCGGTCGGGCACGTGGCGTGGATGACGTTCGTGCATAAGCAGTTGTCGTTGTGGAATGCGGGCACCGGTGTCCCGCCGTATTCAGTTGTTAAGCCTTGCTACGCGGACGTCCGCGTGAAGTCTGTTGTCAGAGCTGTACCCCGCCAGCAGCAAGATCGATCTTGAGCTGGGCGATCTCCTCGGCCGAACATTCGACCATGGGGGCGCGCAGCGGCCCGGCGGGCAGACCCTGGAGGGTCAGCGCGGCCTTGGTCGTCATGACGCCCTGGGTGCGGAACATGCCGGTGTAGACCGGGAGCAGCTTCTGGTGGATCTCCATGGCCTTCTGCACGTCACCGGAGGTGAAGGCCTCGACGAGGGCCCTGAGGTCCGGGGTGACCACATGGCCCACGACCGAGACGAAGCCGACGGCGCCCACGGAGAGCAGCGGCAGGTTGAGCATGTCGTCGCCGGAGTACCAGGCGAGGCCGGACTGGGCGATGGCCCAGCTCGCGCGGCCGAGGTCGCCCTTGGCGTCCTTGTTGGCGACGATCCTCGGGTGCTCGGCCAGGCGGACGAACGTCTCGGTGTTGATCGGTACGCCGCTGCGGCCGGGGATGTCGTAGAGGATGACCGGCAGCCCGGTGGCGTCGGCCACCGTCGTGAAGTGCCGGTACAGGCCCTCCTGCGGGGGCTTGTTGTAGTACGGCGTGACGACCAGCAGGCCGTGTGCGCCGTCGCGCTCGGCCTGGCGGGCCAGCTCGATGCTGTGGTGGGTGTCGTTGGTGCCGACGCCGGCCACGATGTGGGCGCGGTCACCGACCGCCTCCAGTACGGCTCGTACCAGGTCCGATTTCTCCGCGTCGCTGGTGGTGGGCGACTCACCGGTGGTGCCGTTGATGATCAGGCCGTCGTTGCCTGCATCCACCAGGTGGGTGGCGAGCCGCTGTGCGCCGTCGAGGTCGAGTGCGCCGTCCGCCGTGAAGGGCGTGACCATGGCGGTGAGGACCCGCCCGAAGGGGGTCTGCGGAGTGGAGGTCGGAGCCATGGGTTACACGCTACTCGGTGCTCACGGCGCGGTCTGCCCTTGGGGTGCGGGGAAAGTCCGGACAAATGCGGAGCCCGGCACTGCCTGCTCGGGGGTTCAAGCAGTGCCGGGTCCGTTTGATCAGGCTAGATGAACTTCACTAAATGCCGCAATACGGACACCTCGCCGGGCTGATCCGTACATCTGTTCCGAGCACGACAAGACGCGCGAGAGGCCGGGCGGCAGAACGGCCGGGTTACGGCGCGACACGGCCGTTGGCGTTGAAGGCGCCGTGGGTGAGCGGCATGAGCCTGGCCCACTCCGCCTCCATCTTCTCGCCGACCATCTCGATCTCCCGCTGCGGGAAGGACGGCACCTTGGCCAGCTCGTGCTGGGTGCGCAGGCCGAGGAAGTGCATCAGCGAGCGGGCGTTGCAGGTGGCGTACATCGACGAGAAGAGCCCGACGGGCAACACCGCCCGGGCCACCTCACGCGCGACACCGGCGGCGAGCATCTCCTGGTAGGCCTGGTACGCCTGGATGTACGACTCCTGCATCGACCGGTCCACGAGCTCCTGCTGAGCCTCGGTGCCCGCCACGAACTCGTACTTGCCGGGACGGCCCTGCTGGACCAGCTTGCGGTCCTCGCCGGGGAGGTAGAAGACCGGCTGCAGCTCCCGGTAGCGCCCCGACTCCTCGTTGTACGAGTTGTGGACGACGAAACCGTTCGCGAGGAAGTTGTGCCAGGGGCCTTCCACGGAGAGGTCGTACGTCATCTCCTCGCCGTCGGTCTCGATCGAGACGATCCGGTCCGGCACCGCTTTGGCGACCTTTCCGTCGCGCCGGGCCAGCGCCTGCTCTCCCGCGCTCTTCACCGCGTGGCACGGCTCGCAGGCGGGAGCGAGGTTCTTGTCGTCGAGGGCCTGGAGCAGGTCACCCGCCACCGGGACGACGTGGTCGAGGGCGAGCTGCTCCCGCGGGAAGCCCTCGCCGCACAGATGGCAGGTGTCGAACTCCTTGATGAGCCTCTCGCGCTGCATGGAGGTCCACACGCCGATACCGCGACGCAGGCTCGGCGGGACCAGGGCCTGAGACGGGCGCGGCGCGGTGCCGGAGACGAGTACGGCGTCCCCGACGGACAGCTCTCCCGCCTTGCACCAGCCCTCGGGGGTGAACAAGGCGTGGTCGACGGTACAACGGAGCGTCTTGCCGGAGGCTGTGGTGATCTTGACAAGCGTCTTGACCCCCGACTCGATCACATCGACGATCCTCGCCCGCTGAGCGAGGAGGGTTTCCTCGTCGTAGCAGCGCACGTGGTTGCGGCGCACCGATTCGAGCTTGCGGATGCGGGTGCCGGGGTGCAGCTCCCGGAATTCGGCGACGGTGGACTCGGCCGCCTCGCGGTTCTCGTACAGCCCGAGGTAGTGGTTGGTGTCTCCACGCCTCACCTGCGCCATCCACTTGCCGGCCCGGCTGTGCCAGGTGACACCACCGGCCGAATGCGGCAGGCGGTCCTCGACGCCCAGGTGCCAGAGCTCGTACAGCTCGGCGATGGTGCGTCGGCGCAGGTGACCGGCCTCGCTCTCCAGCGTGATCTCCGTGTCCCCGGCGATGCACCAACCCACCCTGTGCCGCATGAACTCGCGGAAGACGAAGATCGGGGCACTGATGAAGAACGTCATCGAGTTGTGCTCGAAGGGGCTGCCGTGCCGGTCCCGCATCAGGTAGTTGATCAGGCCCTTGGAGCGCTCGGGGTCCTTCTTCAGCTCGTCCAGGGACTGCTCGCCGGCGGTGGAGACCCGGGCGGCCCACAGCACGTCGGAGTCGGCTGCGCTGTGCTTGACCAGGTCGACGGTGACATCGCTCCGGAAGCTGGGCTTGAGGTCGTCGGCGGGGGTGTCGGTCACGGCTCGGAGGGTCCTTCCATCACTTCTCTCGGGCGGCGCCCACTCTACGGCCCGGCACCGACATCAGGACGTTCGGTGCCGGGGCGCGACATCTTTGGCGAACTTCGGTGAAGTTCTGTGAATTCGGGGCAACCGGGCACCTATCGCCACGTTCGCTCGTCTGTGTTGGTGAGGGCGATTCGTTCGATCTCTGCCCGCAGTTCGACGAGTTCCCGAGAGGAGACGCCCCGATGTTCCTCCCCCAGCTACCGCTGGGAGGTGCCCCCAGGCGCCAACCCGTACCGTTCGCCTTCATCGCCGAAGCCGACAGGTTCCGCAGCAATGTGGCTCCCCCGCCCCGGCAGCGGCCGTCCGTGAGTCAGATAGCCGGGCGCTGGCTGCTCGGGCTCACCATCGTCGCCGGCATAGTGGGCTCGCTGGTCCTGGGTATGCCGGCGCTGTCCACGCCGTCCGACACGGGAACCCAGCAGTCGCAGGCCTCTCAGGGGCACTGACTCTTCCGGACCCCCGCGAGTGGTGAGCGGGGACACGGGCGGATAGCCTCACCGGGCACAGCCCATGCATGGATTGAGTGAGGACCAGCCGTGCCCCTGCCCTTCCTGATGGCCGACCGCACCGATGACGCGGCACTCGACAGCGCCCTGCCCTACGACGACCGGGACCGCTGGCGGCGCCCCTACCGCCCCGGGCCGTGGCGTGTGGGCGGGGCCGCCCTGTGGCTGCTGCTCGCCTCGTTCGTGCTGTTCGCGGCGGTCGCGCTGGGCCTGACCGGCTCGCTCTCCTCCGCCGGGGCGGTCCTCGGCATCGCCCTGCTGATCATCGCCGGCGCCCTGCGGATACTGCGCATGGGCGTGTGGGTGAGCGCGCGTGGGGTGCGCCAGGTGGGTCTGCTGTACACGCGGACGGTGCCCTGGAGGCGGGTCGTCTCGGTGCGCACGGCGCAGCAGCCGGTCCGCTGGCTGGGGCTGCCGCGCACGGTGCAGGGGCAGGCGCTGACTCTCGTACGCAAGGACCGGTCGTCCGACGACATGGATCCGCTGCTGACCACGCACGGGATGGACTTCCTGGGCCGGGCGTCGGCCTTCGACCGTGCGGCGGACGCGGTGGAGGCATGGGCGGCGGAGTACGGGCGCGGCTGAGCCCCCCGGTGGCATACGAGGCAGGGGCCGGTCCGCATCACGCC
>NZ_JBHXSK010000121.1:0-5593 GCF_042716195.1 Streptomyces sp. NPDC058683
GCCGGGAGGTGGCCCTGGGCCAGCACCACCGCCGCCAGCCCGGGCAGGGTGCGGCCGTCGTCGAGGGTGAGCGTCTGGTGGCCGTCGGGGCCGTCGGTGAGCCGTACGGCACGGGCGCGGTGGGTCTCGACGCGGACCGCCTCCGGTGCCCGGGCGGCCGTCCTCGCGAACACCCACTCCAGGTAGCGGCCGTAGTGGGCGCGGGTCGGGTAGTCGTCGGGGTCCAGCTCGCCGGCCGCCCACTCGTGCAGGCTGGGGCCGGGCCGGACCGGTCCCGAGCACTCCACGCTGTCGTCGGTGAACAGGGTGACCTGGCTCGCCACGGTGTTCATCAGCAGCTCCGCCGACTGCGCCGTTCGCCAGACCCGGCCCGGGCCCGGCGGCGCCGGGTCGATCACATGGACCGTCAGGCGCGATCCCGGGGGCAGCAGCTCGGGTGCGGAGGCGCAGAGGCGTTCCAGGACGCTGGTGCCGCGCGGGCCGGCGCCGACCAGGGCGACGGCGACCGGGGCGGATTCCTGGGGCGAGGCAGACAAGGACATGACTCCCGGGCGGGTGGGGGCGCTTGGCAGGAACACCGCCCGCTTGGGATGGGGAAGCGGACGGTCCGCCTCATCATGCCGTCGCGATTAACAGAAGCCAACGTGCGCCCCACCCGCCTCGGATGTCCCTCATGGGGTGGTGAGGGTGGACTCCTCCACGGTCTCCAGGGTCCCGTTCCGCCGGGCCCGCTCCAGCCGCAGCCGGGCCGAACGGCCGTGCAGGGTCAGCGTCATGAGCTGGTTGCCGAACCACGGCCCGCCCCTCTTCCGCCACGTCACCGGAGGTCGCGCGGAGCGCCCGTGCCGGGTGAACCGCCGGCCGAGGAACCGGGCCACGGCGCTCCAGCCGAACCGGAAGCCGGCCCGGATCGTCGGCGGCACGGAGTTGTGGACGGGCGAGCAGGTGAGTTGCAGCACACGGGAGGCGGGCCCGGTGCCGGCCGGCCATGCGGGCTCGGCGACGTAGGCGTGATGGACGTCCCCGGAGAGCACACAGATCGACGCGGGTGCCCCGGGGCCCGAGCCGGTGCGGGCGATCAGGCCGGCCAGTTCGGCGAAGGAGGCCGGGAAGGCCGCCCAGTGCTCCAGGTCGGCCGCGCGGCGCAGCCGCTCCCCGAACTCCGCCCAGCGGGGGCCCCGTTCGCCCCGGCACAGGGCCGCGTCCCAGGTCTCCAGGTCGTGTATGAGGTGCGGCAGCAGCCAGGGCAGCGAGGTGCCGATCAGGAGATGGTCGTACGACTCCCGGTCGGTCAGCGCCTGTTCGCGCAGCCACTCGGCCTCACCGGGGTCGAGCATGGCGCGGTTGTGCTCGTCCAGGACCCGCGCCGCCCGGGTGTCCACCATCAGCAGCCGCACCCGCCCGAGGTCGCGCCGGTAACTCCAGCGCACCGAGGTGGGGTCGGCGTCGGCCTTGGCGGCGAAGGCACGCAACTCGTCGGTGCCGTCGGGGGATTCGCACACGGCGGTGTAGAGCGGGTCGGCGGCCAGTTCGGCCGGGGAGAGGTTCCCCAGGTGCTGGTGCACCCAGTACGACATCAGCCCGCTGAGCAGCCGCTCCTGCCACCAGGGCGTGGCCCGTACGTCGGCCAGCCAGGCGGCGGAGGTGTTCCAGTCGTCTATGACGTCGTGGTCGTCGAAGATCATGCAGCTGGGCACGGTGGACAGCAGCCAGCGCACCTCGGGATCGAGCCAGGACTCGTAGTAGAGGCGGGTGTACTCCTCGTAGTCCGCGACCTCGGCGCCGGGCGGGTCCGACAGGTCGCGGCGGGCGGCCAGCCACTGGTGGGTCGCCGCCGAGGTCTCGTCGGCGTACACCTGGTCGCCCAACAGCAGCAGTACGTCCGGCCGTTCGCCGCCGGCGGCGACGCGGGCGGCCAGGCTGTCCAGGGCGTCGGGGCCGACCGGGTCGTGGCCGTCGGCCGGGGGAGCGGCCCAGCGGCAGGAGCCGAAGGTCACGCTGAGACTGTCGTCCTCGGCGGGGACGCGTATCACCGAGGCCGGGAACCGGGAGTCCGGCAACGGCCACACCCGCGTGCCGTCCAGGAGGACGTCGTACGGCGTCGAAGTCCCCGGGGTCAGCCCGGTGACCGTGACCAGGGCGTAGTGGTGGCCCGCCACCTGGAAGGTGCGTGCGGTGCCGCCGGCGCCGTCCGGGCAGCGCACCTCGGCGGTGCACGGACGGCTCGTCTCGACCCAGACGGTCGCCGACGAGCCGTCGGTGTACCTCAGCAGTGGTCCCAGGCGCAGTCCGGCCACGTTCGCCCGCCCTCTTTCCCGGTCGGTTCGCCTCCGTCGCCCCGTACGGTACGGAACGACGGAGGTCAGCGGGGAGGCTTCGACGCGGGAAAGAGAGCGGGAAGGGGGGTGGAGCGTGGCCGGAATGCGGGGGAAGCGGGACCTTCTGCCTGCCGAGCTGTCTGCCGAACCGTCTTACGGGTGGATCAGCAGGCGGAGAGGTAGCTGGTGAGCGCGCTCTTCTCGGCGGAGTCGACCGAGAGGTTGTAGTAGTACTTCACCTGCACCCAGGCGCGGACGTAGGTGCAGCGGTACGAGGTGACCGACGGCATCCAGGTGGCCGGGTCCTGGTCGCCCTTGGACTGGTTGACGTTGTCCGTGACGGCGAGCAGCTGCGGGCGGGTGACGTCGTTGGCGAAGGACTGACGCTGGGCGGTGGTCCAGTTGCGGGCACCGGAGTCCCAGGCCTCGGCCAGCGGCACGAGGTGGTCGATGTCGACGTCGGAGGCGGCGGTCCAGGTGGCGCCGTCGTAGGGGGAGTACCAACTGCCGCTGGTGGAGACGCAGGCGGAGTCGGTGACGACGTTCGAACCGTCGCGCTTGAGGATGTACTCACGGGTGTTGCAGGTGCCGCTGATGGTGATCCAGGTCGGGAACAGGTCACGGTCGTAGCCGGTCCTGACCTCGGTCGCCACGGTGAGGGAGGCGAGGTAGGTGCGGGCGGTGGACGCGCTGACCGGCGTGGGAAGGGCGGCGGAGGCGCTCGGGGAGTTGAAGAGTGCGGCGGAGGCTATCAGAGCGGTGAATGCCGCGAGTATGCTGAGTCGTCGACGCGCGTAGAACTTCGGCATGCGAACTCCCTGGTGGGGGTGGGGTGTTGGAGCGCGAGCGAGGGAATGCTCGCGCCGCCGTGTTGCCGATGGGTGAGCGTTGGGTAAGAAGCTAGTGACGTGTTCATGACACGACAAGGTGTGGGACGTGACTCACAGGCCGGATCTCCGGCCTTGGAAATCGGTGCGGTGGTCACGTACCGTGGAGCGCGTTGAAGGGGAGTAGCTCTTCGCCGGACCGTCGACATACTGCTCAGCCCGTCTGAGCCGGCGCCCGGAGGCGGACCTCGATCACGAGGCCGCCAGCGAGACCTTCGGCAAGCAGTGCACGCCTGTGCCGTACAGCGGCGCGGGTGATCCATGTGTGCTGCCGTGCCGAGGTGTCGTGTGTTTCGCGCGAAGTGCAGCACTCTCGGTGGGGTGGCCCCGACCGATTGAGGACCCTTGATCAGCATCACCGTGACGGCGCTCGTCTTCGGCGTCATCTTCCTCGCCGAACTGCCCGACAAGACCGCGCTCGCCGGCCTCGTCCTGGGCACGCGGTACCGGGCGTCCTACGTCTTCGCGGGCGTCGCGGCCGCCTTCCTCCTGCACGTCGTGCTCGCCGTCGCGGCCGGCAGTGTGCTGACCCTGCTGCCGCAGCAGATCGTGCACGCCCTGACCGGCGTGCTCTTCCTCGGCGGCGCGGCCGTGCTGCTGCTGAAGAAGGGCGAGGAGGAAGAGGAGATCCGCAAGCCCGCCGACCAGTCCTTCTGGAAGGTCGCCGGTACCGGGTTCATGCTCATCCTGGTCGCCGAGTTCGGTGACCTCACGCAGATCATGACGGCGAACCTCGCGGCGCGGTACGACGACCCGATCTCCGTCGGCCTCGGGGCGGTCCTCGGCCTGTGGGCGGTGGCCGGACTCGGCATCGTCGGCGGCAAGGCGCTGATGAAGAAGGTGCCGCTGCGGCTGATCACGCAGATCGCGGCCGTGCTGATGCTGGCGCTCGGCGTGTGGAGCCTGTGGGAGGCGATCGCCGGCTGAGCCGGACGCGTCCCACAGGGGGTCCGGCGAGCTGAAGAGTCGGTGAACGGTCGGCGACGGCGGTGGCGGGATGGCCGCTCCGTTTTGTACCGTGGAGAAACAAAGTGGCTCCCGCTCGTTTTCCCTGACCGGCGGGCGGGGCCGCTCTGTTTTGCTTTGCCCGGCCTGCTTAGGAGCTGCCCGATGACGGCCACCGTCCTCACCGCCCGCGCCCTCCTGCTCGACATGGACGGCACCCTCGTCAACTCCGACGCCGTCGTCGAACGCATCTGGCGCCGCTGGTCCGAGCGGCACGGGCTGGACGGCGACGAGGTCATGAAGGTCGTCCACGGGCGCCAGGGGCACGCGTCCATGGCCGTGCTGCTGCCGGACCGGCCGGTGCAGCAGAACCTCGCGGACAACGCGCGGATGCTGGCCGAGGAGACCGCCGACATGGACGGCGTGGTGGAGGTCCCGGGTGCCGCGGCCTTCCTCGCCTCGCTCGGCGGGCTGCCGCATGCCCTGGTGACCTCGGCGGACGTGGCGCTGTCGACGGCGCGGATGGCCGCGGCCGGGCTGCCGCTGCCGGCGGTGCGGATCACGGCGGAGTCGGTGGGCGCGAGCAAGCCGGACCCCGAGGGCTTCCTGAAGGGGGCGGCCGAGCTGGGCGTCGCTCCGGCGGACTGCCTGGTCTTCGAGGACTCGGGCGCGGGGATCGCGGCGGGGCGCGCGGCGGGAATGCGGGTGGTGGGCGTCGGTGCCCGGGCGGGCGTGCACGGTCCGGACGTGGTGGTGCGGGACCTGACGGGGGTGCGGGTGGCGGCGGCCGCGGACGGCTCCCTCCGGGTGCACGTCGGCTGAGACGGCGGTGCAGGGGGCGGTTGTGGGTGAGCGCGGGCCCGGTGGGGGCTGGTCGCGCAGTTCCCCGCGCCCCTAGGGGGTTGTCCTCGAAGTCGGCTTCAGGGTCAACGCAGCGAAGGGGCGCGGGGAACTGCGCGCTCAGCCCCCACCCGTCCGCACCCGGCCGACAACCGAGACCGACTCCTACGGCTCGGTCGTCTCCGACTCCAGGGCGGCTCGCGTGGCCGTCCCGTACACCCCCGACTCGTCCGTCAGGATCCCCCGCGCCACCTGGTACGTCCGCACCGCGTCCTCCGTCCGGTGCCCGTAGCGGCCGTCGGCACTGCCCGTGAAGAGCCTCAGCTGTGTCAGCCGCAGCTGGAGCTCCGTGACCTCGGCGCCGCTGTCGCCGGGGCGCAGGACCGGCGCCGACGTGGGCTGCGCGGAGGCGGCCGTGCCGGTCGTGGACGCCGACTGGGTCGGCCCGGCCGAGCGGGACGCGGTCGCGGACGGGCTCGGGCTCGCCGTCCGTGAGGACGAGGCCGTCGGCGACGCGCTCGCACCGACGGGCGCGGACGGGGCCGGCGCGGCCGGCGGCGGCGCTTCTGCCGACGTCGCCGGCGCCGCCGCCGAAGGCGACTC
>NZ_JBHXSK010000122.1:0-4677 GCF_042716195.1 Streptomyces sp. NPDC058683
CAACTCCCACAACCCAGCAGGAGACGTAACACCACCCGGATACCGACAACTCATCCCCACAATCGCCAACGGCTCATCCACCCGCGACGAACGCCTCGCCCGCACCACCCGACGCTCAACAACACCCTCACCCCCACCAACCTCCGCCAGCAGGAACCGGCTGACGGCAATGGGTGACGGGTGGTCGAAGACCAGCGTCGACGGGAGCCGTACGCCGGTGGTCTGGGTCAGCCGGTTACGCAGTTCCACCGCGGCCAGCGAATCGAAACCCAGCTCCTTGAACGCACGCCCCGGATCAATCACCTCGGACGACGCATGCCCGAGTACAGCCGCCACCTGGCTCCGGACCAACTCCAGAACCACCCGCTCCCAGTCCGCTTGTGGAACATCGGCCAACCGTTGGGCGAGCGAACCAGCGGCCCCGGCACGTCGTGCCGGCATCCGCACCAACCCACGCAACAGAGCCGGCAGCAACCCTGATCGGGCCTGCGCCCGCAGAGCAGCGAGGTCCAACTGCACTGGCACGAGCAGGGCCGCGTCGCGCCGCCGGGCTTCGTCGAACAGCTCCAGGCCGAGGGCGGTCGGCAGCGCGCCGACACCCATCCGCTCCAGCCGCGCGAGTTCCGCCTCATCCAGCTCCCCGGTCATCCCGGTCGCATCCGCCCACAACCCCCACGCCAGCGAGGTCGCCGGCAGGCCGGCAGCACGACGCTGCGCGGCCAGCGCGTCGAGTACGGCATTGGCCGCGGCGTAGTTGCCCTGGCCAGGGCTGCCGATCAGGGCGGCGACGGAGGAGAACAGCACGAACGCCGACAGGTCCATGTCCGCGGTCAGTTCGTGCAGGTGCAGGGCCGCGTCCACCTTGGGCCGCATGACGCGTTCGAGCTGCGCGGGGGTGAGGGAGGTGATCACACCGTCGTCCAGGACACCGGCCGCATGAACCACAGCCGTGAGCGGGTGCGTGAGGGAGCCGATCAGAGCGGCCAGCTGGCCGCGGTCGGACACGTCACAGGCCACGGCACGGGCCTCGCAACCCAACTCCGCCAGGTGGTGTACGAGTTCGGTGGCTCCGGGGGCGTCGGGACCGCGCCGGCTGACCAGCAGCAGCCGCCTGGCACTGTGGTGTTCGGCGAGATGCCGGGCGAAGACCGCGCCCAGGCCGCCGGTGCCGCCGGTGATCAGGACCGTGCCGCCGGGGTCCAGTACCGGGGCCTCGACCGGTACAGAGGACGCCCGGGACAGCCTCGGTGCCAGGAACCTGCCCTGACGGACGGCGAGTTGAGGCTCGTCGAGAGCAGCCAGCGCGCTCCAGTCGGGCACGTCACCGTCACCGTCGAGGTCGACCAGTGTGATCCGGCCCGGATGCTCCGACTGCGCACTGCGCACCAGACCCCACACCGGCGCCAGCACCAGATCAGGAATGTCATCACCGACGGCGATCGCGTTCCTCGTCACCACAACCAGCCGCGCATCAGCCAACCGGTCACTCGCCAGCCACCGCTGAAGCAGCCCCAGCATCCCCGTGGCCACAGCCAGCGGAGTACCCGCCGGCCCTTCCACCTCGGCCAGCACCAGATCCGGCACCGGGGCACCATCGACCAACGCCCCCTCCAGCACGTCCAGATCGGCGTGCCCCGCCTCACCCAACACCGCAACCCGCACAGCAGCCGGGGTCGGCAGGGACAGCGGTGCCCAATCGACCTCGAACAGCGAGCTGTCCTCCGACCGTTGGACGCCTGCGAGCTGCGCCTGGTCGACCGGACGGAAGGCCAGCTTCCCTACGCTCGCAACCGGCTCGCCCTGCTCACCGACGACATCGACACGCAGTGCGAACTCGCCCGCCGACCCGATCCGCACCCGTACCCGCGAGGCGCCGGCGTGCGCGAAGCGCACCCCGGACCAGGAGAAGGGCAGCCGGGCGGAAGCGCCCTCCCCGTCGTCGAGCCAGCCGAGACCGCCGTGCAGCGAGGCATCAAACAGCGCCGGATGGAAGCCGAACCTGCGTGCCGCTTCGGCGTGCTCGTCCGGCAGAGCGACCTCGGCGAACATGTCGTCGCCGTCCCGCCAGGCCGCGCGCAGACTCTGGAATGCGGGACCGTAGTCGAAGCCGACCTCGGCCAGCCGCTCGTACATCGCGCCGACGTCAACCGGCTCCGCATCCACCGGAGGCCACTCGACAGGCAGCCACGACGGTGCGATGGGCTCCGCGTCCGGATCGGCGTCCGGAGCGAGCACGCCGCGCCCGTGACAGACCGCTTCCGACTCAGCTTCCGACTCGGTTCCGGTCTCGGGGCGGGAGAAGATCGCTACCGGGCGACGGCCGTCTTCCTCAGGCTCACCGATGGTGACCTGAAGTTGTGCCGCTGCGTTCTCACGAAGGATCAGCGGCGCTTCGAGGACGAGTTCTTCGAGGACCGGACTGCCTGCGTGCTGCCCGGCCGTGACGGCCAGTTCGACCAGCGCGGTGCCAGGCACGATCACCATGCCGAGTACACCGTGGTCCTGCACCCAGGGCGCACTGTCCTGCGACATGCGTCCGGTGAACAGCCACTCGTCCCGCTCCCCCACCCGAACGGCGGCAGCGAGCAGTGGGTGGTCGAGCCGCCCGAGTCCGGCAGCAGCCGCGTCACCTGCCCCGACACCAGGAGCCAGCCAGTACCGCTCGCGTTGGAAGGCGTAGGTCGGCAGGGGGACGCGCCGGGCGCCCGTGCCCGCGTAGAACGCCGACCAATCCACCGGCACACCGGCTACGTGCGCCTGCGCGAGAAACGCGGCGAAGGTCTCCGCCTCGGGGTGACGGGCCCGTATTGCGGTTGCGAACAGCGCCGTGGTGTTCTCATCCAGCGACTGACGGGCCAACGCCGTCAGCACGCCGTCCGGACCGAGCTCCAGGAACCGGGTGACACCCTCGGTCTGGAGGGTACGCACCCCGTCCGTGAACCGAACCGCCTGACGAACGTGATCCACCCAGTAGCCGGGGTCGGCCAGCTCCGCCGACACCAGAGCACCGGTCACATTCGACACCACCGGGATCCGGGGGCTGTGGAACGTCAGGGTCTCGGCGACCTTGCGGAACTCCGCCAGCATCGGCTCCATCCGATGCGAATGAAACGCATGACTCACCCGCAGCCGGCTCGTCTTACGGCCCTGCCACCGCGGCAGCCACTCATCCAGCGCGTCCAGATCACCGGACACCACGACCGAGCGGGGACCGTTGACCGCAGCGATCCCCAGCCGGTCCTCGAACCCGGCCAGCTCCCCGGCAACCTCCTCCTCCGTCGCCTGCACCGCCGCCATCCCACCACCGGCAGGCAACGCACCCATCAACCGGCCACGCGCCACCACCAGAGCGCAGGCATCCGCGAGGGACAGCACCCCGGTCACATGGGCGGCCACCAGCTCACCGACCGAGTGCCCGATCAGATAATCCGGGCGCACCCCGAGAGACTCCACCAACCTGAACAGCGCCACCTCGACCGCGAACAACGCCGCCTGCGTGAACTCCGTCGCATTCAGAAGACCCGCATCCGCGGAACCCTCCTCAGCAGCCAGCAGACCCAGAACCGAACGGCCCAACCTCGGATCCAGCTCCGCACACACCTCATCCAACGCCCGCGCGAACTCCGGATAGACGGCGGCGAGTTCCACACCCATCCGGGCCCGCTGCGCCCCCTGACCCGTGAACAAAAACGCCGTACGACCCGCACTCGCCTGACCGTCGAACACACCGGCCGCAGCCTCACCGCCGGCCAAAGCCGCAAGCCCCGCCAGCAACCCCTCCCGATCCGACGCCACCACCGCAGCCCGCTGATCCAACTGCGCCCGCGCCATCACCGACGAGAAGCCCGCGTCCAGGACATCAAGCTCCGGCTGCGCCAGCACATGGGCGCGCAGCCGCTCGGCCTGGGCCCGCAAGGCCACCTCGCTCTTGCCCGACACGACCACCGGCACAGCGGGCAGCACCGTCACCGGACGCTCGGCGGGCTCCTCGATCTCGGCGGAAGGAGCCTCCTCGATGATCACGTGAGCGTTCGTGCCGCTGACTCCGAAGGAGGACACTCCAGCACGTCGCGGCCGCTCACCCGCAGGCCACTCCTCCGCCTCCGTCAGCAGCCTGACCTGACCGGCCTCCCAGTCGACATGCGGCGACGGCGCATCAACGTTCAACGTGGCAGGCAACTTCCCATGCTGCATCGCCATGACCATCTTGATGACACCCGCCACGCCCGCTGCCGCTGAGCTGTGCCCGATGTTGGACTTGATGGACCCGAGCCGCAGCGGATCGTTCTCAGCCCGCTCCTGCCCATACGTCGCCAACAACGCCTGAGCCTCGATCGGGTCACCCAGCTTCGTGCCGGTGCCATGCCCCTCCACGGCATCGACATCGGCAGGGCTCAACCCGGCGTTCGCCAACGCCTGCCGAATCACCCGCTCCTGCGAAGGACCGTTCGGCGCCGTCAGACCATTACTCGCACCGTCCTGATTCACCGCACTACCCCGGACAACACCAAGAATCCGGTGACCGTTGCGACGCGCATCCGACAACCGCTCCAGCACGACCAGTCCGAGGCCGTCGGAGAAGCCGGTACCGTCCGCTCCGGCCGCGTACGACTTACAGCGTCCGTCGGGCGACAGCCCACGCTGCCGACTGAACTCCATCAGCAGGAACGGACCTGC
>NZ_JBHXSK010000123.1:0-4673 GCF_042716195.1 Streptomyces sp. NPDC058683
CGTGGACGGGTTCCGGGCGGCAGGTCCCTTACCGCGAACCCGGCCTCGAGACCAGCGGCCACCCCTGGCCACACACCAGCCCAACCGCGAGCAGCACAGGCGGGGGCGTCGCCGGCGGCACCACGAACCCTGCGGAATGCCAACCGGCGACGCTCGCGAACCACCCCCGGACGATCCCCCTTCTCCTTCTCCATGCGGGCCGCTCCACTCCGCGAGATAGTATTACATGATACTGTCAAGAACGTGACGGTTGCAGATGTACCGGATAGAGAAGGGGTGCAGGCGATCATGAACGTCTATGAAGCGGTCGCGAGTCGGCACGCTGTGCGGGAATTCACCGACCAGCAGGTCCCTCGGGAGGTGCTGGAGCGCGTGCTGTCCGCCGCGGCGTGGGCGCCTTCCGCATCGAACCTCCAACCGTGGCATGCCTACGTGCTGACCGGCCGACCACTGGCTGAGCTCAAAAAGCGCGCCGGTGAGCGCATAGCCACAGGCGACCCCTGGGACGAGCCGGAGTACGAGCAGTACCCCGCGATGCTCAAGAGCCCCTACCAGGAGCGTCGGTCCGCCTTCGGCGAGCAGCGCTACGGCGCACTCGGCATTCCGCGTGCGGACCTCGAGGCGCGGCAGAGGGCCGCTGCCGCGAACTGGGACTGCTTCGGGGCACCCGCCGCCCTGTTCTGCTATATCGACCGCTGCATGGGCCGACCCCAGTGGTCCGACGTGGGCGCGTACCTGCAGTCCGTCATGCTGCTGCTCCGCGCCGAAGGGCTGCACAGTTGCGCGCAGATGGCCTGGGCCAAGTATCACAAGACCGTCGCGGAGATCCTGTCGCCCCCGGATGAGCTTCTCCTCTTCTGCGGCATGTCGATCGGGCACGAGGACGCTACGGCAAGCCAACCCCGTATCGGCCGGGCGCCGCTTGAGGAGACAGTGACGTTCGTCGACGGTTGCTGACACCGTCTGCGTCCGTGGGGGGACTCTCGCCCGTCTGGGCCCTCACGCCTGCAGCGTGGTCCGGCCACGCACCGATGCAAGCACCAAAGGCCCGGGCGGACGGGACATCGGAACGACATCCGCGATCGAGAAACGGCGCAGAGCGCTGATCATCGCCAGGCCGCGTCCGCCCGGCTTCAACGTCCGGTTCGGCTTCATCAAGCCCCAGCCTGCATGGACGTGTTCATGGTCGTCCCGAAGACCGCATGCCGCCCGTTTCGTTAGCACGAGGAGGGCCGCATCGTCCCGTGTCTCGTAGCGGTGGAACCGGCACATTCCTGCACGAAGGGCATCAGCGACACACGATGCGGGCGGCCTCCACCACCGCGGGCCAGCCACCAGCGGGAGATCGCCTGCGTCCAGGCCTGCACGAACTGAAGCTGATCGTGGACCTCATGCACAAGGGTGGTCCGGACCCAGATGCGCTGGTGCACATCCGAGACCGAGTGGGGCGACCACGTCCCCGACGCCGCCTAATGCACGACAGAGAGCCGACGACAGCGAGCGGACGCAGGTCTCTTGGAAGGGCCGCACAGCAACACCCGGAAGCGATCAGAGCCAGCCATCGCCTCGCTGTGACCGGCGTCCGTGCGAGCCGGGGTCGCCCTGGGTGGGGAGCTGGTTCCAGGAGCGCAGCTTGTCGGGATTGAGGACAACCCAGACCTGTGCGACATGGTGTTCGGCGATGTCGAGGCTGATGACGGCGGCGACCTGGTGGCCGTAGCGGACGATGAGGCCGGTACGCCCGTTGACGGATTGGGTGGTGAGAGTGGTGCGGGGGTGGCGGGCCAGGAGTATCAGCAGGCTGCGAGCGACCTGACGGCTGCCGTGCACGGGCCTGCTGAGTGCGCGGACCTTGCCGCCGCCGTCGAAGAACGCCGTGGCGTCCTGACACAGCAACGACTCCAGCAGTTCGGCATCTTCGTTCACGCAGGCCTGGCGGACGGTGCGGGCGAGGAGATCGTGCTCTTCCGGTGGGGTGGAGTGTGAGCGCTGCATCCGAATGCTGTGCCGGGCACGGTCGGCGAGCTCAACGCACTCGGACTCTGAGCGTCCCACGATGTCACTTACCGTACCGGAGGTCATCCCGAAGACGTCATTGAGCACGAACGCCGCCCGCTCGGCCGGCGACAGAGAGTCCAGCGCGTTCAGCAGAACCCGGCTGACCTCCTTCGCCAGGCCCGCCTGAGCTCCCTCGGCCTCTCCCGCCTTCGTGTGGTGCTCCTCTGTCTGGTCCCTCTGACCGGTCGCACCCCGGTGGGGGTGAGCGAGCAGGTTCAGACAGATCTCACCCGCGGTCTTCGCGAGCCAGTATCGGGGAGTTGAGATTTCCCCACGCTCCGCCTCGGACAGCCCGTACCACCGACGATAGGTCTCTCCGACGACACTCTCCGCCTCACCGGAGCTGCCCAACATCCAGTAGGTGACTTCCAGCAGGTGCCGACGCTCATCGAGCAACTCCGCTACCGGCACCGAGTCAGCATGGTCCATACGGCATCCTCCCCCTCACAAGGCACGGCACTACACAGCCGCACACACTGATCCCGTCCACCTTCACGAGGGCTTCAGAGAATTCTGCGTGCCGACGGCAGGGTGCAACATGCGGACCCCGCGTCCGGCAAAGAGACTCCAGCAGCTCATGTCTGAGTCCTCGCACACGGCACACCTCCTTCATTCCTCGACTCAATCCTTTGACCGGCCATGCACGCGTCGTGTGACACCAGCTGTCCCACACGGCTGCAACGGGCAGTACCCGGTGGAGTGGTTACTGACCTCGCCCTGCCGTACGGCACGCTGGGTTCGGCATCGGACGTGCGGCCGCTACGGGAGAAGCGAAATCAGGAACGGGCGCATCGTCTCCGGCCGCCCGCTCATCCGGCTCGGAACTGCCGTCGGTGCCGTTCCCGGCGGTCCAGACGACCAGCGCGGAGGGCATTTCCTGTCCGTTGGACCACGGTGTGTCAAAGAGTGCGCGATGTCGAGGTCCAGTTCCGGGTAGAACGTGACCATCGCCCCTGCCGGTAACGGCAGTTCGCCGACGGCCTCGACGCCGGAGCCCGCCGCCCACGCACGTGAAGTTCGCAGAGCGTACGAACACCGTCCGGTCTGGTGGCGGATCTCGGTCCCGGTCCCCGCGATCGGCCGGGTGCTGCGCAGGGGGTGCCGCAACGAGACGACAGCGTGTCGTGCCGCTACCGATCCAGCCGTCGCCTCCGGCAAGGAAGGTTGGTACGTCGCATAAGGACGCCCGCGCAGCCACCAGATAGACCAGTCGGGCCAGGACGGTGCGACACGGCCGCAGTGATGGAGCGTTGAAGCCGATCTCGTCACAGAAGTCGGGGGCAGCCGGTCTTCACTCAAGGCAGCAGCGTGGCCCACGAAGGCAACCGAACGCTGCTGTCGCCAAGCGGGACGTTGGCATGGGGTGCGGATGTGACTCGAACGTTGAGAGAGGACCTGGCTGTGCTCGTTGTTCCGGATCCGAAGGTCGTCAGAAGGCTACTGACCCGGTACGCGTCCCTGCGGATCGCGCTCGCCGAAGGCGAAGGACGGGAAGGTACACGTGAGCTTGAGGACGTGAGTTACACGCTGTGCATCACGATGGGAACCCGGAACGTCCACGAGGCCATAGCGGCCGCGGACACGCTGCTCGTGGCCCGGGTCGGGCGGAGCAGTGTCCAGGAGCCGCGCAGCGAGGACGGTTTGCCGGCGGTCCCATCTGGCTGCTCCGTGCCCGTTGATCGATCCTGTACCGCTCCCTAGCTAGAGGTCCGCGCTCGCCTGTCTCGTCGCCAGATCAAGGCGTCCGTCTCACTCGTGATATTCTCATTCAATACCATCTCATGTTTGACTATCGCCGAGTGTCGATCCTCTCCTGGGAGAAAGCCCATGGCCACGTTGCTACACATCGACTCGTCCGTATTCCCGGGCGAGGCGTCCTCGTCCCGTTCCGTCACGGCCGCCTTCCGCAGGACATGGGAGGAGCAGCACCCGGAGGGCACGGTGATCTACCGCGACCTCGCCGCCGACCCCGTCCCGCACATCACCGCCGCCGCCTGGTCCGCCGGGTACGCGGCTCCCACGGAGCGCACCCCGGAGCAGTCGGCCGCGTTCGCCGCGCGCGTGACGCTCATCGAGGAGCTGGAGCGGGCTGACGCCGTTCTGATCGGCGCCCCCATGTACAACTTCTCGATCCCCACGACCCTCAAGGCCTGGCTGGACAGCGTGCTCCTGCTCGGCCGCACCGCCGGCGAGGCCCCGTCCGCCCAGGGCACCCCCGCCGTCGTCGTCGCCAGCCGCGGCGGCTCCTACGCACCGGGCACCCCGCGCGAGGGCTACGACTTCGTGCAGAACTACCTGGAGGCCGTCCTCAAGAACACCCTCGGCCTGGACCTCCACTTCATCGTCCCGGAACTCACTATGGCCCCTCGCAATCCGGCCATGTCCGAACTGGTCCCTCTGTACGAGGCGTCCCGTAAGGGTGCCCTGGAGGACGCGGCCGCCAAGGCCAAGGAACTCGCGGAAGCCCTTGCCGCGTAGAACACCCTGCATTGGACACCGTGTGACGTCTCGACGTATCGACGGAGGCGTCACACGGTGTCAGTGTCGCCCGCACCCCGACCGAGACGGTGCCACGCCTCGGGCCGACGACGAAGTCCTGCTCGCGGTTGGGCTCT
>NZ_JBHXSK010000124.1:0-3897 GCF_042716195.1 Streptomyces sp. NPDC058683
CTGACTGCGGACATGGAGTTGTCGGCGTTCGTGCTGTTCTCCTCCGTCGCTGCCCTGATCGGCAGCCCTGGCCAGGGCAACTACGCCGCGGCCAACGCCGTGCTCGATGCGCTGGCTGCGCAGCGTCGTGCTGCTGGTCTGCCGGCGACTTCGCTGGCGTGGGGGTTGTGGGCTGAGGAGCGGAGTATGGCCGGGACGTTGGATGAGGGCAGTGTGGCCCGGTGGGCGCGGATGGGGATCGGCGCGCTGTCGAGTGAGCTGGGCGTGGAGTTGTTCGACGCGGCCGGGCGGCAGGATGCGGGTCTGCTGGTGCCGGTGCGGTTGGACCAGGGTGCGTTGCGGGCGCAGGCGCGCGCGGGGATGCTTCCGGCGTTGCTGAGTGGACTGGTGCGTACGCCGGCCCGTCGTACGCAGAGCGTGAGCGGATCACTTGCCCAGCGGCTGGCCGCCGTACCCGAAGCCGATCGTCAGCGTGCTGTGCTTGAGCTTGTACAGGCCCAGGTCGCAGCGGTGTTGGGGCATGCCTCGGCCGCCGCGATCGACCCGGAACAGACGTTCAAGGCCCTCGGATTCGACTCTCTGGCGGCAGTCGAGCTGCGGAACCGGCTCACGCAGGCAACCGGCATGCGGCTGCCGTCGACGCTCATCTTCGACCACCCGACTCCGGACGGGGTTTCGACCTTGCTTCTGGCGGAGGTCGGCGGGCCCGTGGAGAGGGGCCGCTCGCCTCTCGAAGAAGGGCTGCAACAGATCGAGGCCCTGCTGACCCAAGTGGCGGGTGACGAGCGGCAACTGGCCGAGTTCGAACCCCGGCTGCGCGCCTTCAGTAATCGACTGTGGTCCGTCCTCGGCGGACCGTCGGGCCAGAGCGATGTCCTGGACGAAGACCCCGATGACTTCCTCGACGGGGTCTCTGACGAAGAGATGTTCGAGTTGATCGACAAGGAGCTGGGAACGTGACCCAGGGCACGGGGGATCAGCGGGGCGCCGCGGCGATGGACGAGCACAAGCTCCGTGTGTATCTGAAGAAGGTGACCGGGGAGCTGCGCACGGCCAACCGTCGCTTGCGCGAGCTGGAGCAGCGCGATCTCGAGCCCTTGGCGATCGTGGGGATGAGCTGCCGTTACCCCGGTGGTGTGTCGTCGCCCGCCGAGTTGTGGCAGTTGGTCGCCGAGAAGCGCGATGCGGTGTCCGGTCTGCCGGGTGACCGTGGGTGGAATCTAGAGCGTCTCTATAACCCTGATCCGGATCAGGTCGGCAGTGTCTATGCCAGCGGCGGCGGCTTCGTCGAGGGTGTCGGGGACTTTGACGCGGGGTTCTTCGGGATCAGTCCGCGTGAGGCGTTGGCGATTGATCCGCAGCAGCGGTTGATGTTGGAGGCGGCGTGGGAGGCGTTCGAGGATGCGGGTATCGCCCCCACCTCGCTGCGCGGCTCGGACACGGGTGTCTTCTGCGGTGCCTTGGCCTCGGACTACGGCGGCCAGATGCCACCGGAACTGGAAGGCTTCCGGCTGACGGGTACGACGACCAGTGTCCTCTCCGGCCGGGTCGCCTACAGCCTCGGCCTGGAAGGCCCCGCTGTCACGGTGGACACGGCGTGCTCGTCGTCCCTGGTTGCCCTGCACTTGGCCTCGCAGGCGCTTCGTTCCGGGGAGTGTTCCCTCGCGCTGGCCGGCGGCGTGACGATCATGTCGGATCCGTTCCTTCTCACCGAGTTCAGTCGTCAGCGGGGTCTTGCGTCGGACGGGCGTTGTAAGTCGTATGCGGCGGCTGCGGATGGCACGGGTTTCTCGGATGGTCTTGGTCTGGTCGTGCTGGAGCGGTTGTCGGATGCGCGGCGGAATGGCCACCGCGTGCTGGCCGTCGTGCGTGGTAGTGCGGTGAATCAGGACGGTGCGAGTAATGGTCTGACGGCGCCGAATGGTCCTTCGCAGGAGCGGGTGATTCGGCAGGCGTTGGCGAACGCCGGTTTGAGCCCTGCCGATGTCGATGCCGTGGAGGGTCATGGCACGGGCACAAAGCTGGGTGACCCGATCGAGGCTCAGGCGTTGTTGGCGACGTATGGGCAGGAGCGGGCCGGCAACGATCCGCTGCGGCTCGGGTCCATCAAGTCGAACATCGGGCATACGTCGGCTGCGGCTGGTGTCGCCGGTGTGATCAAGATGGTCATGGCGATGCGGCATGGTCGACTGCCGTCGACGCTGCACGTGGACGCTCCCTCGCCGCATGTCGACTGGGAGGCCGGGCAGATCCGGCTCCTGACGGAGGCGGAGGAGTGGCCTGCGGGTGAGCGGCTGCGGCGTGCTGGGGTGTCGTCGTTCGGGATCAGCGGTACGAACGCCCACGTGATCATTGAGGAGGCTCCGGCCGCTCATGCGGAGGAGCCGACGGAGCGTCCGCTGTCCGCGCCGCCCGCCGCGTCTGTACCGGTGCCGGTGGTGGTGTCGGGTAAGGGCGAGGCGGCGTTGCGGGAGCAGGCCGAACGGCTGCACACCCACCTCCAGGACCACCGCGACCTCGGTCTCCTCGATGTTGCTTTCTCGTCGGTGGTGACGAGGGCGCAGTTGGAGCAGCGGGCTGCGGTGGTGGCGTCGGATCGGGAGGGGTTGCTGGCGGGGCTTGCGGCTTTGGTTGGTGGTGGGGCCGCGGCTGGGGTGTTGGAAGGGCGTGTGGGTGCGGGTCGTACGGCGTTTTTGTTTACGGGTCAGGGGGCGCAGCGGGCGCGGATGGGTGTGGAACTCGCCGCCGTCTACCCGCAGTTCGCGCGGGCGTTGGATGAGGTGTGTGCGGAGCTGGATCCACGGCTGGGTCGTTCGCTTCGGGACTTGCTGGCTGCCGAGGACGGCTCTGCGGATGCGGGTCTGTTGAATGCGACGGAGTTCACGCAGGCGGCGTTGTTCGCGGTCGAGGTGGCACTGTTCCGGCTGGTCGAGTCCCTCGGAGTGCGCCCGGACTATCTGATCGGGCACTCCGTCGGTGAGCTGGTGGCCGCCCATGTGGCGGGAGTGCTGTCGCTGGCGGATGCGTGTGCGCTGGTGGTGGCGCGTGGCCGGTTGATGGGTGCATTGCCTGCCGGTGGTGGGATGGCCGCGGTGCAGGCGACGGAGGAAGAGGTGGCCGGGGAGCTGGCCGGGTTCGAGGACCGGCTGGCGATCGCGGCGGTCAACGGGCCTCGCTCGGTCGTGGTCTCCGGTGATCTGGATGCGCTGGATGAGTGGCTGCCGCGGTGGCGGGATCGTAAGACGAGCCGGCTGCGAGTCAGTCATGCGTTTCATTCGCATCGGATGGAGCCGATGCTGGCGGAGTTCCGTGCCGTCGCCGAGGGACTGACGTTCAGCGCTCCCCGGATCCCTGTGGTGTCGAACGTGACCGGTGCTCTGGTGTCGGCGGAGTTGGCTGACCCGGGTTACTGGGTGGATCACGTCCGGCAGGCGGTGCGGTTCACGGACGGGGTTCGTACCCTCCAGGCCGAGGGTGTCACCCGGTTCTTGGAGTTGGGGCCGGAGGCGGTTCTGACGGCGTTGGCGCGGCAGGCGGTGGACGGGGACGGTGCGGTGTTCGCGTCGGCCTTGCGCGCCCGTAAGTCGGAGGGGGAGACGTTCGCCGCGTTTCTCGCGCAGGCGCATCTGGCGGGTGTGTCGGTGGATTGGTCGGCGTTCTACGCGGGCACGGGCGCCCGGCGCGTCCCCCTGCCGACGTATGCGTTCCAGCGGGAGCGGTACTGGCTGGCGCCCGGCACGGGTGAGGGCGATGCGACGGCCGCTGGTTTGGACCGGCTGGAACATCCGTTGTTGAGTGCGGTGGTGTCGGTCGGGGACCGGGACGAGTGGGTGTTCACGGGGCGTCTGTCGCAGGAGTCGGCGTCGTGGGTGCGGGATCATGCCGTGTTCGGGACGG
>NZ_JBHXSK010000125.1:0-3207 GCF_042716195.1 Streptomyces sp. NPDC058683
GGATCATCGCGCACACGCCCGAAGCCGCCCGAGCGGTCGCGCAGGCGCTTCGCCACTGCTTCGCCGGAGCGGAACAGCGCAGCTATCCCGGCCTCGACGGCGACACCCGCCTCCACCTCACCGTGGACACTGCAACACCCGCCGACCCCGCCCGCTCCTGGCTGGCCGCCAGCCGGAGCCCCGTCGGTACCGGCGCCCACTCCGACGAGAACTGAGAGCCCCCACGGACCTCGGAACCCACCCCCGCACGCGGAAGGACGCGGTCATGGCCACACTGCGCGAACGCAAGACCTACCGCGAACAGGTGCTCCGGCAGGCGGTCGCTATTGTCGCCCATGGTGGTCAGCAGGACGGCGGCGCTATGGGGCCCGATCCCCACGGCGTCAACGAGCCGGGGGTAGTGACATCTGATCAGCTCCGACAAGCGGTGCTCCAGCACTCGGGCCTGCATTCTGAGCTGCTCTATACGCTCAGCCAGCGCACGTAGCGTGAACCGTGTCGCCCGCACTACTGGATCCGTCGTCCCCTTCAGTGAGCCGCAGGCAGGCACAGACGAGCGCACGACGGGACAGACCGGCCAGCTCCTCACGCAAGGCAGGGTCCGCGGTAACCAAGATGGCCTTGAGCTGATTTGCTGCCTGCCGTTGGGCCTTTACCGCGGAATCTTTGACCACAATGTATAGACGCGCGATCTCCGCGGGGCCGCCCCTCCACGGCCTGCTGACCCAGATCCACCCGTCGCTGGAACGAGTCCTCGGGCCGAGGCTGCAGCACCCGGCAGTCCTCTCGCTGCTGGAACGGTTCGGCTCCCCCGCCCAGATACGCAAAGCCGGCCGTCGGCGGCTGGTCACCCTGCTGCGGCCGAAGGCACCGAGGATGGCCGAGCGACTGGTCGAGGGCATCTTCACCGCGTTGGACGAGCAGACCGTGACGGTCCCGGGCACCGAGGCTGCCACGCTGATCGTCCCGAGCCTGGCCACTTCTCTGACGGCCGTGCTTGATCAGCGGAAACTCCTGGCCGGGAGGATCGAGGAACTGCTGGAGGCTCACCCTCTTTCGAAGGCCCTGACGTCCATGCCGGGAGTCCGCGTCAGGACCGGAGCAAGGATCCTGATCGAGGTCGGCGACAGCAGCACCTTCCCGACCGCAGGCCACCTCGCCGCCTACGCCGGACTCGCCCCGGCGACCCGGAGCTCAGGCTCAGCCGCCTGGGCGACAACTGGCGCCATGCCTGGCACCCCGACAGTCACACCGCCTACCGCGAACACGCCCGCCGTTTCGCCGACGCCCTTTCCCCGGACTTCATCTGCACACGGAAACAGGACGCCAGGAGGCTGCCCGGCAGGCGCCCTGCCCGGACCCTCTATCTGGACCAGACGTCGAAATCGGCTCGCCCCCGGATTTCTCCCACGCCTTTCCGCGACCGCCCGGTTGTCAGATTCCGGCCCGTTCGGACCCACCGCGGCGAACGGCCCGGGGACTATGCTGGTGAGCGGACGCCCAGGACCCCGGTGGACGCACGGCTTGCTGACCACGATGCCACGGGAGCGGATTCTCGTCCGGACCCGTCGCATCTTCGAGGAGATCCCTGTCGGGCACCGAGCCTCGGAACGCGGAACCCCGACCTGGTGACCCACTCGCGTCCTCGTACGCCCCGACCTCGGTCGCCCCCCGCCGGGTACGAAGCCCGGCGCCTCGCGTCCGATACCCGGTGGCGGTCCCGAGAACGCCTGAACGGCTGGAACAGAGGGGTCATGCCTTACTCTGCGGCTGTCCATCCGCCGGCGGGGCTCGCGTGCGCTCGCGCCGCTCTTGTCCCCTCCAGGGGGCAGGGGCGCCATGATCATGCCTCCGGCCCACGGTCAGCCGTGGAACGGAGGAGGTTGCGAGCAGTCCGCCGTGGAAGCGATGTGCCCGCACCGGCTCAGCCGCCGACAGGCCGCCTGTTCCCACGGGAATCTCGCGGGTCCGTCGCGGAGTCCCGCGCAGCGGCGTTCGGCGAAGATGCTCGCGAGCAGAGCCCGGAAGTCCGTCCAGGGCGTCTCGCCGTCGCCGTACGGCGGCCCGGATTCTCCGTGGTAATCGCGGAGACCGCGGCCCTGGAGGGCTGCGGGTTCGGATCTTCCCCGGGGTGGCGGCACCGGCGGCTCCCCCACGCGGCCCCAGCCCCCCGTGTCGCAGGCGATGACGACTTCGGGTGGCCGGGATTCGACGGAGTGCTCCCGCTCGCCGTCGGCCGGATCACCGGCGCCGGCTTCGCCGGGCTCCTGGTTCGCCCGCACGTGCGGCACCGGGATGTGGCCCGACGGTTGCAGGAATCGCTCCTCTCCGAGCGCCAGGCATCGCTCGGTGTCGCCTTGGCGGACCGGGCCGACGAGCCGATCGTGGCCTCCCTCCGCTCCTGGCTCAGGAAGGACGCCGGCACCGTCGGCCGGTCGGCCGACGGTGTCGTGTTCCTGGCGCCGGCTCCCCCTTTGATCCGGTGGTCACCGTGATCCCCGGCAGCCGGTCGGCGCGGATCCAGGCTCTCGTGGCCGAGCAGGCGGCCCTGCGCGGCGCCCGGGTCGGCCTCCTCGACGTGTGTACGGCGGCGGTGGCGGCGCTGCCGGTCGGCGGGGCCGGGTTGTCCGCGATGTCCCGCGGGCGGGCGAGTCATCCGCTGTGCAGCACCGACTCCGTCAGTCGGCAGCTGGAAGAACTCCAGCTCACTCTGGGCGAGGGGCCGTGCGTGGATGCCTTTGTCCTCGGCTCCTCGGTCCTTTGCACCGACTTGTTGGCCGGTGAACTCCAGCGGCATTGGACGGTGTTCGCCGACGCGGCCCTGGAAGCCGGAGCCAGGGCGGTCTTCGCCTTCCCCCTGCAGATCGGGGCCATCAGCCCCGGCGTACTCGATCTGTACTCCAGCACCTCGGTCGAGCTGGACGCGGACGAGGTGGCCGACGCGATGGCCTTCGCCGACACTGCCACGTTGCTTCTGCTCGACGTCGGGATCAGCGAGACGGGTGTCCCGTCCGACGCCGGCGCGTCCGGCACCGACGTGGCCGGCACGGACCGGCCGGACGACGCGCCCTTCGATGACCTGGGCGGTTACCGGGCCGAGATCGACCAGGCCACCGGCATCCTCATGGTCCAGCTCGGCGTCGGCGTCGAGGAAGCCTTCATCCGGCTGCGCGCCCACGCGTACGCCCGGGGGATACGGATCTCGGT
>NZ_JBHXSK010000126.1:0-2498 GCF_042716195.1 Streptomyces sp. NPDC058683
GGTGGGGTTCCGGGGGCGTGGGGGTCGTTGCGGCGGGTGGTGTGTTCGGGTGAGGCGTTGTCGGGGGTGTCGGCGGAGCGGTTCGCGCGGGTGTGCGGCGTGGAGTTGCACAACTTCTACGGACCGACAGAAGCGTCGGTGGAGTGCACGGCGGGAGTATGGACGGGCGGGTCGGGTGCCGTTCCGATCGGCACGCCGATCTGGAACATGCGGGTGTTCGTACTGGACGGGTTCCTGAGGCCCGTGCCGCCCGGTGCGGTGGGGGAGTTGTTCATCGCGGGTGTGGGGCTGGCGCGGGGGTATCGCGGTCGTGCGGGGCTGACGGCGGAGCGGTTCGTGGCGTGTCCGTTCGGGGCGCAGGGCGAGCGGATGTACCGGACGGGGGATCTGGTCCGCTGGACGGCCGACGGGCAGGTCGTCTTCGTCGGCCGCGCGGACGACCAGGTGAAGGTCCGCGGCTTCCGGATCGAACCGGGTGAGGTGGAGGCCGTCCTGACCGCCCATCCCGGTGTTGCCCAGGCGGTGGTGACCACTCGCGACGACCTGCCCGGCGGCGACCGCCTGATCGCCTACATCGTTCCCCGAGACGGAGACGGAGACGGAGACGGGGCCATCGCCATGGCCCGGACCGGGACGGCGACGGAGACCGGGACCGGGACCGGTGGAGACGATGCCCGCGAGGACGGGGAGCCGTTCGCGGACCTGCGCGCCTATGCCGCCGAGCGGTTGCCCGGTTACATGGTCCCCGCGGTGTTCGTGTCCTTGCCCGAGCTTCCGTTGACCGTCAACGGCAAACTCGACCGTGCTGCCCTTCCAGAGCCTCGACGCGCGGCCACGGGTGCCGGGCGTGAGCCGGCCACCCACGAGGAGCGCCTGCTGTGCGAGGCGTTCGCCGAGGTACTGGATCTGGAGCGGGTCGGGGCGGACGACGACTTCTTCGAACTCGGCGGACACTCGCTGCTGGCCACCCGTCTGGTGTCACAGATCCGGACTGCTCTCGGCGTCGAGGTGGGAGTGCGGACGCTCTACGAGGCCTCCAGTCCGGCAGCTCTGGCAGCACGGTTGGAAAGCGAGCGGAAACCTGCCCGGCCGCCATTGCGCCCCATGCGGAAAGAGAGGGAAGCCGAATGATTCCGCTGTCGTTCGCTCAGCGACGGTTGTGGTTCCTGGCGCAGTTGGAGGGGCCGAGTGCGACCTACAACCTGCCGGTGGTCGTGGGTCTGTCAGGGCAGATCGACACCGAGGCGCTGGGTACGGCACTGACGGACGTCATCGATCGGCACGAGGTGCTGCGCACCGTGTTCCCCGCCAGCGACGGGGAACCGTACCAGCGGGTACTGCCGCTGGGCGATGTGGGGGAGGTACTACGGACCGCCGCGGCCGCCACGGAGGAAGAGGCGGCGGAGCTGGTGGCGGCCGAGACCGGATACGGGTTTGATCTGGCGGCCGAGGTCCCGTTGCGGGCGCTGTTGATCGAGACGGGTCCGGACGAGCATGTGCTGGTGGTGGTGATGCACCACATCGCGGGGGACGGCTGGTCGATGGGGCCGCTGGCCCGCGATCTCTCCCGTGCGTATACGGCGCGGTGCGAGGGGCGTGCGCCGGACTGGGAGCCGTTGCCCGTGCAGTACGCCGACTACGCCCTTTGGCAGCGGGAACTGCTCGGTGACGAGGACGATCCAAAGAGCCTGCTGTCCCGCCAGGTGTCGTACTGGCGGCAGATGCTGGACGGGGCACCGCAGGAACTCGCGCTGCCCGTGGACCACCCGCGCCCGCCGATGCCCTCGCATCGCGGGCACACGGCGACGCTGGACATCCCGGCCGACGTCCACGAGAGGCTGACGGCGCTCTGCCGTACCACCGGCACCAGCATGTTCATGGTGGTTCAGGCCGCGTTGGCGGTGTTGTTGTCGCGGTTGGGTGCGGGGGAGGACATTCCGATCGGTACGGCGGTGGCGGGCCGGACGGACAAGGCGCTGGACGACCTGGTCGGGTTCTTCGTCAACACCCTCGTCCTGCGCACCGACCTGACCGGCAACCCTTCCTTCAGCGACCTGCTGGCCCGGGTGCGCGAAGACAGCCTGCAAGCACTGGACCACCAGGACGTGCCCTTCGAGCGGCTGGTCGAAATCCTCGCCCCGGACCGGTCCCTGGCGCGCCACCCGCTGTTCCAGGTGATGCTCACCGTGCAGAACAATGCCGCCGCCGGCCTGGAGCTGCCCGGCCTGAGCGTCAGAGCGCTGTCCGCCCGGCAGGAATCGGCGAAATTCGACCTTGAGGTCACTCTGGGTGAAGTCTTCCGGGACGGCCGTCCTGCTGGGTTGCGGGGAGTGGTGACGGCTTCGGTTGATGTGTTTGGTGTGGGGTGGGTGGAGGGGTTTGTGGGGCGGTTGGTGGGGGTGCTGGGTTTGGTGGGGGTGGATCCGGGGGTGCGGGTGGGTGGGGTTGATGTGTTGGTTGGGGGTGAGCGTGGGTTGTTGTTGGGTGAGTGGGGTGGT
>NZ_JBHXSK010000127.1:0-2386 GCF_042716195.1 Streptomyces sp. NPDC058683
TAGTAGCGCGCTCAAGACCCGAAGCGGAGTGATCTAGCCATGGGCAGGTTGAAGCGGAGGTAAGACTTCGTGGAGGACCGAACCCACCAGGGTTGAAAACCTGGGGGATGACCTGTGGTTAGGGGTGAAAGGCCAATCAAACTCCGTGATAGCTGGTTCTCCCCGAAATGCATTTAGGTGCAGCGTCGTGTGTTTCTTGCCGGAGGTAGAGCACTGGATAGGCGATGGGCCCTACCGGGTTACTGACCTTAGCCAAACTCCGAATGCCGGTAAGTGAGAGCGCGGCAGTGAGACTGTGGGGGATAAGCTCCATGGTCGAGAGGGAAACAGCCCAGAGCATCGACTAAGGCCCCTAAGCGTACGCTAAGTGGGAAAGGATGTGGAGTCGCACAGACAACCAGGAGGTTGGCTTAGAAGCAGCCACCCTTGAAAGAGTGCGTAATAGCTCACTGGTCTAGTGATTCCGCGCCGACAATGTAGCGGGGCTCAAGCGTACCGCCGAAGTCGTGTCATTGCAGCTATAGGGCCAACGCCCGCTGTGATGGGTAGGGGAGCGTCGTCTGCCGGGTGAAGCAGCCGCGTAAGCGAGTTGTGGACGGTTGACGAGTGAGAATGCAGGCATGAGTAGCGATTCACACGTGGGAAACGTGTGCGCCGATTGACTAAGGGTTCCTGGGTCAAGCTGATCTGCCCAGGGTAAGTCGGGACCTAAGGCGAGGCCGACAGGCGTAGTCGATGGATAACCGGTTGATATTCCGGTACCCGCTGTGAAGCGTCAAACATCGAACCAGGCGATGCTTAGTCCGTGAAGCCGTTCCGGACCCTTCGGGGAATGGAAAGTGGTGGAGCCGACGAACCAGACTTGTAGTAGGTGAGTGATGGGGTGACGCAGGAAGGTAGTCCATCCCGGGCGGTGGTTGTCCCGGGGTAAGGGTGTAGGACGTCAGGTAGGTAAATCCGCCTGGCAATAGTCTGAGACCTGATGCCGAGCCGATTGTGGTGAAGTGGATGATCCTATGCTGTCGAGAAAAGCCTCTAGCGAGTTTCATGGCGGCCCGTACCCTAAACCGACTCAGGTGGTCAGGTAGAGAATACCGAGGCGTTCGGGTGAACTATGGTTAAGGAACTCGGCAAAATGCCCCCGTAACTTCGGGAGAAGGGGGGCCAGTCCTGGTGACGGAATTTACTTCCTGAGCTGGGGGTGGCCGCAGAGACCAGCGAGAAGCGACTGTTTACTAAAAACACAGGTCCGTGCGAAGCCGTAAGGCGATGTATACGGACTGACGCCTGCCCGGTGCTGGAACGTTAAGGGGACCGGTTAGTCACATTTCGGTGTGGCGAAGCTGAGAACTTAAGCGCCAGTAAACGGCGGTGGTAACTATAACCATCCTAAGGTAGCGAAATTCCTTGTCGGGTAAGTTCCGACCTGCACGAATGGCGTAACGACTTCTCGACTGTCTCAACCATAGGCCCGGTGAAATTGCACTACGAGTAAAGATGCTCGTTTCGCGCAGCAGGACGGAAAGACCCCGGGACCTTTACTACAGTTTGATATTGGTGTTCGGTTCGGCTTGTGTAGGATAGCTGGGAGACTGTGAACTCCGGACGCCAGTTCGGGGGGAGTCGTCGTTGAAATACCAGTCTGGTCGTGCTGGATGTCTAACCCGCGCCCGTGATCCGGGTGGGGGACAGTGTCTGATGGGTAGTTTAACTGGGGCGGTTGCCTCCTAAAGAGTAACGGAGGCGCCCAAAGGTTCCCTCAGCCTGGTTGGCAATCAGGTGTTGAGTGTAAGTGCACAAGGGAGCTTGACTGTGAGACCGACGGGTCGAGCAGGGACGAAAGTCGGGACTAGTGATCCGGCGGTGGCTTGTGGAAGCGCCGTCGCTCAACGGATAAAAGGTACCCCGGGGATAACAGGCTGATCTTCCCCAAGAGTCCATATCGACGGGATGGTTTGGCACCTCGATGTCGGCTCGTCGCATCCTGGGGCTGGAGTCGGTCCCAAGGGTTGGGCTGTTCGCCCATTAAAGCGGTACGCGAGCTGGGTTTAGAACGTCGTGAGACAGTTCGGTCCCTATCCGCTGCGCGCGCAGGAATATTGAGAAGGGCTGTCCCTAGTACGAGAGGACCGGGACGGACGAACCTCTGGTGTGCCAGTTGTTCTGCCAAGGGCATGGCTGGTTGGCTACGTTCGGGAGGGATAACCGCTGAAAGCATCTAAGCGGGAAGCCTGCTTCGAGATGAGTATTCCCACCCACTTGATGGGGTAAGGCTCCCAGTAGACGACTGGGTTGATAGGCCGGATCTGGAAGCACCGTGAGGTGTGGAGGTGACCGGTACTAATAGGCCGAGGGCTTGTCCTCAGTTGCTCGCGTCCACTGTGTT
>NZ_JBHXSK010000128.1:0-2305 GCF_042716195.1 Streptomyces sp. NPDC058683
GAGGCCTGGGTGTCACGTCTGAACACCCTATATATGTCGCCCCTCTCAGGCAGCCCTAGCAGACATCCCCCCCCGGGGCCGCGGCCCTGCCGTGAATCAGTACAGCGAGGGCCGCGAAGCGTGTAGACGTGCGCGGAGCGGGGTTGGAGGCGAACTGGGCCACCCGCACCGACATTCGTCCGTCGACCGCCTGGGGGTGCCCGGAGCCAGGGACCGCGTAGCCTCGCGCCGGGGCCTGTTCGACGCCCGGGGCAGGCGGCATGGGGCCTGGAGGGTGGTGCCCGGCGGGGAGCCAGTTGGCGCGCCGGCGGGACTTGGCCGGACCACGGGGTCCAGCGGCGGCCTGGGGGTCGAGCCAGCCTCGACGGGTCGGTGGCCGGTGGGTGCGGCCGGAATCGACGTGGATTTGACCAAGTCCCCCTTGTTCGTCCGAACGGGCGAATCTGCAGGCCCAGTTTGTATGGGCTTTTTTCTGCCACCGCCTTTGGTCCATACAGGATCGTGCCCCCGGAATGACTTTTGCACGGCCCAACGTTTGCGTCCCGGATCGGCCCTCAGATGGGGTCGCAGGATCTATGTAGAGAGGGCAACCCGGCTTCGGCTGGGATCGCCTCTCCTACACCCCTTCCATACCTGGCAGGCTACCTGTCCGAGCTGATGGTCTCCAACCTCCGCGGTTAGGCTTCAGCGAGGCTCGCAGCCGGCAAGCACGCTGGAATGGGCGCCTGGGGGCGTAAAACCCCCCGTGGCCGTCCTCCCCCGGCGTGTTGAAGTCCTGGATTCTTGCGTGTGCAGTGTCTCAGGCACGGTGAGGGTTCGGTGTGGGTTGCTGGCCGCTGGCCAACCTTCCTATCCGTCCCAATCCATGGGGAGCGCCACCCTTGCGTAGCCGCCGTTCGCCGGCGTGACTCTTGGGCCTGGTCTCCCCGCCAGAGGCCCCGATGCCGCAGCCTGTTGCACCGCCCCTGGCGGTCAGCGGTCCCCTGCGTGCGGAGGGTGCCTGATGGGCTACCAGTGAGGGCAATTGGATGGTTGCTAGGGGCCTCCCGGTACGCCGGGGGCGCCACTGCAGCCGGGTGACCTACGTCGCCCCTTCCAGAGTGAATACCTACGTGCTTTCTGCCCCTTCGGGGGCTTTCGGGCGCCGGGGGTGCCGGGTAACACCGCGCCGCCGGGCTACGTCCGGGAGGAACAAGGTATCTGGTTGATTCTGCCAGTAGTCATATGCTTGTCTCAAAGATTAAGCCATGCATGTCTAAGTATAAGCAATCTATACTGTGAAACTGCGAATGGCTCATTAAATCAGTTATCGTTTATTTGATAGTACCTTACTACATGGATACCTGTGGTAATTCTAGAGCTAATACATGCTAAAAATCCCGACTTCGGAAGGGATGTATTTATTAGATTAAAAACCAATGCCCTCTGGGCTCTTTGGTGATTCATGATAACTTCTCGAATCGCATGGCCTTGCGCCGGCGATGGTTCATTCAAATTTCTGCCCTATCAACTTTCGATGGTAGGATAGTGGCCTACCATGGTGGCAACGGGTAACGGGGAATTAGGGTTCGATTCCGGAGAGGGAGCCTGAGAAACGGCTACCACATCCAAGGAAGGCAGCAGGCGCGCAAATTACCCAATCCCGACACGGGGAGGTAGTGACAATAAATACTGATACGGGGCTCTTTTGGGTCTCGTAATTGGAATGAGTACAATCTAAATCCCTTAACGAGGAACAATTGGAGGGCAAGTCTGGTGCCAGCAGCCGCGGTAATTCCAGCTCCAATAGCGTATATTAAAGTTGTTGCAGTTAAAAAGCTCGTAGTTGAACCTTGGGTCTGGCTGGCCGGTCCGCCTCACCGCGAGTACTGGTCCGGCTGGACCTTTCCTTCTGGGGAATCCCATGGCCTTCACTGGCTGTGGGTGGAACCAGGACTTTTACTGTGAAAAAATTAGAGTGTTCAAAGCAGGCCTTTGCTCGAATACATTAGCATGGAATAATAGAATAGGACGTGCGGTTCTATTTTGTTGGTTTCTAGGACCGCCGTAATGATTAATAGGGATAGTCGGGGGCGTCAGTATTCAGCTGTCAGAGGTGAAATTCTTGGATTTGCTGAAGACTAACTACTGCGAAAGCATTCGCCAAGGATGTTTTCATTAATCAGGAACGAAAGTTAGGGGATCGAAGACGATCAGATACCGTCGTAGTCTTAACCATAAACTATGCCGACTAGGGATCGGACGATGTTATTTTTTGACGCGTTCGGCACCTTACGAGAAATCAAAGTGCTTGGGCTCCAGGGGG
>NZ_JBHXSK010000129.1:0-2135 GCF_042716195.1 Streptomyces sp. NPDC058683
CGTGATCTCCACAGCAGAAGGCCCGGGATGCGACATACCAATAGGGTAGTAACCAACCCTCAGGATTTCTGGCGCATCACACTAGTGCTCTGACCCCATACCTTCGCCGCGTTGAGCGGGTGTGGGGCCGTTGATGCCAGCTACCTGGCCGAGGCGTCCGCCTATGCTCGGCTCGTGCAGCCGCTTTCCGACAGCAGCAATCCGTTGATCACGGCGTTCCCAGCCGAGCTTGCGAGCGATGCCGAGGCAGTCCTGGCGGTGATGCCTGATTCTCGGCACCAGCCGCATGCCTCGTTCTCGGTCGCTGTAGAGGGCCAGCAGATTTTGATCCCCGGGCGCATCTACAACGACGAGCCGTCAACTGACGCGGTGGCGTCGCTTTCGTCGCGCCAACGGCAGCTTCTGCACTGCCTGTACTCAAGGCACTGCGACGGGGTGGTCAGACAGCGTCACCTGGAGAAGGTCGTTGGTTCCACGGACCCATGGGTCGTCCCCTTCGTCGTGCAGCTGGTAGGCGAGTACGTATTGGAGATCCTGGTCGTCATCTGCGATGAGCTCCGTGATCTCGCGACGCCCGGCACCTGCGGCCACCTCGCTTACGGGCAGTTCATCGTGGACAACCCTGCCTTCTTCGCGCGCACTCAACGACGGGTCGTAAGCTACTGGAGCTGCTACTACCGGGGCACCTACGCGAGTTTTCGGGGCTACCCAGGGTGCACTCTTCTTGGCCTCCTGCGGTCCGCTGCCTCCGACAGAGCAGGGCATCCCTGGCCCAACTTCGCTCCAGCCGGCGCCAGAGTGGACGGCTACTGCTAGGACCCGGCCGGGCATGGTCACGGGGCCGGTCAAGCGGCATCGGCGAGGGGACGTCCGCCCCAACGGATGCCCTTCTCACTGCGGATGCGAGCGCGCTCGCGGCGCTGGGCTGCCAGCACGTCGGGGTGACGGGCATTCGCGTTGCGCCAGCGCAGATAGGCGTGCAAGGCCCGGGTCTGCACGGTGTGGTTGCGGTGGTTGGAGTTGGCGATGGTGAACTGCCGCAGCGGCCCGAAGTGCGCCTCGATTGGGTTGGCCCAGGACGCGTACGTCGGCGTGAAGCACAGCTCGACGCGGTTCTTCTTCGCCCAGCGGCGGGTCGTCTCGCCCTTGTGTGCGGACAGGTTGTCCAGGATGACGTAGATGGGGGCGCCGTCCGGTCGGGCAGCCCGGATCGACCTGAGCGCGGCCAGTGTGTTCGCGGCACCCTTCTTCTGGCGGTTGATGCCCCAGAGCGTGTCGTCGCCGACTGAATAGCAGCCGTGGAAGTACCTGACGCCGTGGGTGCGGTGGTAGGTCGCCGGGTGCCGCTCGGGATGACTGGCGGGGGCCCAGCCCGCCCCGCCGGCGGGGCGGATGCCGAGCGGGCCGAACTCGTCGAATGCGAAGACCCGGTCCGGGAAGCCGTCCAGGACCTCCTCGATCCGGTCCAGCTTTGCCTCGCGGTCGCGGTCCGGGGACTCCTTCCACGTCTTGGTGCGCTGGAAGGTGATGCCGTGGCGGGCGAGCAGACGGCGTAACGCCTCGCGGCCGATGCGGATGACCCGCCCATGGACTTTCCGCAGGTAGGCCAGCAGTTTGCGGATGGACCAGCGGGTGAAGGGCTGGCCGAGCTTGGTCGGGCGGGTGGTGGCCGTCTGGACGACGAAGTCCTCTTCGTCAGGACTGAGCAGGCGGGGACGGCCTCCCGCCCACCGAGGGTCCAGACAGGCCAGGCCGATCTCGTTGAATCGGTGGATCACATCCCGCACCGTGTCCTCGTCGGCCTGCACCAGCTGGGCGATCACCGGGACCCGGTTCCCGCCGGCCGACGCCAGCAGCATCATCGCGCGTCGGAAGCGAACCGAACTGGTGCTGCCCCGGCGCACGATCTGCTGCAGCTTCTGCCCCTCCTGGTCGGTCAACCTGCGCACGCGGACAGGCTCAGCCACCGCACCCCCAGCACTCGGATCGGACGTCACCGCACATCCAACCGCCCCAACCACCAACCCGGCGAACCAATGTGGTCAGAGCACTAGTGTGATGCGCCAGAAATCCTGAGGGTTGGTTACTACCCTATTGGTATGTCGCATCCCGGGCCTTCTGCTGTGGAGATCACG
>NZ_JBHXSK010000130.1:0-1936 GCF_042716195.1 Streptomyces sp. NPDC058683
TGTCCTACTTCGCTTGATGCTTGACGTGTTGACGTCACTTGATGCTTGACGGTTCCGTCCTCGGCTTTGCTGTCCGTGAGGGCTTTCGCGGAGGGGGCCGGGCCGGTGTTAGTGGAGCTGAGCGTGGTTGAGCAGCGCTATCACGCGGTCATGGAAGTGGCTGCTGGAGCATCGAAGACGGAGGTCGCGGCCCGGTATGGGGTCTCGCGTCAGTCGGTGCATGCCTGGGTGCGCCGGTATGAGGAGGGCGGTCTGGCGGGGCTGTCGGACCGGTCGCACCGGCCCAGATCGCATCCGTGGCAGATGCCGGCCGGGGTGGAGGCCGCAGTGCTGGAGCTGCGCAGGCTGCATCCGAGGTGGGGTCAGCGCCGGTTGCGTCATGAGCTTGCGCGGCGTGGGGTGGAGCCTGTGCCGTCAGAGGCGTCGGTGTATCGGATCCTGGTGCGCCATCAGCTGATCGTGCCGGTGAAGCGGCGCCGGCGCCGGGAGGATTACCGGCGGTGGGAGCGGCCGGGGCCGATGCAGTTGTGGCAGCTGGACGTGATGGGTGGGTTCTGGCTGGCCGACGGGCGTGAGTTGAAGCTGGTGACCGGGGTGGATGACCACTCCCGGTTCTGTGTGATCGCGGCGGTGGTGGAACGGGCAACCGGTCGGGCGGTGTGCGCGGCCTTTGCTGCGGCGTTGATGGCCTTCGGCTGTCCGGAGGAGGTGCTGACAGACAACGGCAAGCAGTTCACCGGCCGGTTCGGGACGCCGGGGCCGTCGACGGAGGTGTTGTTCGACCGGATCTGCCGGATGAACGGCATCAAGCACCGGCTGACCAAGCCGAGATCGCCGACGACCACGGGCAAGATAGAGCGGTTCCATCAGTCGCTGCGGCGTGAACTCCTCGACGACCAGGGACCGTTCGCCGACCTGCATGCGGCGCAGGCGCTCATCGACGGCTGGCGCGAGGACTACAACACCCTCCGACCGCACCAGTCTCTGGACATGGCCACCCCGGCCAGCCGCTTCCGACCCGCGCCGGCCGATGGGCTGAGCGTGCGGCTTCCAGCCCAGCTGGCCATTGCGCCGACGGTCGACGGCGAACCGGCGAAGCAGCAGGTCGAGCCGGTCGGGGAGGCGGTGCTGGGTTCGCCCGATGCGGTGGAGGTGGACCGCATCGTGCCGCCCAGCGGGAACCTGGCGGTGGCCGGCCAGCAGTTCTGGTTCGGGCCCCGGCAGGCGGGCCGGGCGGTGACGTTGTGGATGGACAGCACCACTGTCCACGTGAGCCGGGACGGCACGCGGATCAAGACCGTGCCGTCCCGGCTGAACACCGCGGATCTGGTCCGGCTGCGAGCTTCCGGTGCCCGTGCGGCCGGTCCCGCCCCGGCCGGACGTGCTCCTGGTCCGCTTGCGGTGAGGATGCCGATCGAGGTGGCCCGCACCGTGAACGCCTCCGGAGTCATCGGCCTGGCCGGACAGCAGATCACCGTAGGCATCCCGCTGGCCGGGCAACGCGTGACACTCCGGCTCGACGGGCCGTTGATGCAGGTCATTGCCGACGGCGTGCTGGTGCGCACGCTGCCCTGTCCGGTCCCGCCCGCTCGACGGGCCTACATCAGTGACGCCCAGCTCAGCCCTCTGCCTCCGAAGGCCCCGCAGGACGCGGTGCGGGTCGGGCGCAAGGTCTCGACCCGCGGCAGCATCCAGGTCTGCGGCCAGCAGGTCCAGGTCGGCATGGTCCATGCCCGCACCGTGGTCAGCGTCGAGGTCACCGACACCACCCTGCACGTCTTCGACCAGGACGGACACCGCCTGCGGACGGTGCCCCGCACCACCGCCAAGGAGGTGACCCGCTTCAAGGCCTACGGCACGACGAACCGCACAACAGGCTAGGAACCGGAAAGCCTCAACCGACGCACAACCGTCAAGCCTCATCTGACGCTAGACA
>NZ_JBHXSK010000131.1:0-1930 GCF_042716195.1 Streptomyces sp. NPDC058683
CCGCCTACGGCTACCCGAACCAGCAGCCCCACCAGCACCCGCAGCCCTACAACCCCAACACCCCCCCCCCCCCCACCCACCCCCCGGGGCCCCCCCCCCCACCGGGCTGTGTCCGGACGGGACACACCCGAGGCGCGGGGGGTGTCAGACCCCCCGGCCATGGCGACACCGAGCCCGCACCGCGCCGATGCCGATGTTCAGAGCGCGCCGCACCGCCAGCCTGGAGACCAGGTCCCGGCCCCACCCCGCCCCCCGGCGGACGGCTCCCGCACCCTGCCGATCGGTATGGCCGCCGACCGCGGGAGACCTGGACGCCTCAGGGGTGAGCGAGCGACCGCCACGGCAGAGGCCCGTACCGGTTCCGACCCGCACGACGCGCTTCAACCAGGGACGACCCACGTCACACCGGGACCCCCTTGATCGATCATTCACCGGTCGGTTTAGCATATGAGCGCCGCCTAGCTCGATCGAGAGTAGATCTGTGACTGTCAACGACGACTCGTTCACCAACTGGAAGAACCGCGAGGAGATCGCGGAGTCGATGATCCCGATCATCGGGAAGCTGCACCGGGAGCGGGACGTGACCGTCCTCCTCCACAGCCGCTCCTTGGTGAACAAGTCGGTGGTCAGCATCCTCAAGACGCACCGGTTCGCCCGTCAGATAGCCGGCGCCGAGCTGTCCGTCACCGAGACGATGCCCTTCCTGCGGGCGCTCACCACGCTCGACCTCGGTCCCTCCCAGATCGACATCGGCATGCTCGCCGCGACCTTCAAGGCCGACGACCGGGGCCTGGACGTCCAGGCGTTCACCGCGGAGGCGGTCGCCGGGGCCACCGGCGCCAACAAGATCGAGCAGCGCGAGCCGCGCGATGTCGTCCTGTACGGCTTCGGCCGCATCGGCCGTCTGGTCGCCCGGCTGCTCATCGAGAAGTCCGGCTCCGGCAACGGGCTGCGCCTGCGGGCCATCGTGGTGCGCGGCGGCGGGGCCCAGGACATCGTGAAGCGCGCCTCGCTGCTGCGCCGCGACTCCATCCACGGCCAGTTCCAGGGCACGATCACCGTCGACGAGGAGAACAGCACGATCCTCGCCAACGGCAACGAGATCAAGGTGATCTACGCCGACGACCCGTCCCAGGTGGACTACACGGCGTACGGCATCCGGAACGCGATCCTCATCGACAACACGGGCAAGTGGCGGGACCGCGAGGGTCTGTCGACGCACCTGCGGCCCGGTATCGAGAAGGTCGTGCTGACCGCGCCGGGCAAGGGCGACGTCCCGAACATCGTGCACGGCGTCAACCACGACACCATCAAGCCGGACGAGCAGATCCTGTCCTGCGCGTCCTGCACCACCAACGCGATCGTGCCGCCCCTGAAGGCCATGGCCGACGAGTACGGGGTGCTGCGCGGGCATGTGGAGACCGTCCACTCGTTCACCAACGACCAGAACCTGCTGGACAACTACCACAAGTCGGAGCGTCGCGGCCGGTCCGCGCCGCTCAACATGGTCATCACCGAGACGGGTGCCGCGTCCGCCGTCGCGAAGGCGCTGCCCGACCTCAAGGCACGGATCACCGGCAGCTCGATCCGGGTCCCGGTGCCGGACGTGTCGATCGCGATCCTCAACCTCCAGCTGGCCCGCGAGGCATCCCGCGAGGAGGTCCTGGACTACCTCCGCGAGGTGTCGCTGACCTCGCCGCTGAAGCGCCAGATCGACTTCATCACCGCCCCGGACGCGGTCTCCAGCGACTTCATCGGCTCGCGCCACGCGTCGATCGTCGACGCGGGCGCCCTGAAGGTGGAGGGCGACAACGCGATCCTCTACCTCTGGTACGACAACGAGTTCGGCTACTCCTGCCAGGTGGTCCGGGTCGTCCAGCACGTCTCCGGCGTCGAGTACCCGACTTTCCCGGCGACGGCGGTCTGACGC
>NZ_JBHXSK010000132.1:0-1862 GCF_042716195.1 Streptomyces sp. NPDC058683
GGACAGCGTGATCTCCACAGCAGAAGGCCCGGGATGCGACATACCAATAGGGTAGTAACCAACCCTCAGGATTTCTGGCGCATCACACTAGTGCTCTGACCTCATTGGTTCGCCGGGTTGGTCGTCGGGGCGGTTGGATGTGCGGTGACGTCCGTTCCGACCGCTGGGGGTGCGGTGGCCGAGCCTGTCCGTGTGCGCAGACTGACTGACCAGGAAGGGCAGAAGCTGCAGCAGATCGTGCGCCGGGGCAGCACCAGTTCGGTGCGCTACCGGCGCGCAATGATGCTGTTGGCCTCGGCCGGCGGGAACCGTGTCCCGGTGATCGCTCAGCTGGTGCAGGCCGACGAGGACACCGTCCGCGACGTGATCCACCGGTTCAACGAGATCGGCCTGGCCTGCCTGGACCCTCAGTGGGCGGGAGGCCGTCCCCGCCTGCTCAGTCCTGACGACGAGGACTTCGTCGTTGCGACGGCCACCACCCGCCCGACCAAGCTCGGGCAGCCCTTCACCCGCTGGTCCATCCGCAAGCTGCTCGCCTACTTGCGCAAAGTGCACGGCCGGGTCATCCGCATCGGCCGCGAGACGTTACGCCGGTTGCTCGCCCGCCGCAGCGTCACCTTCCAGCGCACCAAGACCTGGAAGGAGTCCCCAGATCCGGACCGCGACGTGAAGTTGGACCGGATCGAGGAGGTCCTGGACCGCTTCCCGGACCGGGTCTTTGCCTTCGACGAGTTCGGCCCGCTCGGTATCCGTCCCACCGGAGGGGCGGGCTGGGCTGCTGCCGGCCACCCCGAGCGGCACCCTGCCACGTACCACTGCACCCACGGTGTCCGGTACTTCCACGGGTGCTACTCGGTCGGCGACGACACTCTCTGGGGCGTCAACCGCTGCAAGAAGAGCGCTGCGAACTCGTTGGCCGCGCTGACGTCGATCCGGGCCGCCCGCCCCGACGGAGCCCCGATCTACGTGATCCTGGACAACCTGTCCGCCCACAAGGGCGAGAAGATCCGTCGCTGGGCGAAGAAGCACCGGGTCGAGCTGTGCTTCACGCCGACCTACGCATCCTGGGCGAACCCGATCGAGGCCCACTTCGGGCCGTTGCGGCAGTTCACCGTCGCCAACTCCAACCACCGCAACCACAGCGTCCAGACTCGGGCGCTGCACGCCTACTTCCGCTGGCGCAACAAGAACGCCCGACACCCCGGCGTCCTCGCAGCTCAACGTCGTGAGCGCGCCCGGATCCGCAGCGAGAAGGGCATCCGATGGGGCAAACGACCTCTCGCTGCCGCAGCCTGACCGACCTGGTGAACCTTCCCCGGCCAGCTCTAGCAGTAGCCGTCCAGCCTGGTTCCAGCAGGAGTGAGGTCTGGCCAGGGGTGCCCTGCTCTGTCCGATGCCGCGGACCTTAGAAGATCAAGAAGACTGCATCCCGGGTAGCTGCGGAAAGTCGAATAGGCGGAACGGTAGTAGCAACTCCAGTAGCTCACGACCCGCCGCTGAGTGCGTGCGAAGAAGGCCGGGTTTTCTACGATGAACTGCCCGTAAGCGAGGCGGCTTCGAGTGCCCGGTGTGGCGAGATCACGAAACTCATCGCGGATGACGACCAGGATCTCCAAGACGTACTCGCCGACCAACTGCACGACGAACGGAACGACCCACGGGTCCACGGAGCCAACGACCTCCGCCAGGTGACGCTGCCTGACCATCCCGTCGCAGTGCCTTGAGTACAAGCAGTGCAGAAGTTGACGTTGACGCGACGAGAGCGACGCTACTGAACCTGAAAGCGTGATGTCGGTCCCGTTCGTCGGACATCGGGCCCTCCGAGCCGGTAGTCCAGTGCGGGTGAGGTATGCACAGGGCGG
>NZ_JBHXSK010000133.1:0-1794 GCF_042716195.1 Streptomyces sp. NPDC058683
TACTGAACCTGAAAGCGTGATGTCGGTCCCGTTCGTCGGACATCGGGCCCTCCGAGCCGGTAGTCCAGTGCGGGTGAGGTATGCACAGGGCGGCGGGTTGACCGACGCTGGGAGGACAGCGCGGGAGCGTTTGCGGCTGCAGGCCGTCGAGCGTTTCGAGGGCGGTCAGAAGAACCCGGAGATCGCGGTCGCGTTGCGGGTGTGCCTGCGTTCGGTGGAGCGATGGCGCCGGGCTTGGCGCGAGCAGGGCGAGGCCGGCGTGCTGTCGAAGGGCTCGCCGGGGCGCTCGAAGCTCAGCGAAGCCCAGGTCGTGAGATTGGAACGGGAGTTGGAGCGCGGTCCGCTGGCTCATGGGTGGGTGGATCAGCGGTGGACGTTGGCGCGGATCAAGACGTTGATCGGTCGGTTGTTCCACGTCTCCTACACCGTCGAGGGCACCTGGCAGCTGCTGCGGCGGCACGGTTGGTCATGGCAGCAGCCCATGCGGCGGGCGATCGAGCGTGACGATGACGCGGTCGAGGTGTGGAAGAAGGAGATCTGGCCGCGGGTAAGAGCACCGCGGCGGAGCGCGGCGCCTACCTGGTCTTCGAGGACGAGGCCGGGCAGTCGATGACTCCGCCGCGAGCCAGGACCTGGGGCCGAGTCGGCCAGACACCGGTCGTACGAGTGCGCGGCCGCGGTTCCGGACGGGTGTCGATGGCCGGGATGACCTGCTACAAGCCCGGCGAGCGATCCCGGCTGATCTACGCGATCCGCGAGTACCGGGGCCGCAAGGGCGAGCCGAAGGGGTTCGGGTGGCGCGACTTCCGCGACCTCATCGTCCGTGCTCACATCCAGCTCGGCACCCCGATCGTGCTCGTGTGGGACAACGTACGCCTCCACCTGACCGCCGGCATGAAGGACTTCATCGCCGCGAACTCCGACTGGCTCATCGTGTTCCAGCTGCCGACCTACGCCCCTGATCTGAACCCGACCGAGGGCATCTGGTCGCTGGTGAAGCGCGACCTCGGCAACCTCGCGGCCGCCGACCTCGGCCAGATCACCCGCGCGGTCAAGCGCAAGCTCAAGATGTTGCAGTACAGGCCGCAGGTGATTGACGGCTGCTTCGCAGAAACGGGACTGAGGTTCAGCGAAGCACCCTCGACCGCTGCCCCCGCCTTCGCGACGACGCGGTGAGCGTGCCCATCTTGATCCTGGGCGGCCGGGATGGGCATGGGCAGGGGTAGCGTGTCGTCGTCGTAGAACGACGTGGGCACCAGGGAGGTCTCGGATGCGGGCGGACTATCGCAGCTTGCCGGGCTTCGAGAAGATCCAGCTCGAGGGCAGCTACGTGTTGGGGATCGAAGCCCGCCCGGGGAAGCTGATGTTCAGGCTGGACCTGATGCTCGATCCAGGGCATCCCGACTTCGGCCCGCCGCTGGGAGACGATCGGGCCTGCTTCCGTCCGGCTCTGCTCTGTTTCGACGCCGTCCGCGGCCTCACCTGGACTGACCAGGGGACTCCGCCGGCCCGAGATGCGAGCGGGGAGATCGACTACGGCACCATCGACGAGTTCACGTGGATCGCCGGGGAGTTCGCGCTCGTCGGAGACTGGGGCCGAATTCAGGTGAACTCCCATCAGACCCCGAGGCTGGAGATCGAAGTCGTCCACGGCCCGCGGCCATGACCGCTCCCGGGTGTCTCCGTGTCGGCCAGCCCACCGCCCGGCGCCACTCGTAGATCGTTGAGCTACGGCACCAACACGCGCGCGTCGGCTGGGTGATCGTTACCGACATCACGCTTTCAAGTTCAGTA
>NZ_JBHXSK010000135.1:0-1607 GCF_042716195.1 Streptomyces sp. NPDC058683
CGATGCTCCAGCGGACACCAGCGACGCGTACAAGCTCCGCGAGTGTGATCACGGCGGGTGACCAGCACAGGTAGAACGCGAGTTCGCCGGTGGTGCGGTTGCGGCGGATGAGCAGGTGGCGGTGTCCGTCCGTGCCGATGTGGATCCAGGCCCAGTCGTAGTAGCGCGGGCCCTTCGCGCCGCGGCCGGCGCTCTGCCGCTGCCAGGCGGTGGTTGGCAGCTGTCCGGCAACGGTGTCCGCGCGGACGGGAGTGCGGCCCTGGTTGATCCGCACCCGCGTCGAGCAGGCGACGGCCATCACGTAGCCGGTCCCGCTCGCCTCCAGGGCGGCACGGAGCTGCGGGTCCTGGCCGTAGGCTTCGTCGCCGGTCACCCATGGCGCCTTCACTCCGGCGTCCAGCGCGGCGGCGATCATCTCCCAGGCCAGGCGGGGCTTCGTCGCGAACCGCACTTCACCTGGTATCCCGGCCGCCTCTCGGCGTTCGGGACCGGAGCACCAGGACTGCTCGGGCAGGTAGAGCCGGCGGTCGACCAGTGCCCGTCCCCGGCCGGTTGCATAGGCGAGGAAGACGCCGACCTGGGAGTTCTCGATGCGCCCGGCGGTGCCGGTGTACTGCCGTTGCACGCCGGCAGAGGCCCGGCCCTTCTTCACAAAGCCGGTCTCGTCCACGATCAGCACTGCGCCGTCGGCGCCGAGGTGTTCGAGGGCGCGTAGGCGCGGACATCGTCGCGGACGGCGTCGGCGTCCCAGCGTGCGCAGCGCAGCAGCCTCTGCATCGGGCCCGGCCGGGCCAGACCAGCCTGCTCGGCCATCTGCCAGCAGTTCTTCCGCTCCGCCTTCGACAACAGCCCGAGCAGATAGGCGCGGGCACTCGGCCGGGGCTCAACTCGGCTGAAGCGGCCCGCGATCCGGGCCATGGCCTGGTCGAACATCTCCCGCCAGCGGGCTGGATCTACGCTATGGTCCGCGGCCGCCGCACAATCTTCGTTTGTCCACACACCAACCGATGATCACGCGGTGGCCGCACCCGTTCGCAGCCGCGTCCGCAGCACGATCGCGAAGGCAACTGGAGTATTAGTCGGCGGTGACCCCCCAATAGCCGATTTCCGCGGGGCTACCGTCGCGGTAGAGCACTACGCAGTTTCCCTGGGCACGACCTGGGAAGTCCAACCGTTCGGAATCGAGAGCGGCGTCCCACTCCTCGTAGGTAGGCCGGCCGTGGGGAGCCCACGCACGCACCTCCCCATCGGTCAGCGGTCGCATGAACGGACCGTCGTCGGTGTCCTCAGCTTCGATCATGAGGGGGAAGTCGAGCACGGATCCCGTGCCGCCCGTGAATATGTATTCCTGCCACTGCGGGCTGCGCCACAGTTCCTCAACGGACCGACCCTCGAAGCCATGGTTGTCCCGTACCAACTCGTCTTCCTGGGCCTGGCGGAACGCAGCCTCCAGATCACGCTGATACGGGCCCGTGTGACGCCAGCCGTTTCCGCCCATCTCCGCCCCTCTCCCTCCGAACTACTCGATCAAGAGCGCAGCGTATGGGACGGCACTGACAGGGCACCCCCACCCCGACATTGACCACGCCGTGGAGGCCACCCAGCCA
>NZ_JBHXSK010000136.1:0-1600 GCF_042716195.1 Streptomyces sp. NPDC058683
GGTCCGGAGACGGTGGCCGAGGAGATCGTGTGCCAGGCGTTCGCCGAGGTCCTTGGCCTGGAACGGGTCGGCGCGGACGACAACTTCTTCGAACTGGGCGGTCACTCCCTGCTGGCCGTCTCGCTGCTGCAGCTCCTGCGCGAGCGAGGGTTCGGAGTGTCGGTACGGGCACTCTTCGAGGCGCCTACCCCGGCGGCCTTGGCAGCGGCCGGATCTGTCGCGGAGGTGGAGGTACCGCCGAACGGGATCCCCCAGGACGCACAGGTGATCAAGCCGGAGATGCTGCCGTTGGTGGAGCTCACGCGCTCCCAGATCGGCCTGATCTGTGAGGCGGTACCCGGCGGTGCGAGCAATGTGGCGGACGTGTATCCGCTCGCCCCGCTGCAGGAGGGCATCTTCTTCCACCACCTGCTGGCCAGGCCGGGTGAGGCGGACGTGTACCTGACGCCGACGGTGGTGGCCTTCGACGGCCGTGAACGGTTGGACGCATTCCTGGCCGCGCTGCAACGAGTGGTGGACCGGCACGACATTCACCGCACGGCCCTGGTCTGGGAGGGGCTGCCCGAGCCGGTTCAGGTGGTGTGGCGGTCCGCGGTCGTCCCCGTCACAGAAACAACGCTGCCGGAGGGGGTGCACGGACAGGAAGCAACCAGGCACCTGCTGAACGTGGCCGGGTCATGGCTGGATCTACGTCAGGCGCCGTTGCTGCGGGTGCATGTGGCGCAGGAGCCGGACAGCGACCGGTGGCTTGCGTTGGTGCAGGTGCATCATCTGCTCCAGGACCACACGGCGTTGGACGTGGTCATGGGTGAGGTCGCGGCGTTCATGGCCGGTCGTGGGGATGAGTTGCCGGCTCCGCTGCCGTTCCGTGACTTCGTCGCCCAGGCCCGGCTGAGTGTTCCCCGTGAGAAGCACGAGGAGTACTTCACCGGTCTCCTCGGGGACGTCACGGAACCGACTCTGCCCTTCGGGCTGTTGGACGCCCGCGGCGATGGTTCCGGAATGCGGCGGGCGCGGTCGGTGATGGACGAGGGGCTGGCGGAACGGGTGCGGGAGCGGGCGCGCGTGCTGGGGGTGAGTCCGGCGACGCTGTTCCATGTGGCGTGGGCGCGGGTGCTGGCGAGTCTGTCCGGCCGCGGTGACGTGGTGTTCGGGACCGTACTACTGGGCCGGATGTCCGCCGGGCGAGGGGCGGAACGCATCCCCGGCCCGTTCATGAACACCCTGCCGGTACGGGTGGACGTCGCGGACCTGGACGTCGTCGGTGCCGTGAAGGCGATGCAGTCCCAGCTGGCCGGCCTGCTCGTGCACGAGCACGCACCCCTGGCACTCGCCCAGAAAGCCAGCAACGTCCCACCGCAGACTCCCCTGTTCACCTCCCTGCTCAACTACCGCCACAGCGGCGGCCCTCGCCGGAACGGCGGAAGGCCCGGTCACGAGGAAGCGGCCGGGAACAAGGGCACCGGCGAACGCCCCGGGATGCAGCTGCTGTTCAGCTGGGATCGGACGAACTATCCGGTGACGGTGTCGGTCGATGACTCCGGGTCGGGGTTCTGGGTGAGTGCTGATGCTGTTGCTCCGGGGGATCCGGAGTTGGTGT
>NZ_JBHXSK010000137.1:0-1463 GCF_042716195.1 Streptomyces sp. NPDC058683
CTAAGGGCTGTCCCGTAAACGATCTCCGGAGCTTTCCGCGACCAGGAGCCCTGTCTACTGGTCCGGATGTGCGACAGACTTCGGGCAATGGACACGGCCGAGGGGATGGGGGGCGCATAGAACACATCAGTGAGTCGTTGGCAGGCTGCGGGGCCCCGGTGCTGGACGCGCTTGGCGTTGCCGGGTGGACGGCAGGTCGCAAGATCGCCACTGGAGACTGGGCACATCAGCTGACGGCCGTTGGGTTCGAGCTCAATGACACGGCGATCGGGGTCTGGGCCGAGTTCGGCGAGCTGACGATCAAGAGCTGCCCCGCTCGTGTCCCGGCCTCGTCCCTGCACATCGACCCCGTTGACGCCTGCGTCGACACCGCCGAGGAAGCGTCCAAACTGATGCACCGATACGCAGAGAACTACAGCCCTTTGGGTATGTGGTCGGTCCAGTTCAGGTCGTATATCGCGGCCAGCGGGCGCGTCGTCGCCGTCGGACCGAACGTCCTCTGGCCGCTGGGGTCGACCTTCGCGGAGGCGCTGGCCTACGTGGTGGGTGGTGAGGCCAGCATCAATCGTGCACAACAAGCAAACTGGCTTGACAACTGCCTCACCGGTGGATGAGACGATCTTGTGGTGGCTGGTGTGATTACGGCGTCGGAGCCGTCCTGGATAGCCCCGTTCACCGGGCTGAGCCCGAGGCACTTCGGCAAGCTGGTGACGGTTCTGCGACGCGAGGGTACGGACGCGGTCCGCAGGGGCCGCCCGTGGAGCCTGCCGCTGGAGGACCGGGCACTGCTGGTCGCGGCCTACTGGCGCACGAACCTCACCATGCGCCAACTGGCCCCGCTGTTCGGAATTTCCAAGTCGGCGGCGGACCGGATCATCGACCACCTCGGGCCGATGCTCGCCCTCCAGCCCCGGAAGCGGTTCGCGAAGGACACCGTGTTGATCGTGGACGGCACCCTGGTGCCCACCCGCGATCACACAGTCGCCGAGCAGTCGAAGAACTACCGGTACTCCACCAACCACCAGGTCGTCGTCGATGCCGACACCCGCCTGGTCGTGGCGGTCGGCTGGCCCCTCCCCGGCAACCGTAACGACTGCAAGGCGTGGGAGGAATCCGGCGCGAAGGCCGCCGTCGGCACGACCACGACCATCGCCGACGGGGGCTACCCGGGCACCGGGCTCGTGATGCCCCACCGGCGCCGCAAGGGCGAGGAGTTGTCCGGCTGGAAGCAGGCTCACAACAAGTCCCACAAGCAGGTCCGGGCCCGCATTGAGCACGTCTTCGCCCGCATGAAGACCTGGAAGATCCTCCGCGACTGCCGTCTCAAAGGCGATGGTGTCCACCACGCCATGCTCGGTATCGCACGAATGCACAACCTCGCCCTCGCCGGATAGACCCCCCAGCAGTACAGCAGTCGACCACGTCCGAGGTCACTCAGAGATCATTACGGGACAGCCCTTAGG
>NZ_JBHXSK010000138.1:0-1426 GCF_042716195.1 Streptomyces sp. NPDC058683
AGCACTAGTGTGATGCGCCAGAAATCCTGAGGGTTGGTTACTACCCTATTGGTATGTCGCATCCCGGGCCTTCTGCTGTGGAGATCACGCTGTCCGAGGCCGAGCGTGCCGAGTTGGTGCGCCGGACGGAATTGCCCCACAGGCGTTCGGCCGAGAAGGCCCGCATCGTCCTGGCGTGCGCGGACGGCATGTCAAACGCGGGTGTCGCACGGGTTGTCGGTGTCCAGGCGAAGACGGTGGGCAAGTGGCGTCGGGCCTTTGCCGCGGATCGGATGGCCGGGCTTGAGGACGCCGGCTGGATCGGCCGGCCGAAGACCGACCTGGTCCTCGACGATGCTGAGCGCAGGCAGCTGCAGCAGTGGGCGCGGCAGGCCAGGACCGCTCAGTTCCTCGCGTTGCGCGCCAAGATCGTGCTGCGCTGCGCGGAGGGCGGGACGAACCAGCAGGCCGCGGTCGACCTCGGCATCGACAGGTCGACCGTGGACCGCTGGCGGGCCCGGTTCATCGCGAAACGCCTCGACGGTCTGCAGGACGAGCCGCGCTCGGGCCGGCCACCTTCGATCCTCCTCGACCAGGTCGAGGAGGTCCTCATCGCCACCCTGGAGGCGGTCCCGGGCCAGGACACGCACTGGTCACGGGCCTCGATGGCCCAGCACTCCGGCCTGTCGAAGTCGACGATCGGGCGAATCTGGAAGCGGTTTGACCTCAAGCCCCACCTGCAGGACTCCTTCAAGCTCTCCACCGATCCGCAGTTCGTCGCCAAGGTCGTCGACGTGGTCGGCCTGTACCACCATCCGCCCGAGAAGGCGGTCGTGCTCTGCGTGGACGAGAAGTCCCAGATCCAGGCGCTGGACCGGTCCCAGCCGGTGCTGCCGATGATGCCGGGCATGCCCGAACGCCGCACCCACGACTATCTCAGGCACGGCATCACCAGCCTGTTCGCCGCCTTCAACATCGCCGACGGCACCGTCATATCGGCCCTGCACCGCCGTCACCGGGCGATCGAGTTCAAGAAGTTCCTGATCCGGATCGACAAGGCGGTGCCCGCCGGCCTCGACGTGCACCTCGTCTGCGACAACTACGCCACTCACAACACCGCCGAGATCAGGACCTGGCTCGCCAGACACCCTCGCTTCCACGTCCATTTCACCCCCACCGGCTCGTCTTGGATGAACCAGGTGGAGCGGTGGTTCGGCCTGCTCACCGACAAGCTCATCCGCCGCGGCGTCCACACCTCCGTGAAGGCACTGGAGGACGACATCACCGCGTGGATCGACACCTGGAACGAAAACCCGCGGTCCTTCACCTGGACCAAGACAGCCGACGAGATCCTCAACTCCCTCGCCCACTACCTCACCAAGGTCGGAACCACCGGCCAGAAAACAGAGCAGAACTAACCCTCAGGATTTCTGGCGCATCACACTAG
>NZ_JBHXSK010000139.1:0-1181 GCF_042716195.1 Streptomyces sp. NPDC058683
GTCCATCGCCCGCAGGTGTTGAACAGACACTCCGCAGTTCTCCTCGTGCCGGGGCCGGCCGTCGGCCCCGGCACGAGGGATACCCGGCACGGCACGAAGCCGACCCAGATGTTCGCCACCGAGGCGCCCGGCACGGCTCACGTGGTTCGCAACCGGGTGACCGTGACGGCCGCGTGACGGGTCGTGCCCGCCAGGACCTCCAACATCAAGCCGAAGGGCGAGATGGAAGCGTAGGTCTCGCCCTGAGCGGGCCGCCGCTCATCCAGCGTCAAGCAACGCGGGACAGCGTCGTCGCACCAGCCTCGCGGGCCTTCGACTCAAGGGCTTCGACCTCCTGGTCGGGGATGCCCATGAGCACGATCCGCTCGTTCTCGACCGTGGAGAAGATCACCCGATTTTTGAGGACCGATTCGCAGCCGATAGTGCGGTGGGCAAGCCGTGAGAAGTAGGTGATGCCCTTGTCGCTCGTGAGATCCAGCGGAACGCCCATATAGGGATCTCCCCTGCGGCGTCCCGCATTCGCGCTCTTGGCCTGAACCGAAGCATCCTGCCGCATCTCATCGAAGAGACGTTGCGGCTCAGGATCCGTAATCTCGAAGTCGGCGTATAGATCGATCGTTGTTTCTGCGCCGACTCTTCCCAAATACTCCCCCACTGCAGCCAGGAAGATTTCCATGTCGGCGTCGGTAGCCGATGTAATTTTCACGATGGTGGTCTTTCGTTAGCGTGATGGGACCGCCTGGGGGGCCAAGCTCCGAAGGGCCCGGCCCCCCAGGGGTCGCTAGAGGCTATCTGTCAACGGCGCGTCCCCCAGCGCCATGCTCTGCGGAACCCTGATTTGCCGAGGTTCCAGAGCCCACGCCGGACGCTGTAGTGGCCCTTGTCTCCGGCCCTGTTGTAGTGCCATCCCCAGTGGCCGCTCCATTCGATCCTGTTCTGATGGTTGCCCCAGTGAAGCGCCGGGCGCCCATCTCGCATGCAGAAGTATTTGCACTTCTTCGCGAAGAACAACCACTTCGTCGGCGTGTAATGGAAGAACGTCCGCGTGGCCCGATAGCCCCCCTTGATCCAGGACCACCGGCTACGTCCGTTGAGGTCGTAGGCGTTGATGGGGTCGCTGGGGTATACGTAGGCGTTTGCGTTGCCGCCGGGGACGGGGTCGATGGAGAGGAAGCGTCCGG
>NZ_JBHXSK010000140.1:0-1141 GCF_042716195.1 Streptomyces sp. NPDC058683
ACGAGCAGAACCTGCAGCAGTTCGTGAACCAGTCGACCTGGGACCCGGTGCCGGTGCAACGGCGGATCAACGAACGCATGCTGCCGTTGATCAACGCGGTGGCGTGGGTGATCGACGATGTGTCGGTGCCCAAGGACGGGAGGATGTCGGTCGCGGTGGCTCCGCAGTACTGCGGAGCCCTGGGCAAGCGGGCCAACTGCCAGGTTGCGGTCAGTGTCCACGCCGCGACCGATACCGCGTCCTGCCCGCTGCAATGGCGCCTGTTCCTGCCCGAGGAGTGGGCGTCGGGCACCGCGCGCAGGACTCTTGCCCGTATCCCGGCGGAGGTCACGCACCGCGAGAAGTGGCGCCTGGCCCTGGACATGCTCGACACGCTCGCCGGCTGGGGCATGAAGCCGCCGGTCGTCGTGGCCGACGCCGCCTACGGCACGAACGCCCACCTGCGGTCCGCGCTGTCCGAGCGCGGGCTTGCCTACGTCCTGGCCGTCCGCTCGGATGTGAGCGCCCACTCCTTCGAGACCAAACCCGTCGCTCCGGCCCGCAACGGGCCTGTCGGCTGCTGGCCCCAGCCCCGCTACCGACAGGCCGCACCGTCGGTGGCAACCCTGGCCGCCAGCCTCGGACAGGACGCATTCACCCCTCTCACCTGGCGGAACGGCTCGCGAGGAGAGTTACGCTCCCGCTTCGCCGCCGTGCGGGTGCGCCCGGCAGGCAAAGCGGTCGAGCGTCCGATCAAGGGCGCGGCCTCGGCAGAACAGGGCTGGTGGGACGGGATCCTGCCCGACTGCTGGCTGCTGATGGAATGGCCCGCCGACGCCGAGACGCCGACCGAGTACTGGCTCTCCAACCTGCCGGCCGACACCCCCATCGCCGACCTGGTCCGTCTGGCCAAGGTCCGCTGGCGCATCGAGCACGACTACCGCGAACTCAAGCACGGCCTGGGCCTGGACCACTTCGAAGGGCGTTCCTGGCCGGGCTGGCACCACCACGTCACCCTCGTGACCGCCGCCCACGCCTTCCTCACAGAACAGCGCCTGGCCCCAAAAGCGCCCGGACCGCCCTCACTCTCTACCAGATCCTCGACGCCCTCCAGGACGTCCTGAGGTGCTGGACCGGCGTCTGCACCACCTGCCACCAACCC
>NZ_JBHXSK010000141.1:0-1101 GCF_042716195.1 Streptomyces sp. NPDC058683
AGGACGCCTCGTCCTCCCGCGCACTACGGACTTGCGGAGCCGGGCCCGGGGCCCGGCTCCGCGCACGGCGGAGGTGAGACCCATGAAGGCGACAGAGGCCATCGGCCGTGTTCCGGTGCGTGACGTGCAACCGGCCGTGGACGGCGGCGGGCGTCCGGCGAAGGCGGTCCCCGGCGAGACCTTCCAGGTCACCGCCACCGTCTTCCGCGAGGGTCATGACGCCGTCGGCGCCAACGTGGTGCTGTGCGACCCCGAGGGCCGGCCCGGCCCCTGGGCGCCGATGCGGGAGCTGGTCCCCGGCACCGACCGCTGGGGCGCCGAGGTCACCGTCAACGGGAAACCGGGTCGTTGGACGTATCACGTCGAGGCCTGGAGCGCCCCGCTCACCACCTGGCGGCGGCACGCGCGGGTGAAGATCCCGGCGGGCATCGACACCGGTCTGGTCCTGGAGGAGGGCACCGAGCTGTACGCGCGCGCGGCCGCCCGGATGCCCGCGGGACTGGAGCGCGAGCGGGTCGTGGCAGCGGCCCGCGCCCTGGGCGACGACACCCTCGCCCTGCACATCCGTCTGGCCGGCGCGCTGACTCCCGAGGTGGACGAGATCCTCACCCGCCATCCGCTGCGGGAGCTGGTCACCTGCTCCGAGCCGTTGCCGCTGCTCGTCGAGCGCGAGCGGGCCCTGTACGGCTCCTGGTACGAGTTCTTCCCGCGCTCCGAGGGCACCCCCGAGCGGCCGCACGGCACGTTCCGGACAGCGGCCCGGCGGCTGCCGGCGATCGCGGAGATGGGCTTCGACGTCGTCTACCTCCCGCCGATCCACCCCATCGGGACCACCTTCCGCAAGGGCCGCAACAACACCCTGAGCGCTGGTCCTGAGGACGTGGGAGTGCCGTGGGCGATCGGTTCGCCCGAGGGCGGGCACGACGCCGTGCATCCGGCTCTGGGGACCCTGGAGGACTTCCGGTGGTTCGTGGCCGAGGCCGGCCGGCACGGCCTGGAGATCGCACTGGACTTCGCGTTGCAGTGCTCGCCCGACCATCCCTGGGTGGAGAAGCACCCCGAGTGGTTCCACCACCGGCCCGACGGGACCATCGCCTACGC